>DAORNP010000025.1:32402-33063 GCA_035441065.1 Flavobacteriales bacterium | reverse complement strand
GATCCACGTAGCCCGTGATGTCGGGCATGATCACGTTGATCGGATGCGCATCGTACGCGGCAACTTGCTCCAATGCCTCGCGGTCGAAGCTGGGCTGCGGGCTGATCGCCGACGCGCCGGTGATGTGTACGCGCGCGCTCACGGTGCGGAGATGATCAGTGAGGTGTTGTTGCCGCCGAAGCCGAAGGAATTGCTCAGCACATGGCGAAGGCGCTGATCGCGCAGCGTGCGCAGCACCGGCACCAGCGGTGCTTCGGGCATCGCGTTCTGGAAACGCAGGTTGGCGTAGCACAGGCCCTGCTGAACCGCAAGCGTGGCATACACCGCTTCCACAGCGCCCGCCGCACCAAGCGTGTGGCCGGTGAAGGGTTTGGTGCTGGAGAAGGGCGGCAGCGCATCATCGAACAAGCGCATCAGCGCACGGCCTTCCGATCCATCATTGTTGTTCGTGCCCGTTCCATGCACGTTGATGTAGCCGATGTCGCCCGGTTCCAATCCAGCAGACCGCAGGGCCTGGCTCATGGCCATGAATGCGCCATCGCCATCGGGCGAGGACGCGGTGACGTGGAAGGCATCGTTGGTGTTCGCATAGCCGGTGACGCATGCGAGGCTTCTTCCCTTGCGCGCAGTCAAGTGGGCTTCGCTTTCCAGCACCACGTAG
>DAORNP010000025.1:22629-32348 GCA_035441065.1 Flavobacteriales bacterium | reverse complement strand
GGCTTGCGGTCCAGGATCATGAGGCTGTGGAAGCCATGCACGGTGAATCGCGAGAGCGCATCCGATCCGCCGGCGATCACGACATCGAGCTTGCCGCTGCGGATCATACGTGCGCCCAGCATGATGGCATTCGCTGATGATGAGCAGGCCGTGCTGATCGTGGTGATGAAACCCGAGAGGCCCAGTTCCTCAGCAATGCGCGCGGTGTGCTCGCCAGGATCATGCGTACCCACGAATTGCGCCACCTCATCCGCCACATCATCATCAAAGAACCGCCTGTAGATGGGTTCGGCGCGGTCCATTCCACCAGCGGTGGACGCCGAAACCAAGCCTGTGCGCGGCAAAGCCGGATCGATGCCCGCGTGGGCCACGGCTTCATTCACTGCCTTCAGAGCGAGCAAAGCGGTACGCGACCAACCGCGCATGTTAGCGGGTGCTGCCAACTCGCCCAATGCCTCGTGCTCGAGCTTCACTTCGGCTGCGGGATATGTTTCGCGGTGCCGCGTGCTCAAACGGGTGATGGGGCCGATTCCCGTGCGCTCCGCAACCAGAGCTTCCAGGTTGGAAGGAACATCGTTGCCCAAAGCGGAGATGATGCCGATGCCGGTGATGTGGATGCGCTGGCTCATCGGCTTGCCGTGATGCGTTCAGCGAAGATGGCGACCGCGATGCAGACCGCTGTGAAGACCAGCAAGGGCAGTAGGAAGGGCGCGAGCTCACCGAACTTCCCATTGCGCAAGAGCACCACGTTGTAGGCCTCCATGCTCCAATTGAGCGGTGATAGCCGCCCGAAGGCGCGCATGGCGTCGGGCATGATGTAGAGCGGCACCCAGATGCCACCGATAGCCGAGAGAATGACCACCGAAGTGGAGCCGAAGACCGCAGAGCGCTGCTGCGTGGCACTGAAAGAACCGACAAGCACGCCATACGAAGTAGCAGCAGCGCCCACTGCAAGCGTGACAACAAGGAGCATGAGCAGGTCCACATGCTGCAGGTTGAAGGGCGACAATCCCAAGAGCGGCAACACGAGGATTCCGATGAGGAAGAGCAGCGCGGCTTGCGTCACGCACACCAGCAGGAAAGCGCTCATGCGCCCCGCGATGCGCTCACTGGCACCACCGGGCATCGTGAGCAATCGCACCATGCAGCCGGAGTCCCGCTCCTTCACCATGTTGCCTGCGAGCAGAACGACGGTGAAGAACATGGCGAAGATGGTCCAGGCTGGCACGTTGTGCTGCGTGGAATCGATGGCGACGCGGTTGCCGCTCACTTCGTTGCTGGCCAAGCGCTGCTGCACACCGATGAAAGGCTCTTGCACCTTCAAAGGCCCGAGCTCCTTGCCGGTGAGCGCTTGCACCTGCGCGGTCATATCGGCCAGCAGGCGATCAGAGCCGAGCCCTGCGAGCACGCGCGACAAATGACTGTTCACCAATTCGCGGAAGGCCTGTTTGACCGCCGGGTCGATGAGCACCACAACGAATGCGCTGTCGGGAGAAGAAGCCCTTGCTCCATCATCACCTGAGATTTCGCCGAAGAGCTTGGAGACCGCAGCGGCGGAGCCGCTGCTCATCACGGTTGAAGCATTCACCGGAACAGTGATGCCCACTTGGTAATCGCCTTTGCGGATGAGATCAAGGAAGGCGTTCTCCGTGATGGCGGTATCGCCAGTTGCATCGGTGAGCTGGAACGGGCCGGCTTGCTCCAATCCTTCTTTGATGCCCTTGCCCACGGCGCCACCATCGAGGTCGCGGAAGAGCAGATGCACCTGCTTCTCGGAGAAATCGCGGAAGGGGGCATCCTGCACCACGGCCATGATGCACACCAGGCACACCGGCATGAGGTAGAGCAAGGCGAGGCCGCCGCGATCGCGCCGGAGCATCAGCAGCTCTTTGCGGATATGGGCGAGGATGCGCGTGAGCATTTCAGCGGTCGCGGTATTCGGTGCCGGTGAGGCCCAGGAATATCTCTTCCAATCGCGCTGCGCCGCCGTGCGCACCGGGCCGCTCCACTTCGCTCACCACGCGGCCATGATCCACGATCACCACGCGCGAGCAGAGGCGCTCCGCTTCTTCCAGGTGATGCGAGGTGTACACGATGGTGGTGCCAGCCTTGTTGATCTGCTCGAGCAGGGTCCAGATGGCAGCGCGCGATTGCACATCGATGCCCACGGTCGGCTCGTCGAGGAAGAGGATCGCCGGTTCGTGCAGCAATGCGGTGATCAGGTTCAACCTGCGCTGCATGCCGCCCGACCATTGGCCGATCAGTTCATCGGCGCGCGCGCTCAGGCCCGCTAGTTCGAGCAGGCGCTCGCTTCGCTCGCGAATGGTCTTGCCATCCAATCCGTGCAACCGACCAAAGAAGGCCATGTTCTCGCGCGCGGTGAGCATCTCGTATAAGGCGATGTCCTGCGGAACCAGTCCGATGCACCCATGCACCTTATCGGGCTGCGCGGCGATGTCGTGGCCCTGCACCTGCACCGTGCCATCGGTTGCGCGCCGCACGCCGGTGATGATGGAGATGAGCGATGTCTTTCCCGCGCCGTTCGGACCCAGCAGGCCGAGGAATTCACCGCGCCGCACGTCGAGGTCGATGCCATCGACCGCATTGCCCGCGCTGTTCCTGTAGCGCTTCAGCAGGCCGCGCACACGGATATCCACGCTCGCCTCCATGCGCTCAACGACTGGTGTGCGCGAGTTCCTTGAAGAAGCGCTGCTCCTGCTTTCCTATCTCCACCAAGCGATCGGCGAGCGTATCGAAGTTGCTGCCGGCCTCGGCGCGCCCCTTCACCAGGCGCCCGGCCTCGAAGGCGAACTCGCGCCACTGGTCGCCGATGGCTGTCATCTCCTTGGCCTTGTCGCGCAGCTCCGGGCGATCGAGCAAGCCAGCAGCCTCTTGCAGGAATGCTGCATACATGAATCGGAAGCCAGCGCCGCCGGTGCCGATCTCTTCCTGCATGCGGATCAGGTTGCCCACATAGAGCAGGGCGCGGCGCGACCCCAGCTTACGCTCGTAGTTGCGCAGCTTACCCGCGAGGTAAGGGATGCCCTTGGCGCCGAACATGGGCAATGGCGTGCTCGACATGTCACGCGCGACCCGGCGCAAGCCCTTCGCCGCAGCCAGCCTCAGGTCGGCATCGGCAGGCACCTTGGTGGGATAGTACATGCGCCCGTTGGTATTCGGCGTGCCCTTGGCGAAGCGCGCGCGGACCAAGGCGCGGCGATGGATCATAGTGGTGCCGTCCATCACAGGATCGCTCACGAGGTACTCATCGCCCTGGCGGCCGAAGACCACGATGTTGTGCGCATTGAAATGGAAGCGGAAGGCTTTCGGCAGGTATGGCAGGTAGAACACGCTGGTGAGCATGCCAACGGGCAATCCTTGGTCGAGCACATCATCCATGGCGCGCATGGCCTCCTCCTGATCACGGAACGATCTGCGCTTCATCTCCACGCCGATGTTGCGCGAGAAACGCTTGAAGATGTGGCCCGGCAGAATCCGGTACGAGGTGACCGGGATGCCGTTCATCTTCAAGAAAGGCATGTGGCTGTAAAAGAGCCCGGAACCGATCCCGAAGGCCATCGTCTCGCTCACGCGCAAGCCATGGAAACGCATGAGGTTCGAGATCACGCCCGTTTCGCAGTGCGCCGATTGCTGGTGCTCGAAGGGCACGGTGACGTCGTTGCGGCTCATGCGGGCAGCTTCTTCAATTCCTCCACGGTGATCTGCAAGGCTTCGGCGTAACGCTCGATCGTGCGTTCGTCGAGCGCCGCGAATTCGGCCGGCTCCAGATGCCGCTTCACGGCGCGCGCTGAGAGGCCGACGTGCTTGCTCAGCAATGAGGGGTCCATCATGTTCACTTCCATGTGATAGGCGAGGGTGCTCAGCTCGCCCGCTTCAACCTTCTGACGCGCTTCGGCCACTTGCTCGTGGATCACGCCCCACGCCTGCTCCAGGGCCACGTTCTCCGGTTCCCAGCCCACGCTGGGCACCTTCTCGTACTCGCCCTTCTCGTTCACGGCGTACTTCACCACCTTGAACTTGCCCTCGAGCATGTTGGCATCGTCCTGGGGCACTTCTTCCTTTTTCATTTCAGGCTGAATCGTTGAGGAACACAAATGTGCGCACTGCACGGGTGATCCGCATCTTGGCCGCAGCGCGATTCGACTCGATGCGCAACGAATCCACTACACTGCTTTCAATAGCGCGAATGACAGGCTGAATCGGGCACTCTCCGGCACCATCAGCAGCACGCGATCGCCCTTCTTCACCTTGCCAGCGACGATCAGGTCGCGCAGCATGAGGTAGATGGATGCGGAGCCGATGTTGCCCACCTCGGTGAGGTTGAGGAACCAGCTGCTCTCCTTCACGTGGAGGCCGTGCCTCAGCAGTTCCTGCTCGATTTGGGCACGGAAGTACATGGACGAGAGATGCGGGAGGAAGTGTTGAACCTCCTGGATGTCCACGCCTTTCTCATCCATCACTTCACGCAGCCACTTGATCGCCACGGGCACCATGTGCTTGCCAAGCAGGCGGGTGTCCTGCTTCATGCTCATGATCGAATGCGGTGCCAGTTCGGCAGCACTGTAGGTCTTCCAACCGCGGAAGCGACTGCCCTCTTCCTTCTCGGCACCGAAATACATGCAGGCCTCCAACTCGTTGGCGAAGGACCGCGAGACCACCCATTCCACTTGCAGGTCGCATTCGCCGCGTGGCTGGACCTCCAGAAGCGCTGCTCCCGCCCCATCGGAGAGCATCCAGCGCAGGAACTCCTTCTCGAAGGCGATCATGGGGTTCTTCTCCAGTTGGGCGATGCGCTCGGCCTCCGTTTGGAAGTTCTCGGCCATCATCATGGGCGAGATCAGCTCCGAGCCCGTGGCCACTGCGTTGCGCGAATTGCCTGAGGCCACGCTCATGTGGGCGTACTTCAGGGCCTGCATGCCCGCGCAGCACGCGCCGCTGGGCGATATAATCTCCATGGCATGCGGCATCAAGCCATGCACTTGTGATGCGTGCGAGGGCAGGAACTGATCAGGCGCCGATGTTCCGCAGGCGAGGACCTCGAGGTCCGTGAGCGCAAGTCCATTGCCCGTGAGTCCTTTCACCGCCTCGAAAACCAGCTCGGCGTTAGTGTGCGTGAGGCGGCGCTGCTTATCCAGCGCATAGAACCGGCGCTTGATGCCATTGTTGCGCAGCACGATGTGCCGGGCCCGCGAAGGGGCATCGTTGATGAAGCCCAAGAAGCCCTCCATCTCGTCGTTGCCGATGGGGTCGTTAGGCAGGAAACCTGAAACACGGGTAATGAAAACCTCCTTCACAAAGCAGCTCTTTAGGGAATGCGGGACTCGTCCGGGGACGGTCTGCAAAGGACTTGAAAATACCCGTTCATCCGTCCGGGAAACAGGTGCATTGCAACACGTTCAATACCGAAGGAGCTCATTCACCTCGCGCTCGATGGCCTTGCGCTTGAACAAGGAGACGAGGAAGGTGCTCAATGCGGTGATCGGTGAAAGGATGAACGCGCCGATGGGAAGCACTACGGAGAAGGTGGCTACCCGGCGCTCGCGGCTTCCAGGATCACGGTCGGCCTTGGCCAGAATGAACGCGCGGTATTTGCCGAAGAGCACCAGCGCACGCTTCTCAAGAACGAGCAATGCAGGTTTGATGCGCGCCGAGCCAAGAGCGAGCAAGCGGGAGTTGAAGCCGTCCCAGTTCCTCGAACGCAGGTGCTCCAGGATTACCGGCGCGAAGCGGGCATTCGCAGCAATGTCGGCCTCACGGATACCTGCGGGTGGGAAGAAAAGGAATGCGTCCTTCCTCCCCCAGAACATCCAGCGGATGATGGTGACCAGGCTGACCATGTTGGAACTGCGGTCCTCTGCGACGATGTTTCCCACCGGCTTGCCGCCCAGATCCGCGATGAGCGCGCGAACCTTCTGTTGCGCATGCACCCACATGTTGCGAGCCCCGATCACGGTGAGCACGGGCGTGTTCCGGAAAAGCGATGTGCCCTGTGCCTGCCTCAAGAAGGAATTGACCGGGATGGATGGATTCAGGTACCAGATGGTATAGCCCAGGATTATGAGGTCGTATTGGCCGATGGGTGGCTCAAATGGCTGCAATGGAACCGGATCGCCATTCACGGCTTCTGGGAACACGCCGAAGAAACCCATGCGCGTCCATGGGAAGGCATAAGGCGTGGCGGGAGCAATGGGCAACTGATCCACCTGTGCGCCGGCCTCGATCAGCGGTGCGCACAAAGCACTAAGCACGGCGGTTAGCTGGCCCGTTTGCGAGTAGTGGATGACAAGGACTTTCATCTCAGGCGATAGGCCTTGGCGAATAGCCGTTCCGCAGTTCGCGCCGCGCAAGATCGACACGGCAGGTGGGATGAATCGGGAAGAACCCAACCCCATGGCTGCAACGATAGTACCGTATCGCCTAATTGAAAGTAAGTAAAGTAATTGACAATCAGGACTATGCAATCTTCGAGAGGATGCTGATTCAAGCAGAATAAGGCGCAGCCCCCCACCTCAGCACGACATGCCCTTCGGTGAGAATCTCGCACCCCACTGCTTCTCATAAACTCACCCTCACCGGTCGGTCGAAAAGAATCTTCCGCTACATTCGCGCCCTGTTACGAAAGACCATGTACCTGACCAGCGAGGCTAAGAAGGCCATTTTCACGGAACACGGCGGCAACGCGAAGAACACCGGTGCGGCTGAGAGCCAGATCGCCCTGTTCACCAAGCGGATTGACCATCTGACCGGACACATGAAGTCCAACAAAAAGGACCACGGCACCGAGAAGGCGCTGCTGGACCTGGTGGGCAAGCGCAAGCAGATCCTGAACTACCTGCGCACCCACGACATCGAACGCTACCGGGCCATCATCGGCAAGCTCGGTCTGCGCAAGTGAGCCGGCAATGCGCCGTCTTGGCGGCACAGAGCATTAGATCCTGATCGAAGGGGGCGATCGTGAAACGGTCGCCCCTTCCATTTCCCTCCCGATGGGATAATGATCGGGACGATGCACGGGACGATCATCATCGGCCCCAACGAAAAGACAACCAACCACAAAACCGGCGCGAAAGGCGCGCCCAAGACCATGAGACCACAAGGAATCACCAAGACCATTGACCTAGGCAATGGCAAATCCATCACGCTGGAGACCGGCGTGCTGGCCAAACAAGCCGACGGCGCCGTGATGGCCCGCATCGGCGACACCATGCTGCTCGCCACCGTAGTGGCCACCAAAGAAGCCCGCGAGGGCATCGACTTCCTCCCTTTGCAGGTGGAGTACCGCGAGAAATTCAGTGCTGCCGGCCGTTTCCCCGGCGGCTTCTTCAAGCGTGAAGCGCGCCCCAGCGACCACGAGGTGCTCACCAGCCGCCTCATCGACCGCGCACTGCGCCCGCTCTTCCCCGACGATTTCCACGGCGACACCCAAGTGGTGGTATCGCTAATGAGCGCCGACAAGAAGAACCAGGCCGACGCCATCGCCTGCCTCGCCGCCGCTGCGGCATTGGCCGTGAGCGACATCCCCTTCGACGGCCCTGTGAGCGAAGTGCGCGTGACCCGCGTGGCTGGCCAGTTCCACATCAACCCAACGATTGAGGAGACCGAAGGTAATGACCTCGACCTGATCGTGGCCGGCACCAAGGCCGACATCCTCATGGTAGAGGGAGAGATGAAGGAGGTGCAGGAGGCTGACATGATCGAGGCCATCAAGCTGGCGCACGATGTGATCAAGAAGCAGTGCATCGCCATCGAGGAGTTCGCCGCCATGGTGCCCAAGAGCCTGGTGAAGCGCACCTATAACCACGAGAACAACATCGAGGCCATCGGCCAGAAGATTCACGACTTCTGCTACCAGAAGTACTACGATCTGGCCATGAACCCCACGACCAAGGAAGAGCGCAACGAGAAGTTCGCCGCCATCAAGGAAGCCTGCCTCGCTTCCCTCGCCGATGAGGAGAAGACCGATAAGGCCATGCTGGCGCGCTACTTCAAGAAGACCCAGAAGAAAGCGGTGCGCAACGTGTGCCTCGACCATGGCAAGCGCCTCGACGGCCGCAAGACCACCGACATCCGACCCATCTGGAGCGAGATCGACGTGCTCCCCGGCACCCACGGCAGCGCGGTGTTCACCCGCGGCGAGACCCAGGCCATCAACATGGTCACCTTGGGCAGCAGCATGGATGAGCAGACCATCGACCTCGCCACCCGCAAGGGCAGCGAGCGCTTCATGCTCCACTACAACTTCCCCAGCTTCAGCACCGGTGAGGTGAAGCCGATCCGCGGCCCCGGCCGTCGCGAAGTGGGTCACGGCAACCTGGCATTGCGCGCCCTGAAGCCCGTAATCCCCGGCGTGGAGACCAACCCGTACACCATCCGCCTGAACTGCGACATCCTCGAGAGCAACGGATCGAGCTCGATGGCCACCGTGTGCAGCGGCACCCTGGCCCTGATGGACGCCGGCGTGAAGATCAGCGCCCCTGTGAGCGGCATCGCCATGGGCATGATCAGCGATGGCAAGCGCCATGCGATTCTCAGCGACATCCTCGGCGACGAGGACTTCCTGGGCGATATGGACTTCAAGATATGCGGTACCTCGAAAGGCATCACTGCCACGCAGATGGACATGAAGGTGGACGGCCTGCCCTACGAAGTGCTTGCACAGGCACTGGAGCAAGCGCGCCAAGGCCGCCTGCACATCCTCGGCGAAATGCTGAAGACCATTGATGCACCGCGCGCCGATTACAAGGAGCATGCACCGCGCATCATCACCATCACCATCCCGAAAGAGAGCATCGGCGCCGTGATCGGTCCCGGTGGCCGCGTGATCCAGGAGATCCAGGCCGAGACGGGAGCGCACATCAGCATCGACGAGATCGACGGCATGGGCCACGTGGAGATCATGAGCGAGAACAAGGCAAGCATCGACGCCGCCCTTGCCCGTGTGAACGCCATCGCCAACCCGCCGCAAGCCGAAGTAGGCGCCACCTACAAGGGCAAGGTGAAGACCATCATGCCTTATGGCGCCTTCGTGGAAGTGATGCCCGGAGTGGATGGCCTGCTGCACGTGAGCGAGCTCGACTGGAAGCGCATCGAGCGCGTGGAAGACGTGCTGAAGGAAGGCGAAGTGATCGAGTTCCAAGTAGTGGGCAAAGACCCGCGCAGCGGCAAGCTGAAGCTGAGCCGCCGCGTGCTGCTGCCGAAGCCCGAAGGCTACGTGGAGCGCGAGCCCGCCATGGCCGGTGAGCGCCGCGACCGCGGTGATCGTCCCCGCCGCGATGATCGTCCTCGCCGTGATGACCGTCCCCGTCGCGAGCACGATGGCGGCGCCCAGGGCGGACACGAGCCCAGCAGCAACTGATACAAGCATCTCCAACGAATCGAAGGCCGTCCGCAAGGGCGGCCTTCGGCGTTCATGGCCCATGAGCATCCATTCGTCGGAAGTGCGTGCGTTCGGGTAACCGCACACACCGTCCCGGCGTTCAAAGCGCCTCATTCACAACACCACAGAGCACAGATGGCACGTATGCGTCAGTTGAAGATCGTGAAGCAGGTGACCAACCGCGACACACCGTCCTTGGACAAGTACCTCCAGGAGATCGGCCGCGTGAAACTCATCACCGCGCAGGAAGAAGTAGAGCTGGCGCGCCGCATCAAGCAGGGCGATCAAGAGGCACTTGAAGCACTGGCCAAGGCCAACCTGC
>DAORNP010000025.1:18686-22589 GCA_035441065.1 Flavobacteriales bacterium | reverse complement strand
GACCTGATCAGCGAGGGCAACCTGGGCCTGATCAAAGCCGCCGGTCGGTTCGATGAGACCCGTGGTTTCAAATTCATCAGCTATGCGGTGTGGTGGATCCGACAGCAGATCCTGCAGAGCCTGGCCGAGCAGGCCCGCATCGTGCGGCTGCCCTTGAACAAGATCGGTTCCATCAACAAGATCAACAAAGCCTTCGCACGCTTGGAGCAAGAGCACGAGCGCCCGCCCACCGCGCACGAACTGGCCGAGGTGCTGGAGATGACCCTCGAAGAGGTGAAGACCAGCCTCAACAACACAGGCCGACACGTGAGCATGGATGCGCCATTGCGCGATGATGGCGACAGTGGCACCATGATGGACGTGATGAGCAATCCGGACCTGCCCAGCCCACTGGACACCCTGATGACCGACAGCCTGCGCAACGAGATCGAGCGCAGCCTGCGTGCCTTGCAAGGCCGCGAAGCCGACGTCATACGACTCTACTTCGGCCTGAATGGCAACCAGCCGCACACCTTGGAAGAGATCGGCCAGAAGTTCGACCTCACCCGTGAGCGCGTGCGCCAGATCAAGGAGAAAGCCATCCGTCGCATGAAGCACACGAGCCGGAGCATGGTGCTGAAGGCGTACCTGGGTTGACCAGAAGCACAATTCGTTGTCGGCAGCTCGTTGGTGGCAGAAGTAAAGCCACCAAGGAGCTGCCGACTTCATTCTGATAGCCGCCCGCCTACATTCGCGGCCATGTCCCACTTGCTCGCCCCTTCCCTGCTCTCCGCCGATTTCGCCGAGCTCGGCAAGGCGGTCCAGCTGATTGAATCGAGCAAGGCCGCGTGGCACCACATCGATGTGATGGATGGCGTCTTCGTGCCCAACATCAGCTTCGGCTTGCCGGTGATCAAGAGCATCCGCAAGCATGCGAAGAAGCCCTTCGATGTGCACCTCATGATCGTGCGCCCCGACCATTACATCACGGCCTTCCGCGACGCTGGCGCTGATATCCTCACGGTGCATTACGAGGCCTGCACGCACCTGCACCGCAGCATCCAAGCAATCAAGGCGGCCGGGATGAAAGCCGGTGTTGCCATCAACCCGCACACTTCCGTCGAACTGCTCAGCGATGTGCTCGCTGATGTGGATGTGGTCTGCGTGATGAGCGTGAACCCAGGCTTCGGTGGTCAGAAGTTCATCGAGCGCACCTATTCCAAAGTAGAAGCGCTGAAAGAACTGCGCGTCCGCACCGGCTCCAAAGCGCTGATCGAAATCGATGGCGGCGTGAGTGCGGAGAATGCGCAACAGCTGGTGGCCACCGGCGCTGATGTGCTCGTGGCCGGCAACAGCGTGTTCGGCGCATCCGATCCGCTGGCGGCCATTGCTCAGCTAGCCCGATAGGGGCTTCTGGGTCGTCGATCTGTTATCAGTATTGGGCGACTGGTCCGCCGCGCATGCCGAATGCAAGCCGTCGCGTGAAACAAGCACGGTCGCCTTCTGCGTAAAGCGGCGCGACCCCTTCCCCATGCGCACCCCGCTTCTGTTATTTCTGGCGCTTTCCGCACCTCTCACCTTCGCTCAGCAATCCGGTATTGGCATCAAGGGCGGTCCCTTGATGAGCAACACAAGATCGGGAAACCGCAGCGGAAATTGGCTTCCCGGGGCGAGCGTGGGCACCTACCTCGCATTACGCGCAGGCCCACGCATGGAATTTCAGCCCGAAGTGCTCATTACCTCCTTGGGCGCAGGCTACTCGTTGCCCGACGATGATCGCGGCCATGTACGCACCCTTTATGTGCAAGTCCCCCTCTCCTTCAAGCTCTATATGGGCAATGTGGCCAACGTCCAGGCCGGTGCGCAGATGGGCCGGCTCCTCCTGGCCCAGCAATCGGCTGGCGGCGAATCGACGAAGGTCACCGAGAGCTATGAGTCGTGGGACTACGGCGTCATCCTTGGTCTTGGCGCTGATATGGTGAGCGGACTTGACCTTGGTATCCGATACTACAGCGGATTGCGCCCAGTGCTCGCCAACGATCAAGTGCTTTTCCCGCGCAACCGCTCACTCGCGCTATCGCTGGGCTATCGCATGAGCCGACTGAGGTCGCCGAAGTTCACGCGTCGCAGGAATTAGTGCTCGGCGCGAGCCGGGTATCTTCGCCGCCCATGGCGAAGGCTACTGTGATCGCGTTGCTTGGCGGAGGCCAGCTCGGCCGCATGTTCATCGAGAACGCGCTGCGCTACACAACTGAGGTGCATGTTCTCGATCCGCACCCGCAGGCACCCTGTTCGCGGATCGCCAGCCGTTTCGTGATCGGTGACTTCCGCGATAAGCAAACCGTGCTTCGATTTGCCGCCGACGCCGATGTTGTCGGCATTGAGATCGAGCAGGTCTCCGTGGAAGCCTTGGAAGAACTCAAGAAACAGGGCAAACGCGTTGTCCCAGACCCGAGTGTGCTGCGCATCATCCAGGACAAGGGGCTGCAGAAGCAGTTCTATGCAGACCATGGCATCCCCACATCGCCATTCGCATTGATCGAGAAGCGCACGGAGATCGCCGCGCACGAGCATCTGCTGCCCGCTTTCCTGAAGACACGCACCGGCGGCTACGACGGTCGCGGGGTGATGCCAATCGGCAGCACCGCCGATGCTGACCAGGCTTTCGATGGACCTTGCATCCTCGAAGAACGCGCCAACATCGCCCTAGAGCTCGCCGTGCTTGTTGCCCGGGCTGCGAACGGAACCGAGGTGGCCTACGACCCTGTGGAGATGGTCTTCGACCCGAAGCTGAACCTGGTGGATCACCTGCGTGCACCGGCCCGTGTTCCGCAGCACATAGCCGATGCCGCAAAGCGATTGGCAAAACGCGTGACCACCGCCTTCGGCGAACCGGGGCTCTACGCCGTAGAGATGTTCCTGACCAAGGACGATGAACTGCTGGTGAACGAGACCGCCCCACGCGCGCACAATAGTGGCCACCACACCATTGAGGCTTGCGCTAGCTCACAGTTCGATCAGCTGCTGCGCATCCATTGCGATTGGCCGCTGGGCGATTCAGCGCTGCGCGCGAAGGCGGCTATGATCAACCTCGTAGGTGAAGGAGGAACCGGCTCACCCGAGTTGATCGGCGCCGATGACATCCTGCACTTGCCCGAGACCTTCATCCATCTGTACGGCAAGCACGAGACGCGCGATGGACGCAAGATGGGCCATGTGACCGTGCTCTCCGGAACTGACCTTGGTCTCGAGCAAGCCATCGCGATAACAAAGGTCCATTGCCGTGTGGAGCCCATGCGAGCGAGGCAACGTGAAGAACAGACGAACAACAACTAAGCACATGGTCGGCATCATCATGGGAAGTCGCAGCGATCTGGAGATCATGCGCGAAGCCTTGGACACGATGAAGGAATTCGGCGTGGAGCACGAGCTCACCGTGGTGAGCGCGCACCGCACGCCCGACCGCATGTTCGCCTACGCGAAGGGCGCTGCAGCACGAGGCGTGAAGGTGATCATAGCCGGTGCAGGTGGCGCAGCGCACCTCCCGGGCATGGTGGCCTCGCTCACCACGTTGCCGGTGATCGGCGTGCCCATCAAGAGCCGCAACAGCATCGATGGATGGGATTCGTTGTTGAGCATCGTGCAAATGCCATCAGGCGTGCCCGTGGCGACTGTTGCCGTCAATGGCGCACGCAATGCGGGCCTGCTCGCCGTGCAGATCCTGGCCATCCACGATGAGAAACTCGCCGCCAGGCTCGATGCCTTCAAGGGCGAGCAGGAGGACAAGGTGCGCGATGGCATCGCAGCGCTGAAGCAGCAGTTCCCGAACGGCTTCGATCAATGATGCACGCTGCTGGGAGGCCTTACCGGGTGCATACGCTCCGGATGCTCCCCGGAGAAGATGCGCGCCTCTCGCTTCAATCC
>DAORNP010000025.1:10964-18671 GCA_035441065.1 Flavobacteriales bacterium | reverse complement strand
ATTGAGGCCGCTGCCATCGTGAGTGCCGTTGGCAGCCTGAGCCATGCGCGCATCCGCTTCGGCGGCATGCAGGATGGCGCCCTTGTTGAAGGCGATCTTGAAGTATGCGCGCTCTGCGGAACCCTTTCCAAGCACGGCTTGCACGTGCATCTGGCCGTTGCTGATGGTGATGGCCGCATGACCGGCGGGCACATGCTGCAAGGCTGTTTGGTGCGCACCACATTGGAAGTGGTCATCCAGGAGATCGGCGGTGTGCGCTTCGCGCGAAGGCCCGATGCGCGAACGGGCTACGACGAGCTCTTCCCCGAGGAGATCAAGCCTTAGCAGGCACTAGGGCAGCACTTCCATCATCGTGCGGTACGCGATGATGTATGGGTAGATCTCATCCACATCGGCATTCCTCAGCGCGATGCAGCCCCAGGTCCAGTCGGCGCCGGCATCGACCCAATGATCCATGCCCTCGGGAACGCCGTGGATGCCGATCTCCCCACCAATGTCCTTGCCGCGCGGGATCTGTCCCTTCGCCTTGCGCTCGTTGTAGCGCTTCCAGCTCTCGGCGTTCGGATAATCAACCCAGATGAATTTGTGCCATTGCGCATGGACGCGCTTGCTGCGGAAGGTGAAGCTGCCCTCCGGGGTCTTGCGATCGCCTTGGTGGAACTTGTCGCCGACAGGCACCTCACCCAGCACGCACGGGTACGACTTCAGCACATGGCCTTGCGCCACCACTTCGAATCGCCGCTTCGACTTATGCACCTTGAAGGCAATGCCCTTCGTGTCGATGTTCAATGAATCGATGATCGCAGCCAGCGGCTTGATCCCTGGAGCCGGAGCCGTGGCTTCAGCAATGGCCTCATCGCTCAAGCGCCCCGTGGAGGGCTGGCTGCAGGCGGATAAGTTGAAAAGGACGAGCAGTGGGACGGCGCAGGGCATCATGTTCATGCATAACGCAATGCGCCGCCCCTTCGCGCGTAACGCCTACAGCACAGTGTAGGGAATCGTCACTTCGATATCGGTCTCACCGCCTGCGTTGGTGATATCGCCAGCGCTCACCCCCGCCGCGCTCTTGCTGGGCTCGTGGCGCAGGATGATCGTGATGTTTCCTGTTCCCGGCACACCCGTTGACCACTGGGTGAGCAGGCCGATGGGCAGACCGTTGGCATCGGCATCGAGATAGCCCTCCCAGCCGAGCGAACCACCTGTGGTGCTGAAGAAGAACTGATGCGCTTCAGCCTCTTGGGCCACTTCGTTGCTGATGGTATCGGACGGGGTCACGCTCTCGTTCAGCAACAGGAGTCTCATCGCATACGCAGCGCCCATCTGCACGGTGCCGCCGGTGATCACAGGGGCGTTGCCCCCATCACCATCAAGGTCCTCCCAGCTGAATTCAACGGTATCTCCCGTGGTTGCATGCATGAAGAGGGCCTTCACGGTAGTGATCAGCTCTTCCTCATTGTGATCATGGCCATGGCCTAGGTCATGGCCATCATCCTTCTTCTTGCAGCCAGCGAGGGCAAGAGCAGCTAGAAGGGTCAGTGCCAGGAGTTTGGTGCTTTTAATCATTGATAACGGAGTTGTGCGTTGTTCAAGGAGGTGAGAAGCTCATCTCAGCCCGCATCAAGCAGGCGTTGCCCGGCAAAACGGCCGAACGCGTAGCGTACACTGAGCACGATGTCCGTGCCGCGTGCATCGGTGAAGTATCTGAATCTGTCGAGGTAGTCTCTGTATGCGGTGTTGAAGAGGTTATTGGCTTGAAGGCCGATGCGCAATTCACCTTTCCCGAGCGTGCGCGATGCAGAAGCGGAAAGGGCGAAAAGGTGATAGGTGGAAGGCGGCGGCGCGAAATCAAGTCCTACTGGGATTCGCCGCTGCTCGAATACGGCCTGATGCGTGGCACTGGCCTCGAAGGCCCTCCACTTGCCAACAGAAGCCGTTCGGAACAGAAACCCATTCTCCAGCCGGTCCGCAGGCATGAGGAAGAGCCATTCATTCTTGCGCTGATCGCGAGCGAACACCGTACTGCCGCCCATGCGCCAGGCGAACCGTGGGCTCAGCTTCAGCATGGCCGAAGCATCCAAGCCGCCCATGAGCGCATCGGTGGCTGTGTAGCGGAACACCGGGAAGGCGCCCCGGATGGTGAGCCGCGTGCCATCGGGCCGCAGGTAGATGAAGCCCTCGATGCGGCTCACATGCACTGTGGCATCGATCCGCAGGCGGCCACCGAAGAGCGCAGCTTCCGCATCCAGGGTGGCTTTCAGCGAACGCTCGCTCCCGAGTGAGGCGTCGCCTTCCTCGATCGCTGCCGCGCTGTGGTGCAAGCCTTCACTGTACAACTCGCTCACATGCGGCGGACGGAAAGCGCTTGCCAATCCAAGTCGAAGGCGCGCGCTGTCGCTCAATTGATAGCTCGCGCCAAGAGCGAATGCCGCATTCGTGAAGCGATGCTCCGGTGTTTGCAGCCGGCCTTCGCGGTCGAAGCGGCGCACATTGAGCAAGGTCCCCTCGATACGCGCGCCGGCCTCTAACTCGAGCCGCTCCCCTACCGGCATGTGCTCGATGATGAAAGCACCGAGGCTCTGCTTCCGATAGTCGGGAATCAGCGGCCGTACACCGGTGCCGGGCATGTTGGTGTTCTCCTGCGCGATCGCCGATGCTCCGATCTTGCCATGCACCTGGTTGCCGATCCAATGCTTCAGCACGGCTTCGGCGGTGTGCGTAGCCAACCAGAGGTCGAGTGCAGGCGTGGCGCTTCGTCCAGCGCGGCGTATGTCGTACTCCTGCCGATCGTTGGCCTGGTAGCCATAATTCACTTCCAACCTGTTCCGATCGGTAAGCGCAATGCTGCCTTGCGCTCGGAGCAAATGGTGCGTCACGGTCTGGCGCGGTGCGTCGATCGCGTAGCTGAAGGGTGCGGTGTACCACGGCTCGCCGCTCTCGATGGCGCGCTGCAGGTCGGTGGTGCTGCCGATGTGCGCGGCGCGCAGGATGCCCAACTCGCGCGTGAAACGGCTGTAGTAAAAGCTTGCGCCCCGGCGATGATCGCGATAGCCGATCGAAGCACTGCCGCTCCATTCGCGTTGACCCGCATTGCTCAAGGTGTAGCGCGCCGCTTCGCTATCGCCCAAATAGCGGCCACTGCCTTGCACGCGCCAACCAAAGCCGTTGATGCCCTTGATGCCGCCTTCGAGCAAACCGCTTCCTCCGCCGCCGCGACCATTCCATTGACCCAAACCGCGCAGTTCACCGCTGATGCCGGCCGTGCGCGGCAGTTCCACCGGTTCTGCGATCACGGCTCCACCGATGGCATCGCTGCCGTACTGCACGCTGGCCGCGCCCTTCGCCACGGTGATGCGATCGGCGCTGAGCGGGTCGAGGCTGGGCGCATGCTCGCTGCCCCACTGCTGATCCTCCTGCCGGATGCCTTGGTTGAGGATAAGCACACGATTGCCGCTGAGGCCATGGATCACGGGTTTGCCTATGCTCGGCCCTGTAGTGAGCACCGTGACACCCGGAACGCGCGTGAGCAACTCCGCGAACCCGGTTCCAGCGGCCCGCGCCATCTCCTCGCGATCAATGCTCCTGGTCGGTTGGCCCACCTGTTCATCGGGCCTCGCTTGAATCACTTCCAATTCGCGCAGCTCCTCGGCATGGTGCTCCAACTTGAAGTCGATGGAGGTTGAAGAAGTCAACCGGACTTCGCGCATCACGGGTTCGCAGCCCAAGTGGTGAACACGCACCTGATAGGTGCCGGGGCAGAGACCTTCGATGCGGTAGTGGCCTTGATCATTGGTCACGGCGCCTTTGCCAAGCGCAGCGATGAAGACTTCGGCGAACGACAAGGGTTCGCCATCGTGTTCATCAATCACCCGCCCGTTCAGCACGAGTGAACACGACATTGGCTGCGCGAACGATGCCAACCGAAGGGCCATGAAGGCCAGTATGAAGAGCGCTGCTCTCAACGGTCCGTTGTGTTGGATACGAGGTGGCGGCACGCACGACCATGCCGGAAAGGTGCCCGCAGGTGCGCGAGCAATCGCTAGAGAACGTTTCAGGCTAGCGGAGGACCGCGCGCATCGAATCCCGCAGGTGCAGGGCAGGCGATGAAGGCCGAGCGCATGGCGGCCTGCGCTATCGGTCGCTCAACCGCTACGAGCTCCGAGGGCCCGGGAAGTGATTCGGCCAGTGGCAAGGCCAAATCGCACAGATCGCAATCGCTCGATACCCAGGCAGCTTCGTGCTCGTGGGCCTCTCCGGAAGCCGAATGACAATCGTGCGGTAAGGCCCGCGCCATGAAGTAAGGCAGCACGGCCAACGCTAACAGAATGGTCAGCACAGTGCGTTGCCAAGGCGCTTGCATACGGCGAAAGTAAGTTCGGCTAGCGGTTGAGGCCGCTGCCTATTTTCGCGGCCCACGCAAACGCCCATGAACAGAATTCTCACCCTGCTGCTGCTCGCCATGCCATTCGCCATGCCTAAAACCTATGGCCAATGGAACATCCTTCCCAACACCGGTTATCAATCGGTTAAGAGCATTACATCCGGCGGTGGGGCGGTGTACATGGTAGCAACGAATACCTCCACATTCGTGGCCACAGTGTATAAGAGCATCGACGGGGGCAGCTCGTGGAACCCATCGGGAGCCGGACTCCCAGGAGGCCAATCGGTGCAATCGGTCCACTACACAAATGGAGTGCTCCTTTGCGGTACTGAAGGCGGCATCTACCGCAGCACCAATGCCGGTTCATCATGGACCTTGGCCAATCCTAGCCCGCTGCCGAATGCGAGCTCGAGCAACTATGCCAAGAAGTTCTTCCAATTCGGCTCCACAACCTTGGCGGTGTACAGTGCAAGCATTGGCAGTGCAGGCGGCATTTACAGGAGCACCGACGGTGGGGTGCAGTGGTTCAACGGCAACGGCGGCCTTGCGCTGAACATGGTCGTGCATCAAGTGGCCGAAGCCGGCGGGCTGCTCTATACCGCCACCACAGCCGGTCTCGCAAGCTCGAACAACCTGGCAGTGACCTGGAACCAGATCGCGACGGCGAACTTCGCGTGCTACGGAGTGCAGGGCACAGCCTCTCGATTGGTGGTGATCAGCGGGCTTGGCTATCGGTTCAGCAACAATGGAGGAGCCAACTGGACCAATTCAACTGGCGCACCCGGATCACCCACTGGCGGCGAGCTGATCCTTTATGATGGCAAGTACTGGGCGATCAACTCCAACAGCCCCATGGACGTGCTGCGATCCACCGACAATGGGGCAAGCTTCAGTCTTTACGAGGGCGGGCTGCAAGGCGCTGATGTGATTGCGCAGAACACGTTCCACGCCAGCGGCAACACACTTTACCTGGGGTGCTTCACCAACCTCTATGGCCATCCGGGCACCACACTTGGCCTTGAGGATGCACAAGCCGCACAGCAACCAGTTCCATTCCCTACCGTGTTCACTGATGGCTTCTTCCTGGAGGCTGGCAATGACCACGTCGGCAGCGCGGTTGTGCTCTTCGACGCCAGCGGGCGCGAAGTCTTCCGCTTTGTGCTTGCAGCGCAAGGGGTCAATTGGATCCAGCGTGCCGGGTTGTCCGCAGGCACCTACCACGCCGCACTAGCCGAGCGCAATTCCGGCCTCTTGCGTCCGCTCGGCAAGCTGGTTGCGCAATGAGCCAGCGCCCGGCCATCGGGCATATCGGCGTATTCACCTCCGGGGGTGACAGCCCAGGCATGAACGCTGCGCTGCGTGCCGTTGCGCGAGCCGCTGCTCATCACGGAATACGATGCACGGGCATTGTCAGTGGCTATGATGGCATGATCAACGACCGCACGGTGCCGCTCGGGCCGCGCGACGTGAGCAACATCATCCAACGCGGAGGCACCATGCTGCGGTCAGCCCGAAGCGAGGCCTTCCGCACGGCTGAAGGGAGGGCGCAGGCTGCTGCCATGCTGCACCGCCACGGCATCGACGCGCTTGTGGCCATCGGGGGTGATGGCACATTCACCGGAGCGCGCCTGCTCTTCCAAGAGCATGGCACACGCATCATCGGCCTGCCCGGCACCATCGACAACGACCTTTCTGGAACGGACCGCACCATCGGTTTCGATACGGCCGTGAACACTGCGGTAGAGGCCATTGACAAGCTGCGCGACACGGCGGCTTCGCACGACCGGCTCTTCTTCGTAGAGGTGATGGGCCGCGATTCGGGATTCATCGCCTTGGCCTGCGCCATAGCAGCGGGAGCCGAATACGTGATGCTTCCCGAGGTGCGGCAGCGCATCGATGAATTGGTGAGTGCGCTATCAGTGGCTCAACAGAGCAAGACCAGCAGCATCGTGGTGGTGGCGGAGGGCGATGAAGAGGGGGGAGCGCTCGCCATTGCACACAAGGTGAAGGAGCGATTGCCCCACTATGACATGAGGGTCACGGTGCTGGGCCATTTGCAGCGCGGCGGGTCGCCCACGGTGCTCGATCGCGTTCTGGCCAGCAGGCTGGGGGCTGCCGCAGTCGGCCACCTCCTGCAGGGGGCCCATGACGCGATGCTCGGTGAAGTATGCGGGGAGTTGGTCCTCACTGCATTCTCTGAGGCCATTGGAAAGCGCAAGGAGCTTCCGGCCGATATGCTCGCACTACTGCCGGTGTTGGCAAGCTGAGCCCGGGCAACCTCGCGCGTATCATTCCGGTCGTTAAACTTGGTCGCCAGACCCGGCACCGGCATGCGTTCCCTCCTAATCGCCTTTCTGCTATCGAGTGCCTCGGCCTTTGCACAGCCATGCTTGGTGGGCTATACCCTCACGCAATCGCCACTACCCACCAATGGCACGTACGCCTGCGGCGAAACCGTGACCTTCTGTTTCACGGTGACCTTCTGGAATTCGTCCAATGCGAATTGGTTCCATGGTATTTCGGCCTCCTTCGGCCCAGGCTGGGACATGAGCACCCTCACACCAGGTGCACCGCCGCCATCCTGCTCGGGCAATGGGAATTGGGCATGGTACCCCAGCGTTCAAGGCACGGCAGGCTCCAATATCGGCCCTCAAGGGCCTGGCTTCTTCTACAACAACACCACGCCTGCCGATGGCAACCCCGGAAACAACTTCGGGGATTTCTGCGTGGGCGCTGTGAACTGGCAGTTCTGCTGGACCATCAGCGTGCTCAGTCCGCCAGCATGCGTGAACGGCCTGAGCCTTTCAGCGAGCTTCAACACCTTCTCCGATAGCGAAACCGGTTCGTGGGGAAGCGCTGCATGCAACCTCGACCCCATCCCGACATCGAATCCCGCGGTGATACTGGCTTGCTCTGCGAATGCTGGGTCCAATGGCGCTGTCACCCTCTGCTCCGCATCGCCGCCGAGCGTGCTCTTCAACGCGCTTGGCGGTACGCCACAAGCCAACGGCGTATGGACCAACCCGAGCGGAGCCGCCCACCCGGGGATACTTGACCCCTCTACCGACGCAGCGGGCAATTACACCTACACGGTTACCTCGAATTCCCCGCCTTGCTCGCAGACAGCAACAATCGCTGTCAACATCAACCCGCAGCCGAACGCTGGCTCGGATGGCGCCACCACCACTTGCGCAAGCAGTGCAGCATTCAACCTGGTGAGTTCATTGGGCGGCGCACCCATGGCCGGTGGAACATGGACAGGGCCTACGGGTGCTTCTTCCGGAACATTCAATCCTGCTGTTGATGCTGCGGGCATTTACACCTACACC
>DAORNP010000025.1:10143-10936 GCA_035441065.1 Flavobacteriales bacterium | reverse complement strand
CACGGATGCCAGTGCAAGCGTTACCGTGACGGTGAATCCATCGCCGTTCGCCGGATTGGGAGGTCCGATGATCCTCTGCTCCAATAGTGCACCGGTCATGCTCATCAATGGCCTGAGCGGAGGATATGACCCCGGTGGCAGCTGGACCGATCCAAACGGGGCGCAGGTCATCGGTGTCTTCAATGCCACCACGTCTCCACCAGGCCCCTACACCTACACCGTGAATGGCGTTGCTCCATGCCCGAACAGCAGCGCTACGGTTACCGTGACCGTGAATCAGCTGCCGAACGCGGGAACCAACGCTTCGGCCACGCTTTGCGAGACCGCTGGCGCCACCGTGCTCACAAGCTTGCTCGGCGGCACACCTGGCGCAGGCGGAACCTGGGCAGATCCAAGCGGACAAGCAATCGGAGCAAGCATCACACCCGCGACTGCGTCAAGTGGAGACTACACATACAGCATCACCGGTGCGGCACCTTGCCCCAGTGCATCGGCCACGCTCGCACTCACGATCAGCGCGCAACCCGATGCAGGGAGCAACAGCACCGTGAATCTCTGCACGGCATCGGCACCGGTCGATCTGTTCTCTTCACTGGGTGGATCACCGGATGCGGGCGGCACCTGGAGCGGCCCAGGCGGCCCATTGGGCAACCCCACCTTCACACCAGGCACCAGCGCGCCTGGCGGATACACCTATACCATTCAAGCGCAAGCACCCTGCGTGAACGCAAGCGCAACAGTAACGGTGAATGTGAGCCAGCAGCCAAGCGCCGGGGTAAGTGCGCCGTTGAGC
>DAORNP010000025.1:9771-10043 GCA_035441065.1 Flavobacteriales bacterium | reverse complement strand
TGTAGCAGGAACATTTACTCCAGGCACGAGCGCCGATGGCACTTACACCTACACCATCGCTGGTATTGCGCCCTGCCCAGATGCCAGCGCTGCGGTTACTGTAACCACAGTTCCTGCGAGCAATCCGGGCATCAATGGCGGGCTCACCCTTTGCTCAACTGATGCAGCCGTTAGCCTGATCAACTCGCTCGGTGGAACACCCGGAGCAGGCGGCACTTGGACCACGCCCGGAGGTGGAGCGATGAATGGAACACTGAATCCCGGGAACGCTG
>DAORNP010000025.1:8525-9651 GCA_035441065.1 Flavobacteriales bacterium | reverse complement strand
GCTCTGCAGCAGCAGCGCTGCACCGTTCAATCTGATCACAGCGTTGGGTGGCGCACCAACCGCAGGCGGCAATTGGACCGCTCCAGATGGCACCGCCCATCCGCCCACCTTCAGCGCCGCCATGGATGTTCCGGGCATGTACACCTATACCGTGAACGGACCAGCTCCATGTCCATCGGCATCGAGCACGGTAACCATGAGCGTGGTGCAAGCACCCAGCGCTGGAGTTGGTGGCGCGATTTCGATCTGTGCGAATGAAGCGGTGGTGAATCCGTTCAGCTGGCTAACAGGCAGCCCGAATGCAGCAGGTGCTTGGACCGGGCCAAACGGGGCTATCACGCAGATCGATCCTTCAACGGCAGTCAGCGGCAACTACATATATACCGTTACCGGAACAGCGCCTTGCCCGAACGCACAAGCCGTAATCGCGCTCACCGTTGACCAATTGCCCAACGCGGGTGCCGATGGCATCCTGAGCATCTGCATCAACGGCCCCAGCACCAACTTGCTGCCGTTGCTCAGCGGCGCGCAGCCAGGTGGTGCATGGTCTGGCCCTGGCGGAGCATTCAGCGGCACCTTCATACCGGGGCAGGCGCCACCAGGTGCATACACATACACGGTGACCGGCACCGGTGCTTGCGCGAATGAGTCGGACCAGGGAGCGGTTACGGTGACAGTGAATCCGCTGCCCCAACCCTCGTTCGTTGTGGACGTGAATCGCGGGTGCGTGCCCTTGGAAGTGAACTTCACCAACACCACACCAGAACCGCTGATCAGCGCTGGATGGAGCTTCGGCGATGGCGGCTTGGCGAGCACGGTGATGAGCGCCTGGCACACGTACCTCGGCGCAGGCATGCGCAATGTGAGCCTTACTGTCACCGATGCGAATGGCTGCACCGCATCAATCACGGTGAACAATGCCGTACTCGTCTCCGACGGTCCATCCGCATCGTTCTATGCGCAACCGATGCGCGTAAGCGTGAACAATCCATCAACCGTGATCTTCCAAACTCCGGAGCCTGGCGCCAGCTACCATTGGACCATCGATGGAACCGAGCTAGACACCATCGGCGATTTCAGCTGGAGATTCTCTCCTCCCGAGGTGGGCTATCGAGAGATATGCCTC
>DAORNP010000025.1:3142-8306 GCA_035441065.1 Flavobacteriales bacterium | reverse complement strand
GGCTGGAACGGTGCCCTGAACAATGCCGGCGAAACGCTTCCGCAGGATGTTTACGTGTGGATGCTGAAGGCGAAGGATCAGTTCACGCCGGAGAAGGCCGACTTGATCGGCACGGTGACACTGCTGCGCTGAGCAAGACCCCGACGACCTGAACGGGAAAGGCCCCGGCAATGCCGAGGCCCATCCTTCCAACATCGGTCCGATCAATGCTTCACGAACCTCGCGTGCGCAAGCGGTCTGCCTTCCGCATCATGCGCGACGATGATATAGATGCCTTGGGCGAGGGCGTCGATGTCGATGACGTTGTGCCAGGCCGACTCGAATGCCAGCGCACCGGTTGAAGAGCGCACGCTGAGGCGCCGGGCATCGGGTGACGCGCAACGCAGGTGGATCACACCGCCGCGCGCCGGATTCGGCACTATGGAAAGTCCAGATGCTGTCGTGGCATCGCTGATACCGGTGTTGAAATCGCAGGCATCTCCGCTGCCATCTTCATTGGAATCAGCCTGATCAGGGTTGTAGATCGTTGGGCAGTTATCGCAGGTATCGCCGATGCCATCCTCATCCGTATCCGCCTGGTTCGGATTGAATACGAGCAGGCAGTTGTCATCGCAGTCGAGCACGCCATCGGCATCGGAATCAGGATTCGGGACCACGCCCGTGCTGCCGCCAGCGCATTGGCCGCAAGCATCTATGAAAGCCCCGCCATTGGCCACGCCCGCGCAATCGACAACGGATAGCTCACCGATGCAGAAGCACTGCGTGTTCCATGCGTCATTCTCCGTGAGCGGATTGCCATCGTTGCAAGGCGTCCCGGGCAGCGCGCTTCCTCCTGGGGTTCCGAGGCAATCAATCAGATGCCCGATGCACTCACAGTTCGCGTTCCATTGGTCGTTGCCGGTTGCGGCATTGTTGTCGTTGCATGGCGTGCCGGGCAATGCGCTTCCGTTTGGCGCACCGAGGCAATCAACGCTCACAGGTGTGCCCGCGCATTGGCAATCCGCCCCGATGACATCATCGCTCGTGCTCGCATCGCCGTCGTCGCAGGCCGATCCGGGCTCCAGATTGCCGCAGCCGCAATTGCCGGGCGCGGTCTTCATCGGATCATTGGGACATGCATCACCCGCGGTTGCAACGTGGCCATTCGGCTGTGTGCATGACTGAATGGCACTGCCCGGGTCCCCCGCACCATCGCCGTCGGCATCCGCGTACCACGTAGTCGCAGCGACGATGCTCACGCTCGCAGTGGTGCTGAAAGCCGCGCAACCGCCTGAGGCCGCTATCGAATAGGTGATCGTGTATGTTCCGGCAGTGCTGCTTGCTGCTGCTATGGCCCCTGTGCTGTTGTTGATGCTGAGGCCTGCTGGCGTGGATGAATAGGCTCCGCCACTGGTACCCGTGCGCGTTACACTAATGCTGCCCGAGGTGGTGCAGATCGGTGCCGCGCCGTACGTGATGGTTGCGCCAGGTGCCTGGTTCACGGCGACGGTGATGGATTGCTGGACGCTGCTGCAGCCATTGCTAACGGTCAACGTGTAAGTACCGGACCCTGCCGCAGAAACCGAGGTGATCGCCGGGTTCTGTACGATAGCGCTGAAGTTGTTCGGGCCGGTCCAACTGTAGGTAAGGCTGCCCGACCCGCTCGCTGCTGAGCTGAGCGAAAGCGTTGAACCCGCGCACACCGGGCCATTGCTGGTAAGACTCGTTATAGCTGGTGCGGCAGGAGCGACGCCGGCACACTGGCATCCCGCGCTCCATTCATCGTTGATGGTGCATGGGTTATTGTCGTTGCAAGGGGTCCCGGGGAGCGCGGAGCCGCCTATTGCACCAAGGCAATCAGGTGCAGGTGCTCCAGCAGCGGTGCTGATGGCTCCGAGCGAGAGGTTGTAGTAGCTGCCGCTGGCTCCCACTTCGAGCTTCACTGCGCGGACCATGTATTGTCGTCCTGCGATGAAGGGGATAGCGGCATTGCTGTAGCTCGTACCTACGACCGGACTGGCAGTCAAGCGCGTGATGCTGCCGTTGCTCGCGAATTCGTACACATGATATCCCGCAAGACCGGTCTCTGTGCTGGCTGTCCAGCTGAAAGCCGCCGTTCCAGCCGCATTGCTCACAGTCAGGTCCTGTGGTGGAGCAATCATCTTCATCCGCAAGGTTGGGTCGCCCATGAGGCCGAGATGCACTTTACCGATTGAGCCCTGCCAACCATCTTGGATCGGCGTGTAGAGGCTGCCGTTGTTCATGGTCACCCATGCGCTGTAGCCGATGTTGTCCCCCATGCCCATGTGATGGAAGTACCAGCCGGGAATCGATGACCACACATTGGTGAGCGCTTGTCCGCTGCCCAGCGCCGAGCGCAGGAAGTTGTTCTTGTTGTCCCAGTCGCCGAAGTAGCTCCCAAATGACATGTTGAACACGCCGTTCATGTTCGTGGAGGCATAATTGTGAACGCTGCCAACGTTGCCGGCGCCATGATAGGTGAGCACACCATCGTAGGTCTCCTGGCCTCCGCCGCCGCTGGCGTAGGTCCACAAGTAGCTATTGTTGTTCACCAGCATGTAGAAGGGCGTAGCCGATTGAGCTGCTGTGGTAATGTTAGCCGGGCCTACCAGCGGGCCCATGGCGCGCCATCCCGAAGCCGCCAATGGATAGCTCACGAATTGCAGATTGTCGAACATGATGCCGCGCGACTGGGGCGCCCACGCCTTTGTCTTGTAGCCATGTGACTTGTTCAGGTAGTTGCGCATCAGTTCCACGTATGGCTGACTGAATGCAGGCATGTCGTAGAGATCCACGCGCCCCACTTGAAGCTCCACTTCATTCGGGAAATTGTTCTGATCGAACTTCCCATCACCCGGTATGTTGCGGTTGGCCGGGCGTTGTGCCCCGCCATTGTTCACCGTGTTGTCCGTCCAAGTCCCATTCAACTCCCCGTAATAGCCATCGCATGGCCATGCGCCGCTATGCTCATTATGCCCATCTGGCGCTTGGTTCCCCGAATAGGGCACGGGCACGTGGCCGACGATGTACACGGCCTTCACGTTCGAGGGATCCGCATTGTAATGACCGATGATCGTGTTGCGCACGCTCGTCACGGTTGCCGATGGCGATACATCGTTGCGTAGCACGCCCCAGCCATCGGCACGCAGATCCTGCTCGAGCTGGAGCAGCTCATTGCTCAATGCGGAAGCAATGGTGTTATCAACCAGCAGGACCACTTTGCCCCGATAGTCGACAGGTGGCACTTCGATGCCCGTACAGATGTAGCCGCTTCCGGTGGCGCCATTGCTAACGCGCACCACACGGTACTCGTAAGCCGTGCCCACCGACACAGAGTTGTCCTGCCAGCTGAGATCGCTTGCCGCAGGGGTAGCGATGGCGCTTCCCCAGCTGGTTCCGGTCTTCAGCTTGCGATATATGGTAATGCTCGTCGTGCTCGACATGACGGGCCATGCCAGGGTGATGCGCGGCGGCGAGGCCTGAACTGTTGCACTGACCGTGACAGCGGCTCGCTGCGACATGGTTTGCGCCAGCGCGAAGCCAGCGATCAGGATCGAAACGAAAGTGAGCAATGGACGCTTCATGGCACGCAGATGTTGGATGGCCCTCGGCATCCTCCGTTGCTTCTTGCTGGCATCCACGCGAGGCAGCGCGTGAAGTACCCGGAGTCAGTGCGTTGAACCGCGGCCTTGTACCGCATCAAGCTCAATCTGGTTTCATGCTTGCCGGTCG
This sequence comes from Flavobacteriales bacterium, assembly GCA_035441065.1. Classification (GTDB taxonomy): domain Bacteria; phylum Bacteroidota; class Bacteroidia; order Flavobacteriales_F; family PHOS-HE28; genus PHOS-HE28. The sequence continues at coordinate 4,574 of DAORNP010000025.1, read as the reverse complement.
GCTGCGGCGGCGATCCGAGAACCAGCCCTTGCCATTCGTGAACCACGGGCGCAAGCCGATGGCCCCGCCCCCTGTTATCGCTTCCCGATTTGACCTGATGGAGCTTAATCGGCCATCTGGTCGTGGCAAACGAAAGAACATGCCACCGCTGCCTCGAAAGCCGAGACAGAACAGTCCCAACGATAAACGCCCAGTGGTTGAGGATCAGAGCACATCCATCCCATGCAAGGCCCGCACATGAGGCTACTTTCGCCAGCGCGTTCGGGGCGCCCGGCAACCCAGCTTGCCCGCCTTGCGTTCCACGGCCCCTTCAACCATGTCAATCATCCTCAGGCGCGCTTGCTCTCCACATCAACCAGGAGCGAGGGCGCTTTCGCATTGCACGCCTTCGGCTTTAAGGCAAACAGTCCAATGAACGTATTCAGCCTCATCAGCACTCGCCACAGCAGCCAACCGGCTCTATTCGATGGCGAACAGCGTATGTCCTATGCGAATTTGCTGGAGAGAACCAAACGGCTCTCGCAAACGCTAGCTGCTTCGGGTGCAGGCCCGGGCAACACCATCGGCCTCTGCCTCGACCGCTCCCACGAGCTCATCATCTCCGTCCTTGGCATTGTGCAGGCAGGCGCCGCCTATGTGCCCATCGACCCCACCTACCCCGCCGAACGCATCGCGGGCATGCTGGAGGATGCCAAGCCGCCGGTGGTAATCACCAGCAAGGCTCACCAGCACCTCTTCAAGGGCACCCATGCGGACGTCCTGCTGATCGAGGACATCGACCTGGAGAACGGTCCGCTGTTCGAAGGCCCATGCCCGGCCAAACCCGAGGACCTGCTCTACGTGCTCTTCACCAGCGGCAGCACCGGTCGCCCGAAAGGCGTGGCCATGCACCACGCGCCGCTCACGAACCTGATCCAGTGGCAACTGCGCACCAGCGTGTGCGGCGAAGGCGATAGGACCCTGCAGTTCGCCCCGATCAGCTTCGATGTCAGCTTCCAGGAGATCTTCACCACGTTCGCCCAAGGCGGCACACTGGTGCTGATCACCGATGAGGACCGTCTGAACAGCACGCAGCTGCTGCGCAAGATCATCGCGCAGAAGATCAACCGGATCATCGTGCCCTTCGTGGCGTTGCAATACCTGGCGGAAGCGGTGGAGCGCACGGGCGAAGTGCCGTCCACGCTGAAGGAGGTCTTCACCAGCGGTGAGCAATTGAAGATAACTCCGGCCATCGCGAACCTCTTCAAGCAACTGCCCGGCTGCCGGTTCTGCAACCAGTACGGTCCTACGGAAGGCCACGTGGTGAGCGAACTCGAGCTGAAAGGCGATCCCTCCACCTGGCCTGCCCTGCCCAACATCGGCAGCGCCATCGAAAACGTGAAGCTCTACGTCCTCGATGAGCAGATGAAGCCGGTGAAGCCCGGCGAAGAAG
>DAORNP010000025.1:0-3102 GCA_035441065.1 Flavobacteriales bacterium | reverse complement strand
GGCCGCGACGACCTCACCGCCGAGCGTTTCCTTGCTGATCCGTTCACTCCCGGTGGCCGTCTTTACAAGACCGGCGACCGCGCTGCTGAACTCCCCAATGGCGAAATCGACTACAAGGGCCGCATCGATGGACAGGTGAAGGTTCGCGGCTACCGGATCGAGCTGGGCGAAGTGGAAGTGGCCATGGAGAAACACCCTGCGGTGGAGCAGGCCGTGGCCACCGTACGCGAGGACCGTCCGGGTCTGAAGCGCCTGATCGGCTACTACGTCGCGAAGAGCGAGCTCGGCACCAACGAGCTGCGTAAGCACCTCGCCTCCCTCCTGCCCGACTACATGCAGCCTTCCGCTTTCGTGGCGGTGAAGGAACTGCCGCGCACACCCAGCGGAAAGATCGACCGCAAGGCCCTGCCAGCGCCGGATGTGAAGCGTCCGGACCTCGACGTGGCCTTCGCCGCGCCGACGACCAGCGTGCAGAAGACCCTTGCCAACGTATGGGCCGACCTGCTCGGTATCGACCGCGTGGGCATCGACGACAACTTCTTCGACCTCGGCGGCAATTCGCTGCTGAGCATCCAAGCCGTGGCGCAGCTCGAAGGCCATGGGCTGAAGCTGCCCATCGTAAAGCTGTACCAGCATCCGACGATAAGGGCGTGCGCCGCCTACCTCGCAGGAGATGCATCGGCCGTTTCACCCGCGGAAATGGCGAAGGCCCGTGTCCGGGCGCGTCATGACGCGCCCCAACGGGATATCGCCATCATCGGCATGAGCGGCCGCTTCCCCGGCGCCGAGAACGTGGAACAGCTCTGGCAGAACCTGCTGGCCAAGAAGAACAGCATCAGCAAATGGTCGGTGGACGAGCTCGACCCGAGCATCCCTGCCGAGTTGCGCAACGATCCGGATTATGTGAAGGCCCGCGGTGTGATCACCGACGCCGACAAGTTCGACCATGCCTTTTTCGGGGTGAACCCGAAGGTGGCTGCCTTGATGGATCCGCAGCAACGCGTGTTCCTCGAAACGGCGTGGGCCGCGCTGGAGGATGCCGCGTATGATCCCGCACAGTCCAAGGGCCTCATCGGCGTGTACGCCGGCATGGGCAACAACACCTACTTCACACGTAACGTCATCGGCCATCCCGAGCTCATCGAGCAGGTCGGCGACTTCGCGGTGATGACGGCGAATGAGAAGGACTACATCGCCACGCGTTTGGCCTTCGAGTTCGACCTGCGCGGCCCGGCGCTGAGCATCCACACCGCGTGCAGCACCTCGCTCGTCGCGATCGCACAGGCCTTCAAGGCGCTGCGCGATGGGGAATGCGACATGGCCCTCGCAGGTGGCATCGCGATCACCGCGCCGATCAACAGCGGCATCGTGTACAACGAAGGCGGCATGTACAGCCCCGATGGCAGCACCCGCACCTTCGACGCACAGGGCAAAGGCACGAGCTTCAGCGATGGTGTCGGCATCATCGTATTGAAGCGTCTTGATGATGCGGTGCGCGACAAGGACCATGTGTACGCCGTGATCAAAGGCGCCGCGCTGAACAACGACGGCAGCGACAAGGCCAGCTTCACCGCGCCCAGCGTGCGTGGCCAGGCCGAAGTGATCGCCATGGCACAAGCCGATGCAGGCGTGAGCCCGAGCGAGATCACCTACGTGGAGACACACGGCACCGCGACACCGCTTGGCGATCCGATCGAGGTGGAGGCGTTGACACTGGCTTTCGGCGGAAAGACCAATGGCCACCATTGCGTGATCGGCTCCATCAAGAGCAACATCGGACACCTGACGCCCGCTGCTGGTGCCGCCGGCGTGATCAAGACCGCGCTCGCGCTCAAGGAAGAAATGATCCCGGCGAACGTGGGCTTCGAGACCCCGAACCCCGCGATCGACTTCGCCAACTCGCCCTTCCGCGTAGCGAATGAGAACATCGCATGGCCCCGCACGGGAATTCCGCGCATCGCCGGTGTTTCCTCGTTCGGAGTTGGTGGAACGAACGCGCACGTGATCCTCGCAGAACCGCCGGTGGCCGAGGCCTCCAGTGCTTCACGCGAGAAACAGCTCTTCCTGCTTAGCGCGAAGAGCAAGGCCAGCCTCGATGCCATGACGGAGAACCTCCGCGCCTGGCTTGAAACGCACTCAAAAGCCTCCTTGGCGGATGCAGCCTACACGCTGCAAGTGGGCCGTCGCCACTTCAAGCATCGCCGCCTCATTGTCGGTGGCACGCACAGCGAAGTGATCGAAGCCATCGCCAACAAGGACACCAACCTCATCAGCACGCGCGAACTGCACGAAGCTGCTCCTGGCGTGGTCTTCATGTTCCCCGGACAAGGCTCGCAATACGTGAATATGGGCCGCGATCTCTGCGACAGCGAGCCGGTATTCAAGCAGCATTTCGATCAGTGCTGCGCGCTCTTCAGCACGGAATTCGGCACCGACCTCAAGGCCATCATCTTCCCTAAGGCCGGCGAAGAGGAGAAGGACGCCGAGCAGCTCAAGCAGACCATCTACACGCAGGCCTCGCTCTTCACCATGCACTACAGCCTCGCCAAGCTGTGGATGCACTGGGGCATCACGCCCGACGCGATGATGGGCCACAGCATCGGCGAGTTCGCCGCGGCTTGTCTTGCGGGTGTGTTCTCCCTGGAGGACGCCGTGAAGCTCGTGGCCAACCGTGGCCGCATGATGCAGGAGCTGCCTGGTGGTAGCATGCTCAGCGTGCGCGCGGCGGAAGAGGACGTGTTGAAGAAGCTTCCCGCCGGTTGCAGCATCGCGGCGAACAACGGTCCGCAATTGTGCGTGGCCAGCGGCCCGCATGAGGCGATCGCCAAGCTGCAGGCCGACTTGGAGAAGGACGGCATCACCTGCAAATTGCTCGTGACCAGCCACGCCTTCCACAGCCCCATGATGGACGCCATCGTGGAGCCCTACCGCAAGGTGGTGGAGAGCGTGAAGCTCAGCGCGCCGCGTATCCCGATCGTGAGCACCGTCACCGCCGAATGGCTGAAGGATGAGGAAGCGACCTCTTCCAACTACTGGAGCGATCACCTGCGCGCCACGGTGCGCTTCGCGCAAGCTGTGAAGTTCGCCTGGGCTGATGCCGAC
>DAORNP010000024.1:31241-33177 GCA_035441065.1 Flavobacteriales bacterium | reverse complement strand
GAGTTTAATGCGCATGGTGACGGTCATGATCATGCCCATGCGCATCGGCATCCGCAACCTCAACTGCCTCGATCTCTTCTTCGATATCGAAGCGCGCATCAAGCAGCACGAGGAGGAACTGAAGCGCGAGTACGGATTGGTGCCGCAGTTCCGCGCTGGCCTGCACGGCGGCCGGGTGATCTCGGCGCAGGTGGGGCACATCAAGCGCACGGTCGATCTCAGTGGCGATGTGATGAATAGCGTGAGCCGCATGCTCGGTCTGGCCAAGACCATGAAGACGCGCATCCTCGTGAGCGCTGAATTGCTGGAGCGCATGCCCGATGCCGCATCGCGCTTCGACATCGGACCGGAGCATCTGGTGCCCTTGAAGGGCAAGCGCAGGGAGGTGCGGGTGCATGATGTGTCGCGGATCAAGATGGCGCCATGATTCGGAATGTTCTTCTTGTTGTGCTGCTCATTTTGGTCGCTGCACGAGCCATGGCCCAAGTGCCGGTTCCCTTCAGCTCCGGAGAAGAGCGCTTCGTGATCCTTGCGAACGGCCGTTTCGAGAAGCTCGAGCCAAGGCCGCCCGAACTCGTTCATGCCATGGAAGGCCAAGTGGTCTACCGCGATCACCAGGGCCAGTTGAAGCTCTTCATCGCAGAGGGCCGCCGCTTGCATCTGCTCGATTACCGCGGGGCGCTTGTCAGAGGCACGCGCAACCGCATCGCATGGTTGAACGACGATACGCTGAAGACCATCCGCAGCGGCCGTGCCTTCGCGCTTGCTGCGCATGTGGCCGATTTCGGCGTGAGCGATAGCCTGGTGGTGCTGCACGATACGCTGCTGCACGAATTGCGCGTGATCTGGCGCGGCGTCGCGTATCCGGTCGCGCAGATCGAGCGCGGGAGCGAGCGCCCGCAGTGGCTGCTCGGATCGAATGCGCTGGTGATCTTCAACAAGGAAGCGCGCAAGCTCTCGCTCTTCCAAGGCGGCCGGCTGCGCACCCTCAGCGATAGCACCGATGTGGGCATCGCTGTTTCCGGTGGTGATGCGGTGGGCTGGTGGGATGGTCATGCGCGCGTGTTCAAAGTGCTGCACAAGGGCAAGGAACATGAGGTCAGCGATCTGCGTCCGGCCAGCGCCAAGGCAGGCGATGGCCTCATTGCCTATGTCGATGGCAACGGACGATTGAAGTGCTTCGATCGCGGCGTCGTGCATCGCGTCCTCGATGAACCGCCAACGGAGTATTGGGTGAAGGACAGTCTCTTGCTCTACCTCGAAAAGGGACGCTTGATGCTCTTCCGCGACGGCACGAGCATGTTGGTGGAGCCATACGTGCCCGAATCGTGGCAGGTGGAAGGAGGCCTGCTCGCTTACCTCGACCTGAACCGCGAACTGCGCGGCATCCGCAATGGCCAGCGTTTCCGGTACGGCAACGAAGCCGCCATCAAGCGGTTCGAACTGTATGGCGATCGCGTGGTGTATCGCAGCCCGCTTGGGCAGATGGTGGTGACCAGCGGGCGGAAGAGCTGGATCTACTGAGGCTTCTTCAAGACGATGGCCTCAGGCTCTATGGTCCACAGGCTGATGGCCGAGCGCTTGCCCTTGAGCGCGATGCTGCCGATCTCGCGCACCGGTAATGGCCCTTTGGGCAGCAGGAGGTCGAGCAGTTCCTTGCTGATGAGGTTGTCCACCCCATGCTCGTTGCAGGTGTTCTGGATGCGTGCGGCCGTGTTCACCACATCGCCGCTGAAGATGCGCTCCTTCTTCACCAGCCCCACTTCGCCGGTGGTGACCTCGCCGTAATGGAAGCCGGCCTTGAATGTGGGCGTTATGCCATAGCGCGACTGGTAGTAAGCCGCGCGGCTGCGGAGCTTCACCCGGATGTCGCGGAAGCACCGGATGCAGCGTTGCCGCCCTAATCCGCGGCGCAGCGGCCAGCTCACGCTGATCT
>DAORNP010000024.1:30995-31231 GCA_035441065.1 Flavobacteriales bacterium | reverse complement strand
GCCCACGTATTGGTAGATCTCGCCGCGTGAATACACGATCGGGTCGGTGATGTCCTGGAAGAGCTCGTTGATGAGCTGGAAGTACCGCACATGCCCCAGGTCCTCAGCGATGCTGGTGCTCGAGCGCATATCGAGGAACATGAAGATGCGCAGCTCCTGCCGCGGCTGGCGGTAGCGGCCGATGAAATGCGAGAGGCCGCCGGTGCCGAATTGGTCGCTGAGCCTGACCATGAGCA
>DAORNP010000024.1:22462-30838 GCA_035441065.1 Flavobacteriales bacterium | reverse complement strand
CCCAGCGCAGGCACGTAGGCGAGATGACGCAGGCGGTCGCGCAGCAGGAAGATGTACACGCCGCCCCCGAGGATGCCGACCCCGAATGTGAGCAGCATCCGGTCCGATACGCGCTGCATCAGGTCCTCGGCGATGCCCGCCTCCTCCAAGGTGTTGTGCTCAAAGAGGGCGCTCATCGCACCCACGGCGGCCCATGCCCCAGCGATGCGCAAGGTGCGATTGGCGCGTATGCGAAGGCGGGCGAGCGTTTCCATGGGGCGGGCGAAAGTAGCCAGCCATTCAGGCACGCATGTTCAGCGCTACGCGGATGCATCGGCCCGTCGGCGGCGCGGCAGGATCACCAAGTAGTACCATCCCACCACCAGCAGCCCGGCCACGAAGAAAGGAACGGCCCAATGGCGCTTGGTGTCATCGAACCAGAACTCGCCGATCATCCACACGCCATTGGCCGTGATCCAGCAGACCACAGCGATGGCATGCAGCAGTTCTCCGATATCGCCGCGAAGTTTCCACGCGATGTGAACCGCCATGATGAAGGTGGGGATGAGCATGGCCAGCCCCAAGGGCTTCCACACGAGCACCCAACACAGGTCCTTCAGCAGCCAGAGCACGATATGGAAGTTCTCCGAAGCGCGCAGGTTCAGGATCATCGCCGGTTGATTTGTTGCGAAGATGCGTCTGTCGAAGTTCTCGCAACTTTGCAGCCGCACCCTATACATTGGCAGCGATGGATTGGAGGAGGTCGAACTGGTTGCGTGGGCTCCTGGCCCTGACGCTCCTGGGTATTGCAGCTCCGAGCAATGCGTTCTACATACGCTTGTACGGTCTGGTCACGGAGCACTTCACCGGCGATGGGCTCAGGGAGGTGCAGGTGCGCCTGGTGAAGGACAGCGTTGAGCGCGAGACCCAGTTCACGAATTGGAAGGGCGAATACGAGGTGTACCTGGAACGTGGATATGATTACCAGGTGTGGTTCTACCGGAAAGGTCTCGTGCCGAAGTATGTGCGCATCGATGCGCGGGACGTGCCGCTCTTCCCCGATGTGCCATTCTATGAGATGGATGTGCAGATGACGCTCTTCGCCTTCATCAGCGGATTCGATTTCGAGGTCTTCGATCAGCCGGTGGGCATGGCCAGCTACAAGCACAGCGTGCGCAACCTCAGCTGGGACATCGACTACACCGAGCGCATGCGGACGGAGACGGCGCGCGTCATGGTACGGTACGAGCGTGCCGTGGCGGCCATTGAGAAGGAGAAGATGGCTGCTCAAGCGGCCAATCGGCGCAAGAAGAGCGCGCGGAGTTCTAGCTGGCCTGCACCATGCTGGCGAGCCGGACGCATTGCACGGCCTCCTTCACATCGTGCACGCGTAGGATCGCGGCGCCCTTCATCAGCGCGATGGAGTTCAGGGCGGTGGTGCCATTGAGCGCTTCAGCGGGATTTGTGCCCAATACCTCGTTGATCATGCGCTTGCGCGAAAGGCCCACCAGCACCGGTGCGCCCAGTGCCGTGATGGAGCCGAGCCGGGTGAGCAGCGCATAGTTGTGCTCCGTGGTCTTGCCGAAACCGAAGCCCGGGTCGACGATCACATCAGGAATGCCTGCTGCGCGCGCGGCGTTCAAGCGTTGGCTGAGGAAGAGCGTGACCTCGGTGACCACGTTGCCATAGGCCGGATGCTGCTGCATGGTGCGCGGCATACCCTCCATGTGCATGGCGATGTAGGGCACGCGAAGTCCGGCCACCGTCTCGAGCATGCGCGCATCGAGCAGGCCCGCGCCGATGTCGTTCACCATTCCTGCGCCTGCAGCGACGGCTTCTTCAGCCACCCGCGACCGGTAGGTGTCGATGCTCAGCAGGGCATCGGGGAAACGCTCGTGGATGGCGGCGATCACGGGTATTGCGCGTCGCAATTCATCGTCCTCGGTCACTTCCTCGGAGCCGGGGCGCGTGCTCATGCCGCCGATGTCGAGGATCGCGGCGCCTTCGGACAGCATGCGTTCCGCCACGCGCAGCGCCTCATCGATGCCTGCGCGACTGGCCGCATGGAACGAATCGGGCGTTGCGTTGATGATGCCCATCACCGCTGGCATGCGCACTTCGCGCAGGGAGTCCCACACACGCCAAACGGCAACCTGTCCCACGCTATTTTCGCCCGCCATCAGGGGCCGAAGATCGCCCGCCGCCCGTTCGCAGGGATGAACCGCATGCAACAGACGCTTCAGCAGTACGACGCAGTCATCAACGAATGCCATGAGCTCTTCCGCAAGAAGGCGGTGGACTACGGCACGGCATGGCGCATCCTTCGCGTCCCATCGCTGACAGACCAGATCCTCATCAAGGCGCAGCGCATCCGCACCCTGCAGCAAGTGGGCGAGAGCAAAGTGGGGGAGGGCATCCGCCCGGAACTCATCGGCATCATCAACTACGCTGCCATGGCCCTGGTGCAGTTGGAGCAGGGTGTGGTGGATGCGCCGGACATGGATGCGGCGATTGCCTCCGAACACGTCCTGCGGCAGCAGCAGCACGCCCGCGACCTGATGACCCGCAAGAACCACGACTATGGTGAGGCCTGGCGCAGCATGCGGGTGAGCTCTTTGGTGGACTTGATCCTGATGAAGCTCCTGCGCATCAAAAGCATCGAGGACAATCAGGGCGCCACCCTGGTGAGCGAGGGCATTGATGCCAACTTCCTCGACATCATCAACTACGCCGTCTTCGCCATGATCCAACTCGACGAGGGAAAAGGCTGAATCGTGGCCCGATTGATGCTTCGGCTCGCCGCCGCCCTAAATTGGCGGCCTCAAAACACCAAATCATGCGTACCCTCCTGAGCATTCTGGCCCTCACCGCCTTCGTGGCCACCGCCACCGCGCAGAGCGCCACCACCGAGAAGAAGGCCAAGAAGGCCGACAAGACCGAAGCAATCACGGCCACTCCGGATGAAGCGGCGCCGAAAGCTGCTTGCTGCGCTGGCAAAGCCAGCGCCGGTAAGGCGGGCTGCCACGGTAAATCCGATGCGAAGGCTGATGCCGCAACGGGTGTTACCCCTGTGGATGCCGTTGCAGGAGAAACCATGATGGAAGGAGCACCAAAGGCTGCTTGTTGCGCCGGCAAGGCCAGCAAGGCCAGCTGCCACGACAAGGCCGAGGCCCACGATCACCACGATACCAAGACGGAGGAGGCTCCCGCCGCCACACCGAACCAGTAGCACCATCCGCTTAAAAAGCCCGGCCCGGTAGTTCCGAAGCCGGGCTTTTGGCTTTCAGGCCGGTGATACAAGTCACCATAGCGCGATCGGGCTGACGATTGTCAAGCGCATGGCCTCCTGGTGAGGGAACTTTTGTGGTGCAGCAGCCTGCAGTCGTTCAACCTTCAACCATCAGAAGCCGATGAAACTCCAGCAGATCTACACCGGATGCATCGCCCATGCGGCCTACTACCTCGAAAGCAATGGCGAGGCAGCCATTTTCGACCCCCTGCGTGAGGTGCAGCCCTACATCGACCGCGCTTCAGCAGATGGCGCCAAGGTGAAATACGTCTTCGAGACGCACTTCCACGCCGATTTCGTCAGTGGCCATCTTGATTTGGCAAAGAAGACTGGCGCCACCATTGTGTATGGCCCGACGGCGAAGCCCGGCTTCACGGCGCATGTGGCCACCGACGGGGAAGTGTTCAACGTGGGCAAGGCCAAAGTGAAGGCGATTCACACGCCCGGCCACACCATGGAGAGCACCACCTACCTGGTGATCGATGAAGAAGGCAAGGAGCATGGCATCATCACGGGCGATACGCTCTTCATCGGCGATGTGGGCCGCCCTGATCTCGCGCAGCATGTGATCGCGGATCTCACCGAGGACAAGCTCGCCGGTTATCTCTACGATTCGCTGCGCAACAAGATCATGCCCTTGAGCGATGAGCTCATCGTGTACCCGAACCACGGTGCCGGCAGCGCGTGCGGCAAGAACATGAGCAAGGAGACCACCGACACGCTCGGCAATCAGAAGCGCACCAACTACGCGCTGCGTCCCGACATGACGAAGGAGGAATTCAAGAAGGAGCTGCTCACGGGCCTCACCACTCCTCCCGGCTACTTCCCCAAGAACGTGCTGATGAACATCCAGGGCTACGAGAGCCTGGATACGATCATGGAACGCGGCAACCGGGCTTACACGCCTGCCGAGTTCGAGGTGGTCGCTAATGAAGAGCGTCCGCTGGTGCTCGATACGCGCCCTGCCGGTGATTTCGCCAAGGGCTTCATACCGAACAGCATCAACATCGGGCTCGACAGCAACTTCGCGATGTGGGTGGGCGAGATGATCACGGACATCAAGCAGGCCATTCTGCTGGTGACCGAGGAAGGCAAGGAAGAGGAGAGCATCATCCGCTTGAGCCGCGTGGGCTACGACAACACCGTCGGCTACCTCAAGGGCGGCTTCGCAGCGTGGAAGGCCGCCGGTAAGGAAGTGGACACCGTGGATCGAATCGATGCGAAGGAGTTCGCGAAGCGCTATGCGAGCAAGGCGATCATCATCGATGTGCGCAAGAAGACCGAGTTCGACAGTGAGCATGTCATCGACGCCATCAATGTGCCGCTGAACCAGATCAACCAGCACCTGGCTCAATTCCCGAAGGACAAGCCCTTCATCGTGCACTGCGCGGGCGGCTACCGCAGCATGATCGCGGCGAGCATCCTGAAGCAGCGCGGCTGGGACAACTTCGTGGATGTGGAAGGCGGCTTCAGCGCCATCAAGCAGACCGATGTGGAGCGCACGGAGTACGTGTGCCCTTCGACCTTGCTCTAAACCTGCAAGGAAGCAGCGGGGCGTCCTTCCGGAAGGGGGGGCGCCTTCGCATTCACTGCGGGGACGTCTTCGGCTTGCGCAGGTCCAGGTTGCACACCAAGGCGAGGTGCACGGTGCTGTTCAGCTCGATGAGGTCTGCGCCCATGGCCCCGCCGGGTTTCTGGATGGTCTGGTACAGGTAGCCGGCCAGGATGCTCACGGGCTTGCTCACTTGGTAGCCGAGCATCGCCGAGATGCGGTTCTGCTGGATGTAGTCCAATAGCTGGCTGTCGCCGAAGCTGAGGAAGACCTCGTCGTAGAACTGCGCGCTGAACACGCCGGGCTCGACGTGCTCGTGCCCCAGGGGAATCGTGACCCAGACGCGGTACCGGAAGCGGCTCTGGTAGCGGTAGCCGTCGAGAACAGCATCGCCCGGGCTGTCCGCAGCGGCCTTCATGCGCGCGAGGAAGCGTTCCTCCATGCGGAAGCGGTGCTGCAAACGCGCACGGCCAATGCCGTGGTTGCTGATCTGAAGCTGCTGATAGAGGTGATGCTCCCAGTTCTGGTACCTGGCCGGGTGATCGCCGTAGGCGTAGTTGAAGTAGTAGCTGTAGCCCTGCGTGAGCAGCAGCTGTTCGTTCAGGTGGAAGTTGATCGCCGGGCGGAGGAGCAGCTGTTGCCAGTCCTTGCCGAGGTTGGCGCGCCGCCAATGCCCTTCGGTGTGGAGGCTCCAGCGATCGCTGAGGCGCTGATCGCCCCAATGTGAGACCCAGAGATTCGCGTTGGGGTCGGTGATGCGCTGCGCGGAAACGGGCAGCGATGAGGCGAGGAGCAGGAGAGCGATGAATCGCGTGCGCATCTGATCAAGCGTGCATAACGGCCTTCTTCGGTTTACGGCGCGCAGCGTGCGGGTGCCGCGATCGCGGCGCAAGATGGCCCATCTCGGTGATCTCGAAGCGGCCACCAGCGCGTTCATACTTCTCCTTGTAGGCATGCACGTGCTCCATCACGGTGTGATCGACGAGCGTGGCCTTGTCGAAGTCCACGCGCACATGTGCCTGCGGCGGGATCGAATCGAGCTTCTTCTTCATCCCAAGATAATTGGAGAAGATGGCCGCATCATGCACCTCCAGCACGAAACGGTCGCTCAGGTGGTCGTACCGCAGGTGCAGGTTGGGCTTGAAGAGGGAGCGAAAGGAAGCGCCGCGCATGAGGTGCATGATGATCTTGAGCAGGATGCCGCTGAACACCCCGATGATGAGGTCGCTGGCGAGCGTGACGATGAGCGTGGTGACGAAGATGCTGAGCTGCTCGCGCCCGATCTGCAGCGTGTGCTTGAAGTGCTGCGGCGACGCCAGGCGGTAACCGGTGTACATGAGGATGGCGCCCAATGCGGCGAGCGGGATGCTATGGATGAGGGTGGGGAAGGCAGCGATGAAGATGAGCAGGAAGGCGCCATGGAAGAAGTTGGCCCAGCCCGTACGGCCGCCATTGTTCACATTGGCGCTGCTGCGGACGATCTCCGCGATCATGGGCAATCCGCCGATGAGTCCCGCCAGCGCGCTGCCTGCGCCCACAGCGCTCAGGTCCTTGTTCAGGTCGCTCTCGCGCTTCCAAGGGTCCAGCTTATCCACGGCCTTCGCGCTCAGCAGCGATTCGATGCCCTGCACCAGCGTGATGCTCACCACCGCGATAACGAAGGGGAGCGTGAGCGCCTTGCTCCAGTCCGGGAACACGAAGCCATCGGCGAGGTTCTCAGGCAGGGTCACCAGGAACTTCGGACCGATGCTGTACTCATGCCCGTCGAGGAAGAGGTACTTGTGCTCATGCTCCAGATCGAACCAGTGCCCGAGCGCGATCCCAACGAGCACCACCACCATGGGCGCGGGGATCATCTTCACCCACCTGTTCTTGATCACAGGCAGCATGAACATGATCAGCAGGCTGGCCAGTCCGATGATGGCGACCTCGGGATTCATGTGCGCGATGCTGTGCGGGATCTCAGCCAGGAGTTCCAAGGGGTCCTTGCCTTCGGGCTTCACGCCCAGCGCCACATGCGCCTGCTTGCTGAAGATGATGACACCGATGGCGGCCAGCATGCCGTGCACCGCGCTGCTCGGGAAGAAGTCGCCCAAACGGCCAGCTTTCATGCGACCGAGTAGGAAGAGCAGCACGCCGCTCACCACCACGGCGGCCAGCATGCTGCGGTAGCCCGCCATGGGGTCGCCGCCGCCAAGGCTCTCCACCGCGCCAACAATCACGACGATGAGGCCGGCGGCAGGGCCGTTGATCGTGACATGACTGCCGTTGATGCGTGAGACGAAGAGCCCGCCGATGATTGCGGTGATCAGGCCGGCCATGGGCGGAACGCCCGATGCCAGCGAGATGCCCAGGCACAAGGGCAGGGCTATGAGGAAGACGATGAATCCGGAGACGAGGTCCTTCCGCCAGTTCTCCTTCAGGCCAGCGAGGCCGGTGAGTGGAAGCTTCAAGTTGCTCATGCGTGCGCGCTTCGACGCTTCTGCGCGGGGCCAAAATTCCAGCCGTGGCGAAGGGTCGTTATGAGAGAAGGATTAAAGCGCTTGTTCAGGATGCGACGGGCCTGCGCCATCGCGCGCTTCTACCTTTCGCCCGCAACAGTCATGCGAGCGCTCATCGTCGAGGATGAACCCAAGGTGGCGGCATTCATCACCGCTGAATTGGAGAAGAAGGGCTTCACCGTGGATCATGCCATCGATGGGATCGAGGGCATCAAGCATGCGCAAGAGCACCGCTATGCCATCATCCTGCTGGATTGGATGCTGCCGAAGCGCAATGGCATCGAGGTGTGCAGGTCCATCCGAGAGAAGGATCCGCATGTGCCGATCCTCATGCTCACCGCGCTCGATGGCGTAGAGGAGCAGGTGAAGGGCTTGGGCGCCGGGGCCGATGATTACCTCGCCAAGCCATTTGACATCGCTGTGCTGCTGGCCCGCGTGAACGCGCTGGTGCGCCGTGCGCAAGGCCGTGGAACGGACAAGCTCCTCATTTGCGGCGATCTGGTCATGGACGATGACGCCAAGCGCGTGGCACGTGCTGATCAGGAGATACGGCTCACGGCGCGCGAGTACGCGCTCCTGCACCACCTCATCTCGCGCAAAGGCAAGGTGTGCCATCGGGACGAGATCCTTGAGCACGTGTGGGATACCGGCTTCGAGACCGAGTCGAACGTCGTTGACGTGTACATCAACATGCTGCGGCGTAAGGTGGATAAGCCCTTCGGCCGCCCGCTCATCCACACCGTGACTGGCCGGGGCTACATCTTGCACGACGATCAGCCATGAGCTTCCGATCGCGCATGGCCTTCGTATTCACCGTGCTGGTTGGCGCGCTGCTGGCCTTCTTCGGCGTGCTGGTGCATGCCCACGCGGAGCATCTGCGCGAAGATGAGTTCTTCGACCGCTTGGAGGATCGCGCGGTGCTCGTGGAGCGCCTCATCGAGGAATCGCGCAGCATGACCGTGAGCGAGGCCGAGCATCTCGCCCAGGCGCTGCGCGATGCGCTGCCTGAAGAGAGCATCGTCGTGATCGGCACCGATGGACATGTGCTCTTCGAG
>DAORNP010000024.1:22228-22444 GCA_035441065.1 Flavobacteriales bacterium | reverse complement strand
CCTCGCGGAAGGGCCGTGCGCGCATCACCCAGGGCGCTCGGCAATTCGTGGTGGTCGATCGGCCCGAGACCAGGCCGGCGGGCATCCTGTACACCATGGCCTCTGCAATCGACGACACGGGGCACGAATCGCTGCGCGAGCTGCGTCGTTCCATGTTGATCACCGGCCTGATGGCGCTTTTGCTCACGGCGGGGATCGCGTGGCTCTACGCCACCT
>DAORNP010000024.1:16190-22126 GCA_035441065.1 Flavobacteriales bacterium | reverse complement strand
GGCCGAATTGACCATTGTGCTCAATGAGCTGCTCGCGCGCATCGACGCGGCCTTCAGCGTGCAGCGCTCCTTCATTGCCAATGCGAGCCACGAGCTGCGCACGCCGCTCACCATCCTGCGCGGTGAAGCGCATCAGGCGAAGCAGCTCGCCGCAGGCGCCGAAGAGCTGACCAGGCGCCTGAGCGGCATCGATGAGCAGGCCATCGTGATGCAGGACCTGCTGGAGCAGCTGCTGTGGCTGGCCCAAACGCGCGGTGCCGCGGAACGCATCCCCTTCGCCGAGGTGCGACTCGATGAAGTGGCGGAGCGGGCCTTGGAGCGCTGCCGGTCGCGTTATCCGGATCGGCCCGTGCGTTTCGCCATGGACCCCGACCCTGAGGGGCGCGAGCCCTTGGTGCGCGGCAATGCCGTGCTGCTCACCGCAGCACTGTACAACCTGCTCACCAACGCCGTCAAATACGGCGGCGATCGCGTGGAGCTGCGCGTTGGCGTGCAGGGCCAAGAGGTGATGGCCATCGTCACCGATCACGGAAAGGGCATGGCGCCCGATGCATTGGCCCGGGTACGCGAGCTCTTCTATCGCGCGAATGATGCGGCTCCGCTCGATGGCCATGGGATCGGCCTGGCCTTGGTTGATCGGATCATGCAGGTGCACAATGGCCGCTTGGAATTGAGCGCTGTGGAGGGCAAGGGCACTGTAGCCGTGGTACGGCTGGACGCATTGGCCAAGGGGCTTTAATCCCCTTCTCATAACCGGCCCTTGGCGCATCTGCACCTTTGCGGCGCTGATGGTGCGCATGGAGACCTTGAATGAACAGCGGACGAGCAGCGTGTTCGACGAGCATGCTGTGCTCCACGACCTGAAGCACTACCTGCCCGCCCAGGCCCCGCTCAAGGATTTCATCCATCACAATACGCTGCACGCCTTCCAGCATGAACGATTCCATGAGGCGCTGGTGAAGGCCTCGAGCATCTTCGGGTACAAGGTGTACCTCACGGTGAACGAGTACAGGAAGCTCTTCAGGGAGGGGCGCATCAAGCCCGCTGTGCTCGATCGCGTGATCGCCGGGCACCATGGCATCGATAAGCTCCACGCTTGGAAGCAGCGGCTGCTGGAGAAGCCGTACAATCATAGTTCGGTGCCGCGCATCGGCTCCCTGCGCGCGCATTGGAAACGCGACCGCCGCATCGACCTCGATGCCATCACCCACACCCTGCTCTTCCGTGTCCTGAACAGCTACCTCGACCAAGGCATTGCGATATGGCGATTCCCGGTCTGGGATAAGGGTTTCCTGGCCAGCGTGCGCGAGCTGCAGCGTCACGCCTGGAGCGGCCTGCTGCGCGGAAAGCGCGCCACGGAACTGCTCTTGGATGAAAGCACCAGCATCCCGCAGCTGCTCGGCATCCTCGTGGGCGACGAAGCGCTCTTCGCTGATTACCTCTTCGATCAGCAATTCGCCCATAGCGGTTGGAGCGGGCTCGTGAGCGTGATCGAGGATCAGCCTGGCGCCTTGCTCGATCAGCGCCGGATCTCCCTGAAGGAGCTGATCATCTTCGAGCTGCTGCTGGAGGTGGACGCGCTCGAACGGCAATTCCCCAAAGGGTGGCTGCCGCTGGCCGAAGGGATGCGCCACAAGCCAAGGCCGCTGTTCGACCCCGTGCCACGGCTCGACCTGGATGAGGCGCAGGCGCTTTGGCAGGAGGCCTTCGAGTGGAGCTGGTACGATGAATTGCTAGCAGGCATCCAGATGTCGTCCGGCGCGCCGAAACCCGAGCACCCGAGCGCACAGGGCATCTTCTGCATCGATGATCGCGAGTGCTCGTTGCGCCGCCATCTCGAGCACCTTAATCACGGCTTCGACACGTATGGAACGGCGGGCTTCTTCGGCGTGGAGTTCCATTACAAGCCCGAGCATGGGAAGTTCCATACCAAGGTGGCACCCGCTCCGGTGCAGCCCAAGCACATGATCAAGGAGGTGGACAAGCGCCACAAGTTCGCGCGCGAGGTCCACTTCACCCGCCACACGCATGGCCTGATCGCTGGCTGGCTCATCACGCATACGCTGGGTTTCTGGTCCGCCCTCAAGCTCTTCGTGAGCATCTTCCGGCCCAGCAGCACGCCTGGCACCAGCGATTCGTTCCAGCACATGGATGCATTCGCATCGCTCACCGTGCAGCATTGCGGCGTGTTCGAGGATGGCCTGCAAGTGGGCTTCACCGTGGACGAGATGGTGGCGCGTGTGGAGAACACCTTGCGCAGCATCGGGCTGGTGAAGGGCTTCGCGCCCGTGGTGTACGTGGTGGGCCATGGTGCCAGCAGCGTGAACAACCCGCATTATGCCGCATATGATTGCGGTGCATGCAGCGGCCGTCCCGGGTCAGTGAACGCTCGGGTGTTCTCCCAGATGGCGAACCATCCGGAAGTGCGCAATGCCTTGCGCGAGCGCGGCATCGACATCCCATACACCTCACGTTTCCTCGGTGCGCTTCACGACACCACGCGCGACGAAATCGTCTTCTATGATGAGGCGTTGCTTGCCGGGGAACAGGTGCATGCGCACGAGCGCAACAAGCGCACCTTCACCGGAGCGTTGGAGCGCAACGCAAAGGAGCGCTCGCGCCGTTTCATCAGCATCGATAGCACCCAGCCTGGCGAGACTGTGCATGAACGCGTGCGCCGCAGGAGCGTCTCGCTGTTCGAGCCGCGCCCGGAGCTGAATCACGCCACCAACGCCGCGGCGATCGTTGGGCGCCGGTCCTTGACGCGCGGCCTCTTCATGGATCGCCGTGCATTCCTCAATTCCTACGATCCCGAGATCGATCCTGAGGGCGAACGCCTGCTCGGCATCCTGAATGCGGTGGCACCGGTGTGCGGCGGCATCAATCTCGAGTACTACTTCTCCCGTGTGGATAATCAGAAGCTCGGCGCAGGCACGAAACTGCCGCACAACGTGATGGGCCTCATCGGCGTGGCCAATGGCATCGAGGGCGATCTGCGTCCCGGCTTGCCCAGCCAGATGATCGAAGTGCATGACCCGCTGAGGCTGCTGGTGGTGGTGGAGCAGGACCCCGACGTGGTGCTGCGAACGATCAGGAAAGTGGCCGCCACCTACGAGTGGTTCGCCAACGATTGGGTGCAACTGGTGGCCATCCATCCGAGGCGGCGTACCATGCATCGCTTCGTGGGCGGTGCCTTCCGGCCTTTCGAACCGTTGACCAATGAGATGCCGGTGGCTGTTGATGTGCTGCCCATCGTCGAGCGCATCGAGGACAATGCCCCCCTTACGCTGATTGAGGCATGATGAACCTCGTGCTCCCGCTTTTCGTCCTGATCCCGGCAGCGGGCTTCTTGGCGAGCCTTGTGATCAAGCGCCGTGCAGAGATGGCCCTTTCTCGCGTGGCCTACCTCACAGCAGCTGCACAAGTGGTGCTTGTCACGGGCTACATCATCGCTTGGGCGCTGGAGGGCTTCGATGCCATCAATGTGAAGGAGCTCACCGTCTATCAGTCCAAGGGCTATGAGTTCTTCATCGACCTCTACTTCGATCACGTTACGGCGGTGTACCTATTCATGGGCGCCATCCTCACTTTCCTGATCACGGTGTACAGTCGCTACTACCTGCACCGTGAAGAAGGCTACAAGCGCTTCTTCAACACCATCCTTTTCTTTTTCACGGGCTACTCGCTAACTGTATTGGCCGGCAACTTCGAGACGCTATTCCTGGGCTGGGAGATGCTCGGGCTATCGTCGTTCCTGCTCATCGGCTTCTACCGCGATCGCTACCTGCCCGTGAAGAACAGCGTGAAGGTCTTCTCCATCTATCGCGTGGGCGACGTGGGTCTGCTGCTCGCCATGTGGATGAGCCATCATCTCTGGCACGAGAACATCACCTTCCACAAGCTGCACAATTATGTGCTTGTGCACGACCAGCTGGCGGATCACTCACTGGTGGGGATCTTCATCTCACTGGCCGTGCTGCTCGCCGCAGCGGCGAAGAGCGCGCAGCTGCCATTCAGCTCATGGCTGCCGCGGGCCATGGAAGGCCCAACGCCCAGCAGCGCCATTTTCTACGGGTCGCTCTCGGTGCACATCGGGGTGTTCCTGCTGCTGCGCACCTTCCCGTTCTGGGAGCACCAATTCAGCGTGCGTGTGCTCATCGGGGTGCTGGGCCTGGCCACCAGCCTGATGGCTGCGGGCACAGCGCGCGTGCAATCGAGCGTGAAGGCGCAGATCGCCTACAGCTCCATCGCGCAGATCGGCCTCATCTTCATCGAAGTAGCGCTCGGACTGGAGTTGATCGCGCTCATCCACTTCATGGGTAATGCCTTCCTGCGCACCTATCAGTTGTTGGTGTCGCCTTCGGTGGTCACTTATCTCATCCGCGAGCAGTTCTACCATTTCACGCCGCGTGAGCGCACCTTCGAGGATACCCTGCCCAAACGGTTGGAGTACACCTTGTACATGCTCTGCCTGCGTGAATGGGACCTGGATACCTTCATGTATCGTCGTTTGTGGAACCCGATGAAGCGGCTCGGGCGAAACCTTGATGCGCTCAACATCAATCGCTCCATCTCCATCCTGCTGCCGCTATACATCGCCGGTATTGTGGCACTGTGGCAGGTCGATCGCATGCATGAGGACCTGCGCCACGCCCTCCCTGCGGTGATGGCGCTGCTGAGCATGGTGCTTGTGCTGCGGGCATTCACAGAGCGCAAGCATGTGCGTCGCGCGCTCACCATGGTCATCATGGGCCATTTCTGGGTGGCGTTGGCGATCTCGTTCAATGGCCACTTCGATCTCGGCCATACCCTCATCTATCTCAGCGGAGTGGTGCTCTGCGGCGTGCTCGCTGTGGCCGCCATCAATCGCCTGCGCCGCACCGAGCGCATCGTGGACCTCGGTCGGTTCCATGGCCATTCGTTCGAGCACCCCCGCCTGGCCTTCGTCTTCCTGCTCGCCTGCCTCGGCCTGGCGGGCTTCCCCATCACGCCCACCTTCCTCGGCGAGGACCTCATCTTCTCGCACATCCATCACGACCAATTGCTGCTGGCGGGCCTGGTGGCCTTCAGCTTCGTGCTCAACGGTCTCGCGCTCATCCGCATCTACGCGCGGGTGTTCTTGGGCAGGCATGTGAAGACCTATCATGAGGTGGCATACCGTTCGGCCTAGGACGGCTTCATGAGGGGCCGCCTTCCTGATGTTGATCATAAGGCGGATGCACAGGTTCACGCATCTTTGCAGGGAATGGCGCTCCGTTCAGTCGCCATATGAATCGCACCGCATGCTGAAGCGCATCCTCCTCGTCCTGCTGGCGGCCTTCGTGGTGGCCCAGTTCATCCGTCCCGACCGCACGGTGCCCGCCATCGACCCTACGAAGGACATGCTGACCATGACCGGCGCCCCGCCTGAGGTGCGCCAGCTGGTGGTTGGCGCCTGCTACGACTGCCATAGCTACACCACCACGTATCCATGGTACGCGGCCATCACGCCTGTCAACTACATCATGCAGGACCACATCAACGAAGGCCGCGAGCACCTCAACTTCAGCCTGTGGGACACGTACGCCACCGACAAGCACGCCGGTGAAGCGGGCAAGGTGCTCCAAGATGGCGAGATGCCCCCAGGTTACTACCGCCTGATGCATGGACACGGCCGCATGAGCGATGCCGACAAGCAAAAGCTCGTGGCCTGGTTCAATGCGAACCTGGGAAGTGAAGGTGGTGGTGGCATGGGCACCGAGGCCGAGGAGGGCGAAGAGCATTGAGCCACGCTCTGTAGCTCCACCGGGTCCTCACGCACACCGCATTCCCCTGCGTCCGCCGCACATTCCCGTGATCGTTCACGAACGACCGCACGGTGCGGTCAATGTCGACTCTGTTGGCCCCCTGTTGCCTCTGCTAGCTCAGCGGGCAGGACGACCTGTGCCATTTCCGCC
>DAORNP010000024.1:9231-16108 GCA_035441065.1 Flavobacteriales bacterium | reverse complement strand
CCACGAAGGCGATGGGCAGGTCGGGTTCGATGTCCAGCACCACCCGCGCCTCGAAGCCCCGGTCCTGCAGGAATTTCGCCGCTTCATGGGCGCTCGCGGTCGGGTCATCGGCCACCAGGCCGATGCAGGCCTGTGCCTGGTCCAGCTTGGCGAGCGACTCCGGCGTGGGCTGGTTGATGATGGTGCCGTCCCACATGATGGAGCGCTGGACGTTCTCCGAATTCGCCTGAAAGCGCTCCTTCACGCCATGCCTGGCGAGCAGGTCCACGATGGCGCTCTTGGCCTCGGCGGAAGGCGTGCTGAAGATGCGTGAGCCGTTGTCCGGGAACGGCAATGGATTGCGACCCGTGAGCATGAGGAGGCACCAGATCGAAAGTGATCCGAGGACGAGAAGGAGGATGGCGAGGAGCCACTTGGGGATGTACATGTTGGTGGCGTTAGGGTTCGACAGGGCGTACAAAATAGGGCCGTTAGCAACATGAGCAGGCATGTTGTCGGCGCTCCTGTGCCGTGGTCAATAACTCCATCGAATCCTCAAGTACACTGCATTCCCCTGTGTCCGCCACGCATCCCCATCATCGTTCAGGAACGACTGTGCCGTGATGTCCAGATCGAAGCCGGTGGCCACGTTCCACGTGAAGGCGGGGAAGAAGACGACGGTGTTGTTGTAGGGGCTGTAGAGGAAGGAGACGTTCAGCCCCGTGATGGGCGAGAAGGCCTTGTTGAAGCCGGCGTAGAAGGTGTGCTCGAAGGGGAGCAGTTGCTTGGCGGAGAGCGGCAGGCTCAGCAGCGGGTTGCGGAAGTCGCGAACCGTATTGCCGAGCGAGTTGTACAGGTAGCTGGCGGAGACGTACCACTCGTTGCCGAAGGTGTGGTCGGCCATAAGGGAGGCGGTGAACACGCTGGTGCTGTCCATCGGCTTGTCCTTCGGCACGAACCACGAGGCCTCGCCCTTGAAGCCCGCATCGCGGATGTGGCCCGCCCACCCGCCGCCCAGCACGAGGTCGGTCTTGTACAAGCCCGCGAGCACCTGGTAGTCGAAGCGCTTCCGGTTGAATTTGTACAACGCCGCCGCGATGTGATCATCCGGACCCTTGCCGAGCGCGTAGGCCGCTTCCACCGTGTGGTCCACCGCGGGGTTCAGCACCACGCGCACCGCATCGCTGCCGGGGCGTTCCTCGTAGTCGAAGTCCAAAAAGTTGAAGGCGTTGAAGAGGTCGTTGGGGTTCCACACGTTGTTGATGCCCCAGTTGATGCGCTGGCGGCCGATGTGCGCCTCCCACTTGTCGCGGGCGTAGCGCACCATGGCGCGGTCGAAGGTGGTGAGCAGCACCGCGCCGGGTTCGTCCACCCACAGGATGCTCATGCGCACGCGGCCGGTGTCGGTGTCCACGATGGTGCCGAACTCCGGCTGCAGCTTCACGGCCTCGCCGTAGAAGAAGCGGTTGCGCATGCCGACGCGAAGGGTGGTATGTGGTGCGATGTCGCTGCTGAGGTTCAGGCGGTGGTGGATCAGCTCGTTGGTGGTGAGCTGGTCGATGGCGTTCACCCAGCTCGCGCTGTGCAGGTACTTCAGGTAGCCGCCGACGGTGAGGGTGGGCTTGAAGGATGTGGTGTCCTGGGCGTTTGCAGAGGAAGAGAACAGCAGGAATGCAATTAGCCGCAGAGGCGCAGAGACGCAGAGCGAACGTAGCGCGAGTTGTAATGCAATAGGCCGCAGAGGCGCAGAGACGCAGAGCGAACGAAGCGCGAGTTGTAATGCAATAGGCCGCAGGGACGCAGAGGCGCAGGGTGAACGAAGCGCGACATGGATTGCAATGGGCCGCAGAGACGCAGAGGCGCAGAGCGAACCAAGCGAGACATGGATTGCAATTAGCCGCAGAGGCGCAGAGACGCAGAGCGAACGAAGCGCGACATGGATTGCAATTATCCGCAGAGGCGCAGAGGCGCAGAGCGAACGAAGCGCGAGCAGAAATGCAATTAGCCGCAGAGACGCAGAGGCGCAGAGCGAACGAAGCGTGATATGGATTGCAAATAGCTGCAGAGACGCAGAGACGCAGAGCGAACGAAGCGTGATGTGGAATGCAGTCAACCGGAGAATGCGCGGAGCTCGAAGAGGAAGTCCTTTGTATTCTCCGCGCCTCTGCGTCTCTGCGGCCATCATCCTACTGCACTTTATCATCCACCACCTTCCCGTCCTCCAAGGTGATCACCCTGCGCGCCCGCTCGATCACGCGCTGGTCGTGGGTGCTGAAGAGGAAGGTGATGTGCTCCTCGGCGTTGAGCTTCGCCATGGTGTCCAGCAGCTTGAAGGCGGCCACCGAATCGAGGTTGGCGGTGGGTTCGTCGGCCAGCACGAATTGCGGCTTGGGGGCGAGGGCCCGCGCCACGGCCACGCGCTGTTGCTGACCGCCGCTGAGCTCGTTCGGACGCTTGTCGGCCTTGTCGGTGAGGCCTGTTTCACGCAGGAGCTCGTCCACGCGCGCATCGATCTCCGTTCGCGGACGACCTTGCAGCAGCATGGTGAACTCGATGTTCTCCCGCGCGGTGAACACCGGGATTAGGTTGTAGCTCTGGAACACGAAGCCGATGTGGCGCAGGCGGAAGTCGATCAGTTGGTTGTCGGTGAGCTTGCCGATATCCACGCCGTTCACCGACACGTGGCCGCTGGTGGGACGGTCCAGCCCGCCGATCATGTTCAGCACGGTGGTCTTGCCGCTTCCGCTGGGACCGCGCAGCGCCACGAACTCGCCGCGCTCGATGTGCAGGTGCACGCCGTTCACCGCATGCACGGGGATCTTGTCCGCGTCGTAGGTCTTCACCAGCTCGTGGGCGTCGATCACCACGTTGGGGTCGTGCGTCTGGGCCGTATGGCGCGCGGGGTCGTGCTTCATTTCCGGATGGCTTCAGCGGCGTTCAACTTCAGGGCTTTGATGGCGGGGTAGATCGCCGAAAGCAGCGAGATGGCCACCACCATGGCGAGGACCACCCCCACATGGTAGGGCTTGATGGCCAGGATCACGTTCGGGTCGTAGCCGAACTGCGTGGCGGTCTCCCCCCAGGCGGTCAGGTTGATGCCCTTCGCCGCGCCCCAGCCGATCGCCGCTGCCGAGAGCGCGCCGCCCACGGGTACGCCGGCGAGCACCACGAGCATCGTTTCCAGCACCACCATGCCGAAGATCCGCGCACGGCCCATGCCCACGGCCATCAGCATCCCGATCTCGCGTGTGCGCTCCAGCACCGCCATCAGCATGGTGTTCACCAGCCCGAAGGCCAGCGCGATGAAGATGATGCCGAGCATGATGAACATCATCTGGTCGAAGGTGCCGATCAGTATCTGCATCTCGGGACTCAGCTCGGTCCAGCCGCGCACCAGCACGCCAGGCATCGTCGTTCGCAACTGAGCCACCGTGGCATCGACCGCATCGCTGTGGTCGAGCAGGATCGCGACCTCGTGCACCTCATCGCCCAGGCCCAGCATCTCGGCGGCATCTTCGCGGGTGATGTAGGCGTTGGCATCGTCGCGCGGACCGTTGATGGTGCCGTAGATACCGATCACGCGGAAGGCGCCGCTGGCGATCTCGCCGCTCGGGCCCTGCGCCATCAGCACCACCTTGCCGCGCAATTGCACGTTCAGTTGGCGGGCCACCTTGGCGCTGATGAGGATGCCGTGCCGCCGCTCCGGGCTGAACCATTCGCCCTCCTTCACGAAGCCCTTGAGGCCCGTGGTGTTGTCCTCCAGCTCCGGGTCCACGCCGTTGATGCGCAGGCCCGTGCTGCTGGTGGGCGACTGGATCATGCCGGGAACGCCTACGCGCGGCGCTACGCTCACCACGTGCGGCAGCTCGGCAAGGGCGCGCACCAGGCTGTCGGCATCGGCGATGCGGAAGTTGATGTCCTGGTCGGCGATGTAGTCCGGATGGTGCAGCTGGATGTGCGAGGTCTCGTGCCGCACCACGCTGTCGATGCGCTGCTCGATCATGCCTTGGTAGAAAGCCATGAGGAAGAGCGAGGCGAAGAGGCCGATGGCCACGGCACCGATGATGATGCCGCTGCGTCCGGGGTGGCGCCACACGTTGCGCCAGGCGAGCCGCATCAGCATCAGCGATTCATGGCGGTCAGGGGTAGCAGCTTCAACACGTGCCGCAGCGGATAGATCGCGAGCACCAGCGCGATCGCCAGCACCACCAGCGTCTGGTCGAGGAAGATGCGCGGATCGAGCACGGCGGGCATGATGGGCGCGAAGCCGTAGTCGGCGTACACCTCGGCCATGGCGCCCGTGAGACGGATGGGCCGCTCCTGCATCAGCCACACCAGCGGCCAGGCGAGCAGCACGCCCATGAGCGCGCCGAAGAGCGAGAGCAGCACCGATTCGATCACGATGACCAACGCGAGCAGGCGACGCCCCATGCCCACGGCGAGCAGCATCCCGAACTCGTAGGTGCGTTCGTGCAGCATCATCAGGATGGTGCCGAAGATGCCGAAGGCCACCACCAGGTAGAGCACGCCGATGATGATGCCCGTGCTGGCCTGGTCGCTGCGGATGTGGCTGTCCACCTCCGGCATCATCTGCTTCCAGGTCATGGTGCTGCGGTCCGCGCCTATGGTGGATGCCACTGCCGCTTGCACGGCTTCCATCGCCTTGGGATCGTCCAGGGCGAAGGCCCAGGTGGTCACCATGTCCGGCGTGGAAAGCAGTTCCTGCGCGGTGGCCAGTGGTAGGTACACGAGGCCATCGTTCAGTTGCGGTGCGCCGAAGCGTGCGATGCCGCGCACCGGGTACTTGCCGGCCGCCATGCTCCCGTGGTAGCCCTGGCCCAGCAGCACGATGGTATCGTGGACGTCCACCGCCAGCCGGTGTGCCAATCCTTCGGCCAGCACCACTCCGTGGTCACCGTTGCGCACCGGAGCGCCGCGCACGATGCGGTCGTCGAGCTTCATCAGGTGCTGCTCCAGCGCGCCGTCCACGCCCATCACCAGCGCGCCCCGCGTCAGCGTGTCGGCGCTCACCAGCATGAAGGTCTCCAGGCGCGGCACCACCGCAGTGACGCCGGGGATGGCCTGCAGCGTGGCGCGCAGCGCATCGTCGTCGCTCATCAGCAGCTCCAAGGAGGGCTCGTCCCAGTAGCCCGTGGCGTGCACCTGCACGTGGCCGCTGTAGCCGCCCACCACACTGTCGATCAGGTTGCCGAAGGTGCCCTTCACCAGCGCCTGCGTCACCACCGCCAGCACCACGGCGAAGGTCACCGACGACGTGGTGATCAGCGTGCGCCGCTTGTTGCGCCAGAGGTTCCGCCAGATGAGCTTGCCGATCATGGATGGTCGTTCGGTCGTTGCGGATCACATCTTGCCCAGGTCCTTCTTGTAGCGCTTCACCATCTTCCCGAATTCCTTGTCCTTCTTCCGGCGCTCGGCGAGGGTCGATCGGAAGAACGCGGCCTCGTTCTTCATCTTCTCGTAGTTCGCATAGGAGGCCTCGTCCACCTCGCCACGCTGCAACGCCGCCAGCACAGCGCAACCGATCTCCGTGGTGTGCGTGCAATCCGAGAATTTGCAGTCCTGGGCGAGTGCAGCGATGCGATCGAAGGTGAGCTCCAGCCCGCCCTCCACATCGGTGACGCCCACTTCCCGCATCCCGGGGTTGTCGATGATGATGCCGCCCGTTCCCAGGACGAACAGCTCGCGGTGGCTGGTGATGTGCCGGCCTTTGCCCGTACTGTCGCTGATGGTGCCAGTGCGCAGGGTCTCCGTACCGAGCAGGTTGTTGAGCAGGCTCGACTTACCCACGCCGGAAGAACCGAGCAGGCAATAGGTCTTCCCTTTTTCCATGATCTGGCGCACGGCATCACAGCCATCCTGGGTCACGTTGCTCAGCGCGATGATGGGTACTTGTGCGATGCGCGCCCGGACCTGTTCCTTCAGCTCGTCCACCTGCTCCGCTCCGAACAGGTCGGTCTTGGTGAGCACGATGATCGGCCGCACCCCGCTGGCGTGGCAGATCGTGAGGTAGCGCTCCAGCCTGTTGATGTTGAAGTCGCGGTCCATGGCCTGCACCAGGAAGGCATGATCGATGTTGGTGGCGATGATCTGTGTGCCGCCGTATTCACCGATCGCTTTCCGGGTGATCGCCGATGAACGCGGGAACACCCGATGGATCGTGGCATGCCCCGGCTCGTGCACCCGCAGCGCCACCCAGTCGCCCACGGCCGGGAAGTCCATCCGGTCACGGGCCTCGGCGCGCAGCTTGCCGATGATCTCCGCTTCCACATCGCCGTCGATGGTCCGCACCACGTAACGCTCGCGGTGCTCCGCGACCACGCGACCGACGGTGTAGCCCTCCAGTCCCTGTTCGGTCCTGAAGCGCTCCAGCGCATCGGTGTATCCGAGGTCGTCGAGCGTCATGGTCCTCACCTCACCCGCGTGATGTTCTGCGTCGTGAAGAAGCCCTCCGTGATCGGCTGGTCGAACACCAGCGACTTCTGCACGATCACCGTCTTGTGGCCGGGCTTGTCGGCCGGGATCATCTCCGTGCGCGTCGGCAGCAGGCGGCCGCCCATCAGCTTCACCTCGCTGCTCACCAACGTGTTCACCAGCTCGCCGTACTCGTCGTAGTACTCGGCGCGCAGCATCAAAAAGTCCTTCTTGTCGATCCACAGCAGCACCTTGCCCCACACCACGGCGGCGCGCGGCTTGGGCGTCATCACCACCTTGTGGCAGGCGCGCCCGTCGATCACCGTGTCGCCGGACAGCACGTGCGTGTAGTCCTCCACGATGCTGCTCTCGCGCACCAGGTCGTCGTTGGTGAAATCGGTGCCCATCCAGCTCTGGCTCATCATGCTCGGCGGCATCTTGATCGTGCGCTCCACGCTCGGGATCC
>DAORNP010000024.1:8840-9166 GCA_035441065.1 Flavobacteriales bacterium | reverse complement strand
ATCAGCACCATCGCGAAGTCGTTGCCCTGGCTCCAGGTCTTCATGCCCATCTCGCGTTGCCAGGTAGGCCGCACCACCGTCATCGTCATCTCGCCCTGGCTCGTCTTGCCGCGGGCATGGGCATCGGCACGGCGGACGATCTCGGTGGCGTCCTGTGCGGTGATGGGCGCGGCGGACGCGAAGAACAGTGCGGTGGTGAAGAGGTGTTTCCAATGCGCCATGACGAACGAAGATCGGAAAGGAAGCGTGACGGGAGGTGATGGGGGTCATGGCGCGGAGCGCGATCGTTCTTCTGATCAGCATGTGGGCGTGTCCCCGCCTCAAAT
>DAORNP010000024.1:7854-8808 GCA_035441065.1 Flavobacteriales bacterium | reverse complement strand
GCCCGCATCGCATCGGGCTCCGGGGCCTGCTCCGATCGCAGTCTCCTCGCTCCGTGCGCTGCTGGGCCGGTCCATCGGCAAGCTGCCGCTCCGCCCGCTCACGCAGCCGCATCCCCTGTGGAAAACTGCTCACCTCTTCACACGTCACGATTCCACCAAGTCACCTATCTTGAACGTTCCGGATCGACGAAGAACCTGGCACGTCCGGCCACGATCATGAAGAAGGAACTCATCACCGAACTCTGGCAGCGCTTCGAGGCGGCCAGTGGCACCATCGAAGGCGTGGACTGCTGGAGCGCCAGGGACCTGCAAGAGGTCTTCGGCTATACCAGTTGGCAGAACTTCCAGCAAGTGCTGGAGCGGGCCCAAGAGTCGTGCAAGAACGCTGGCGCTCAGCCCGATGACCATTTTACTGGCATCATTAAAATGGTCGGCATCGGCAGCGGTGCCCAACGCCCCATCGAGGATTTCGCGCTTACCCGCTACGCCTGTTACCTCATCGCCCAGAACGGCGACCCGGCCAAGCCCGAGATCGCCTTCGCGCAGACCTACTTCGCCGTGCAAACGCGCAAGCAGGAGGTCATCGAACTGCGACTGAAAGAGGCCGACCGCATCGTGGCGCGCGAGAAGCTGAAGGAGACCGAACGCAAATTGTCGGGGCTCATCTTCGAGCGCGGCGTGGACGAGCGCAGCTTCGGCAACATCCGGCACGAAGGCGACAGGGCCCTGTTCGGCGGGCACGGCACCCAGGCGATGAAGAAGCGACTCGGTGTGCCCGATAACCGTCCGCTGGCCGACTTCCTGCCCACGCTCACCATCAAGGCCAAGGACTTCGCCACCGAGCTCACCAGTCACAACGTGCAGGAGAAGGACCTGAAAGGCGACCGTGCCATCACCCGCGAGCATGCGGACAACAACTGGGAGGTGCGCAGCATGCTGCTGAAGCGGGGTGTG
>DAORNP010000024.1:6169-7844 GCA_035441065.1 Flavobacteriales bacterium | reverse complement strand
AAGCCTGAGGATCTGCCAGCTGCAGAAGATGTGGAGAAGGTGAAGCGGCGCCTGAGCAGCGAGCAGAAGCAGGCGCTGAAACCGGCGAAGAAGGGGAAGGGCAGGAAGTAAGTGGATGGCGCGTGCCCTCGCTCGCGCGGTGCTATTCGGCCCTGCGGCGGCAAGGCGCCGCAGCGCCACATCGGCCTCATCAGCAGCGAGGTGAAGTGCGTCTACTTCTTCGGTACTGAGGTGGCCAAGCCCATGCCCGACTACAAGATCTTCAAGGGCACTGTCTTCGAGTTGGTGGACCAGGCCCTTCACTTCGTGATGGACAAGTTGGCTGCAGCGGTGGGTACGCGCGCGGAGAGCATCGCCGTGCCGGTCACACCCGAGATCCCGCGACTGGCCGTGTCCGAAGCGATCGTGAACGCCGTGGTGCATCGCGACTACACGAGCAATGCCAGCGTGCAGGTCATGCTCTTCAAGGACCGCTTGGAAGTGTGGAACCCGGGCGCGTATCCCATCGAGCTTTCGTTGGACGACCTGCGCATTCCCCATGCTTCCATTCCACGCAATCCGCTCATTGCCGAGCCGATGTACCTGGCGCGCTACATCGAGAAGGTGGGCACTGGAACGCTGGACATGATCGCCCGCTCCAAGGAGGCCGGCCTCGCACCGCCGAGGTTCATCCAGGAACAAGGGCAGGTGAAGCAGACCCTGTTCAGGCCGAACACACCGCACGTCACCATGCAAGGCGCCATGCAAGCTGACGCCCTGAGGAACAGCTTGTTGGAAGAGCTCGCCACCGCACTTGCACAGCCCACCATGCAAGTCACCAGGCAAGCTGCCATGCAAGTCGCCAGCATGCTCCAATTGGCCTCAGCGGCAGAACAGAGCCGGGATGCCTTGCAGGAGGCCATGGGACTCGCCAACCGCGACCATTTCCGCAAGCAGTACCTCGTACCGCTCATGCAGTCCGGGTGGATCGACCGGACCTTGGACCCGCCCAACCACCCCCAACAGCGCTACCGCCTCACCCCCAAAGGCAAGGCCTGGCTGGACCGCTTCAATACCCTGCCCAAGCCATGAACCGTCGCGACGGTCGGATCCAGTTATCCGGCGTGCTGCCATCCCGCGCTTGAACCGGGGTCTTCGCCCGATCGGCATTGGCCCGAAGGGAACAGCCAATGGCTTGAAGCCGACTGGCCACAAATGCGATCGTGCTCGAGGCAAGCGCACGCATCAGCTGATCATCTGATCGCCCGATCACCCGCAAGCCCTTGCGCCTGCGGCGACCGCTCACGCAACCCGCGCCCCGCACGACCATCAGGCCTTCACCGATACACCACTTGGTCTATACAGATCGCTAAGGATATGCATAGAAAATGGCGAACATGTATACATGATGGCTGTGATGTGTATAGATTTGTGGCTGTACCTATGCACGTCGCGAAGCACATGCCTTCATCCGAGCCATCCCCGAATCAGGTGCCCCACCTGCCCCATGGCCGCAACATGGAGACCCCGGCCGTGCTGCGCAAACTCGCCGAGGCGCACCGCTTCCTGGCCGAATTGAAGGGGGTGGCCTCGTCCATTCCGAACGAGCGCATCCTGTTGGACACGCTCTCGCTCCAGGAGGCCAGGGACAGTTCGGCCATCGAGAACATCATCACCACCCACGACGAGGTGTATC
>DAORNP010000024.1:4921-6159 GCA_035441065.1 Flavobacteriales bacterium | reverse complement strand
GCTGGCCCAGCAATTCCCTGCGGCGGCGGCCAAGGAAGTGCACCGCTATGCCGCGGCCCTGAAACACGGGTTCCAGCGCATCCGCGAACAGGGCGGCCTCGGCGTGCGCCTCATGCTGGAGGTACAGGCCATCGTGGAGCACAGCGAGGCCGGCCTGCGCAAGGTGCCGGGCACCAGTCTGAAGAACGACCAGACCGGTGAGGTGGTCTTCGTGCCGCCTCAGGACCACGAGGAGATCCGTGCCTTGATGCACAACCTGGAGCGCTTCCTCAACGAGGATGACCTGGTGCAGGCCGACCCTTTGGTGAAAATGGCCTTGGCGCACCACCAGTTCGAGACCATCCATCCGTTCTATGATGGCAATGGCCGCACCGGGCGCATCATCAACGTGCTCTACCTGGTGCGCTGCGGCTTGCTCGATCTGCCCGTCCTCTACCTCAGCCGCTACATCATCCACCACAAGGCGGACTACTACCGCATGCTGCAACAGGTGCGCGCCACCGGCGACTGGGAACCCTGGGTGCTCTACATGCTGGAAGCGGTGGCCACCACCGCACGCGACACCATCGCGCTCATCAAGGCCATCAAGGAGTTGATGCAGCGCACCAAGCACCGCATCCGCAGTGCGGAGCCGCGCATCTACAGCCAGGACCTCATCAACACCTTGTTCCGGCACCCCTACACCAAGATCGCCTTCATCGAGCGCGACCTGCACGTGAGCCGCCTCACCGCCACCAAATACCTCAACAAGCTGGTGGCCCTGGGCCTGCTCACCAAGGTGAAGGTGGGCCGCACCAACTTCTACCTCAACGAGCCGCTCTTCGTCTTGCTGCGCGATGGGGCGCCGACCGCTTGAGCATGTGATCGCACCGGGCTTGCGATCGCTGCGCTAGAGCTTGATGGGCCGCTCCTGCAGCAAGCTGCCGCTGCGCCCGCTCACGCGGCATCCGCCAAGCGGTTCCTATTTTGAGGCCCCAATGTCCACGATGTTTTTCGCCAACGCCGATATGAACGCCATCCCGGATCACTACGAGGGGACCATTCACATGGTGTTCCTGATCGCGCAGGATCCGGACATGAAAGGCGATAGCTTGCCTTGGATATCGCGCTGACACAAATGACCCTCATCAAGTCCAAACAACGTGTAGCCGACCACGGCGAGGTCTTCACCCCAGCCTGGATGGTGGAGGCCATGCTGGACTTGGTGAAGGACGAGACCGAGCGTATCGATTCCCGCT
>DAORNP010000024.1:0-4905 GCA_035441065.1 Flavobacteriales bacterium | reverse complement strand
GGAACCCGCGTGCGGCAGCGGCAACTTCCTGGTGCGCATCCTGCGGCGCAAGATTGCGGCGGTGTAATTGAAGTATGGTCGGTCCGACTTCGAGAAGCGGCAGTACGCCCTGCTCGGCCTCATGTGTACCTATGGTATCGAGCTGCTGGACGACAACATCGCCGAGTGCCGCGCAAACATGTTGGAGGTCTTCGCTGAATACCTGGGCCTGGAGGAGCGCGACGAGCTCTACCGCGCCGCCTCGTTCGTGCTCTCCCAGAACCTCGTGCATGGCGACGCTCTGTCGATGACCACCAACGATGGCCATCTGCTGGTCTTCGCCGAGTGGGGATACTTGGGCAAGGGCAAGTTCCAACGGCGTGACTTTCGTCTGGATGTGCTCACGCAGATGTCGAGCTGGCAGAAGGAAGGGACGCTTTTCGCCGGTGCGGACCGGCACGACATCTTCACGCCCATCCGCACCTATGCGCCTATGGCGGTGCGTGAACTCGCTTCCCTTGTGGAAGTCCAAGCACCCCAGGCTACAGAATGAGTACACAGGCCACATTCTCCCTGCGCGGCCGTAACCCCGATGTGCTCACGTGCATCGCCAACCTCAGCAACGACGAGGTCTTCACCCCGCCGGAGTTCGCCAACCGCATGCTGGATACCCTGGCCGAGGCTTGGGCCGCCAACAACCCCGGGTCAAGCCCGGGGCAGGCCGGCGCGGACATCTGGGCGGACAAGACCGTACGCTTCCTGGACCCCTGCACCAAGAGCGGTGTGTTCCTGCGCGAGATCACCAGCCGGCTGAACAAGGGGCTGGAGAAGCAGATACCCGACCTGGAGGAGCGCGTGGACCACATCCTCACCAAGCAGGTCTTCGGCATCGGCATCACGCACCTTACCAGCTTGCTCGCCCGGCGCAGCCTGTATTGCACCAAGCACGCCAACGGCGAGCACTCCATCGCCAGGAGCCTCAAGTCCGATGAGGGCAACATTTGGTTCGAGCGCACCGAGCACGAGTGGAAGGATGGTCGGTGCCATTACTGTGGTGCCAGCCAAAAGGCCCTTGACCGTGGCGAAGGGCTGGAGTCCCACGCCTATGACTTCATCCACACCGAGGACATCAAAGCCCGGCTAACCAAGATCTTTGGAAAGAACATGCAATTCGACGTGATCATCGGCAACCCGCCGTACCAGATGACCGGCGGTGGTGGCGGAACGAACGATTCGCCTATCTACCACCTCTTCGTGAAGCAGGCCATGCAGTTGGAGCCAAGGTTCCTCAGCATGATTATTCCATCGCGATGGATGGCCGGTGGTCGTGGGTTATCTGATTTCCGTGCTGAGTTTCTCGGAGACCAGCGCGTGCGCAATCTCATCGACTATGAGAATGCGAAGGATGTTTTCCCAACTGTCGGCATCGGTGGCGGCATTTGCTACTTCCTCTGGGACCGTGACACGCCGGGTTCGTGTGAGAGCGTCTACCACCGCAACGGCGTCGCCATCGGGCCACATTCACGCGTGCTCAACGAGTTCGACGTATTCGTTCGAGACAAGCGTGCGGTGGACATTCTACACAAGGTATTGAAGGCTGGCGAAGCGCCGTTTGAGAGTCTTGTCAGTGGTGACACACCGTTCGGCCTAGCGACAAACTTCACCGAGTACGTGAAGGATGCCGCACCGAAGAAGGGACAGATTCGAATTTATGCCAACGAGGGAACCACAAGGATTCGTGGAGCAGTCGCGAGAGACGCGATCAACAAGAATGAGCAATTAATCGACGTATGGAAATTGTTCCTGCCCGTAGCAGGATCAGGACGCGAGCGAGAAAGAAGTGGCGTTGACATGGTTCTCGGTCCGCCGATTGTTGGCGAGCCTAAATCAGTTTGCACCCAGACCTACCTTGTTGCTGGTCCACTTCGTTCAAAGGAAGAGGCGGAAAGTGTCGAGTCCTACCTGCGCACGAGGCTTGCGCGCTTTCTCATTTCAATCCGTAAGCCAGCCCAACACGTTTTTCGGGGCATGTATAGATGGGTTCCAATCCAGCCGTGGGATCGGACGTGGACGGATGCCGCGGTCTACAAGAAGTACGGCATCACGAAGGATGAGATCGCCTTCATCGAGAGCATGATCCGTCCCATGGGCGAAGGCGATGAGTAAGACCATCGAGGACATCCTTGCGCCCAAGCCGATGGCGCGGCCACGCATCTACGCCTACTCCATCGCAGATGCGGCGCACAAGGGCCTGCTGAAGGTGGGACAGACCACGCGGGATGTGAAGCAGCGGGTGGCCGAGCAATTGAAGACGGCCGCGATCAAGAACTTCACCATCGAGCTGGACGAAGCAGCCGAGCGTGAAGATGGCAGCGTGTTCAGCGACCACGAGCTGCGCGCAGCACTGGTGAAGAAGGGCTACGCCAACACCGAGCTGGAATGGATGCGCTGTACGGTGAAGCAGTTGAAAGCTGTCCTCAACGAGTTGCGCACCGGCCAGCAGATCTCGGGTACGCGCGATCAGGATTTCCCCATGCGCCGCGAGCAGGCCGATGCCGTGCAGAAGACGCACACCTACTTCCATTCCATCTGGAACGAGGACATGCACGCCGTGCCGCGCTTCTTGTGGAACGCCAAGATGCGCTTCGGCAAGACCTTCACCACTTACCAACTGGCGAAGAAGCTCGGCGCCAAGCGCGTGCTGGTGGTCACCTTCAAGCCCGCCGTGGAGGATGCCTGGCAAACGGACCTGGAAAGTCACGTGGACTTCGGGGGCTGGCAATACCTGAGCAAGAGCAGCGGTAGCGATCCTACGCGCATCGACCGCAAGAAGCCCGTGGTCTACTTCGGCTCCTTCCAGGACCTGCTGGGGCGCGATGCGGCAGGGAACATCAAGCCCAAGAACGAATGGCTGCACCAGGTGAAGTGGGACCTCGTGGTCTTCGATGAGTACCACTTCGGCGCGTGGCGCGAAACCGCGAAGGAGCTTTTCGAGGGCGAGGAGGAAACCATCGCGAAGAAGGAAGCTAAGCTCGAATACGGCGCCGACCTCGGTGACGTGACCACAGCGCTGAGCGAGCTCTCGGAGAAGGAGACGGACTTTCTGCCCATCACCACCAAGGCTTACCTCTACCTCAGTGGCACGCCCTTCAAGGCATTGGCGACAGGTGAGTTCATCGAAGAGCAGATCTTCAACTGGACCTATACCGATGAGCAGCGCGCCAAGGAAGCCTTCGCGGCGAAGATGTCTTCACCCCGCCTCAGCGGGGACCCCGTCAAGCGCAACCCCTACGCCGCGCTGCCGCAGATGCGCCTGCTTACCTACCAGATGCCCGAGGAGCTGATCGCCATCGCGAGCGCCGGTGAGTTCGATGAGTTCGACCTCAACGCCTTCTTCGAGGCAAAGGGCACAGGCGACAAGGCCCAGTTCACCCACAAGAGCGACGTGCAGAAGTGGTTGGACATCATCCGCGGCGGTTATGCGCCCAAGGACGTTGAGTTCCTAAAAACCGGTACGCGCCCGCCGTTCCCGTATTCGGATGTGCGGCTGCTGCCCTACCTGCAGCACTCGTTCTGGTTCCTGCCCAACGTGGCGGCCTGCCACGCCATGGCGAACCTGCTGGCCGAAAAGCACAACACCTTCTGGCGCGCCTACGACGTGGTGGTGGCGGCTGGTGCATCAGCGGGCATCGGCCTGGATGCATTGCCACCCGTGCGCAAGGCCATCG
The DNA here is from genome assembly GCA_035441065.1 of Flavobacteriales bacterium. Lineage (GTDB taxonomy): Bacteria > Bacteroidota > Bacteroidia > Flavobacteriales_F > PHOS-HE28 > PHOS-HE28. The sequence continues at coordinate 1,198 of DAORNP010000024.1, read as the reverse complement.
GCGCCGGCTTCGACACGAAGACGATCACGCTCTCGTGCGGCAAGCTCACCACGGGCGTCACGGTGCCGCAATGGTCCAGCATCCTCATGCTGCGCAACCTGAAGAGCCCGGAGACCTATTTCCAGGCGGCCTTCCGTGTGCAATCGCCCTGGAGCATCAAGAACCCCAATGGCGACGACCCGAACGCGGAGGAGATCCTGAAGCCCATCTGCTTCGTGTTCGACTTCGCGCCGACGCGTGCGTTGCGGCAGCTCTCGGAATACGGCATCGGCCTCGCGCCCAACGAACGCAACCCGGAGAACGCCGTGAAGGACCTCATCTCCTTCCTGCCCGTGCTGGCTTACGACGGCGCGAACATGACCCAGATCGACGCGGGTGGCATCCTGGACATCGCCATGGCCGGCACCTCGGCCACCTTGCTCGCCCGCAAGTGGGAAAGCGCCCTGCTGGTGAACGTGGACAACGACACGCTGCGCCGCATCCTGGACAACCCCGAAGCGATGGCCGCCGTGGAACGCATCGAGGGCTGGCGCGCTTTAGGTGACAACATCATCGAGACCATCATCAACAAGAGCGACAAGGTCAAAGGCCTCAAGAACAAGGCGAAGAATGGCGGGCTCACTCCGAAGGAGAAGAAGGAGCTCACCGAAGAGGAGAAGGAGTACAAGAGCAAGCGCAAGCTGGTGCAGGAGAAGCTGATCAAGTTCGCCACGCGTATCCCGGCCTTCATGTACCTCACGGACTTCCGGGAGAACACCTTGCAGGATGTGATCACCAAACTGGAGCCGGACCTGTTTATCACCGTGACCGGTCTAACGGTGAAGGATTTCCATCTGCTGGTGAAGCTGAAGGTGTTCAACACCGAGCAGATGAACCAGGCGGTGTTCGCGTTCCGCCGCTATGAGGATGCCTCGCTTCGATACACGGTTATCGAGAGCCACGAGGGGCTGAGCCAGATCGGGCTGTATGATACGGTGGTGGCGAGGGAGTGAGGGGACGCTAACTCCAAGGGTGGCCGGTTCACGCCCCCATCCATCATCCCCTTGCAAGGACGAACAAGCCCCAGCTCATGGCCGGGGCTCGCGTTTTCACCGCCCACCCGCCGCTCGCACCGCCAAGCGCGTATGCAACAGCGGCGGGCCCTGGTCGGCCATCGGGGTCGCCGTTTGCAAGAGCAGGGTCCTGATCTCCTGCACCG
>DAORNP010000023.1:25565-33762 GCA_035441065.1 Flavobacteriales bacterium | reverse complement strand
GTGCAGCGGCGGATGAGAAGCTCATGGCCATGCTCAAGGACCTGCGCAAGCAGCAGGCGCATAAGCTGAAGCTGCAACCCTGGGTGCTCTTCCAGGACCCCTCATTGGAAGAGATGACCATGCGCTATCCCATCACCATCGATGAGCTGACGCAGATCACCGGGGTTGGCCCCGGCAAGGCGCAGAAATTCGGCAAGCCCTTCGTTGAGCTGATCGCCGCTTACGTGGAAGAGAACGACATTGAGCGCGAGGCCGAGGTCACCGTGCGCAACGTGGTGAACAAGAGCAGCAACAAGGTGCACATCATCCAGAACATCGATAAGCGCATCCCGCTCGAAGGCATCGCCCGCAGCAAGAACCTGAACATGTCCGCTTTCCTCACCGAGCTCGAGAGCATCGTGATGAGCGGCACCAAGCTCGACATCAGCTACCAGCTCAACGACATGCTGGAGGCCGACGCCCAGCAGGACATCATGGACTACTTCCGCAGTGCAGAAAGTGACGACATCGAGGCGGCGCACAAGGAATTCGGCGGCGACTTCAGCGAAGAAGAGCTGCGGATGATGCGGTTGAAGTTCATGAGCGAGGTGGCGAACTAGGTACAATTGGCTCCAGCCTGATGCGCTCGGTAGCCACCTGCACGATGAGCCCCAACGACCTCACCCTGGTAGCCAAGCATGTGATGAAGCTGCTCGTGGAGCGGCGCTTCGCGGAATTGGAGGAAGCTTCGGGTGGCGATGGCCTGAGCGCCGATGACATGGAGGCCGCGGTGGATGACATCGGTTCCGCCCTCGTGATGCCACCAGAGAACACCTGGCGCGACCTGAAAGCACGCGCTGTGCGCAACGTGCCTGATGCCTTTGAACTTTCCTTGGACCTCTTTACCAAAGGCGGAAAATCGGGCAGCACCGCTGAACTGGTGGTTCAACTCCGGAACGGGAGGCCGGCGGTCGTGGTGGAGGACATCATCGTGGGCTGAGGGCTTCAGCCCCCTAGCTCACGCAACGCGCCGGCTGCCATCATCGTTGCGCCCAGCAGCAACGCATCCTCATCAATGTCGAAGGCCGCCGTATGCAGGCCGCTCTGCGTGCCAGGCTTCGCGGGATTACCGGTGCCCAGCCTGAAGAAACAGCCGGGCATCACGTGCGTGTAGTAGGCGAAATCCTCGGCGCCCATGCGGATGTCCATTTCAACGACATTCTCCGCGCCAACGAGATCCTCGGCCACGCGTCGCAAGCGTTCGTTCAGTTCCGGATCATTCTTCACAACGGGCGAGCCCTTCACCAAACGGAACTCGCATTCGCCCTGCATGCCTTGCACGACCTCTTGCGCGATGCGCGGCAGCAACTCGTGCAACCGTGCGCGCAATCCTTCATCGAATGTGCGCAAGGTGCCATCGATCGTCACCGTCTCAGGGACGATGTTGGTGGCGCCGTTCGCGATGAGCTTGCCGAAGCTGATCACCATGGGTTGGCCCGGAGGCACGGCACGCTTCGCTTCTTCGTAGAGCCTCGGGAGCAGTTGCGCGGCGATCAGGATCGGATCGATCAGCTTGTCGCGCTGCGCTGCATGGCCGCCCTTGCCCTTCACGGTGATGTACAGCTCATCGGCCGCCGCCATGAAGGGTCCGCTACGGAACCCGAGCTTGCCAACCAGGAGCTCGGGTGTCACGTGCTGTCCGATGATGCCTGCGGGCTTCGGATCCGTGAGCACGCCTTCCTTGATCAGCAGCGATGCGCCGCCCGGTTCCTTCTCCTCACCCGGCTGGAACACGAGCATGACGCTGCCGCTCCATTCGGCACGCGCGCGATGCAACGCGATGCCCGCTCCGAGCACCATGGCGGTATGCGCATCGTGGCCGCAAGCGTGCATCACTCCGGCGCTCATCGAGCAGTAGTCCGGCTTGCCCGCTTCCTGGATAGGCAGCGCATCCAGATCGGCCCGCAATGCAATGCACTTATCGCTCGCGCACTTCGTTCCGCGCACCACGGCGATCAAGCCTGTGCCTTTCGCATCCGGGGCCAGCTTCGCCACGCCTTCGCGCACTTCGATGCCCTCGCGCTTCAGCCCCTCGGCAACGTAGGCCACGGTCTCATGCTCACGGAACGACAGCTCCGGGTGCTGGTGCATATGCCTGCGCCACGCCACCATTTCGGCATGGAGCGCAACAATCGCCTGCTTCACATCGCGCATCACTTTCCGAGGATGAGCTTGATGGCGACCACGAGCAGCACCACGCCGAAAACGCGCTTCACGGTATCGGCCGGCAGGCTCAGTGCGCCCTTGCTTCCCAGGTAGCCGCCAGCCACGAAAGCCGCGGCAATCACGGCCACGACCTTCCAATCGATCATGCCCTGCTTCCAGTAGTTGCGCACGGCGAGGAAGACCACGGGCAGCATGAGCACCGCCAGGCTGGTGCCTTGCGCCTGATGCTGGTTGTACCCGAGCAGCCAAACCAGCGCGGGCACCATGATGATGCCGCCGCCAACGCCAACGAAGCCGCTGAGGATACCCGCGAGCAGGCCCACGATGATGAGCAGGCCGATGGTCTGCGCGTCGAACTGCATCAGATATCGAGGCTGAGCGAGAAGTGGAACACGCGCGGCAACGTCACGCCATCGTCTATGCCCCACGCCCAATCGGCGCGCACGAAATAGCCGAGCAGGCGCGTGCGCAGGCCGAAGCCATAGCTCGCCAGAATTGGCTCGCGCGTGCTGTTGAGCGTGATGGTGAGCGGGTTCCGCTGGATGACGAGCCGATTGAAGCTGTTGTCGGCGGCATAGGGGTCGCTGCCGGTCCATGCCGCACCGATATCGCCGAAGGCAGCCACTTGCATGTGATTGATGAAGTCTGACCGGATGGGCCGGTTGAGCAGGTAGCGGAAGATGGGCACGCGCACCTCGTTGTTGATCACGGCGAAGCTGGTGCCGTTGCGCGCATTGTAGAAGAAGCCGCGCATGGGCGTGCTCAGTGTCTGGAACTGGTAATTCTGGGTGAAGTCGATGGGGATGCTCGGATCGAACTTGGCGAACATCCAATTGTCCACGCCGCCGAGGAAATGAAGGATGCGTCGGCTTCCCAGCGATGAGGCTCCCGCGATGCGCGACACCCAGATCATATCCCGGTGCAGGCGCATGGAGTGGCGCAGATCCGTGCCGACCACCTGCATATCGCCTTTGCGCTCGGGGTGCTGATAGTACTCGCCGAAAACCTTCAGCTTCCACCCCGTCCAGAGGTTTAGGCCGCGCGGCATGGAACTGTCATAGACCCATTCGAGTTTCGCGCCGGCCATGTGGTCAACGCCATTGGGCGTGGCGAGGCTCAGCGGGTCGATGCTCTGCTGAACGAAGCGGTCGTGGCGGTACATGACCGAGGCGCGCACGCTGGCCAGCTCGCTGAAGGGGTAGCTCAACTGGTAGCGGACATTGTGCGAATGCACCTTCACGATACCTGCGTTGTTCAGTCCTTGGAAGGCTTGCCGTTGGAAGGAGATGCGCTTGTCGATGCGACGCTTGAGGTTCTCGTAGGCGAGCAGGTAGTCGTTGTTGTTCAGGTCCAGCGCCAATCGGAAGCCGCCTACCACGCGATGGTCCTCGAAGAGGTCGCTGGCCGCCATGCGCGTAAGGCCACTCAATCCCGGGTTGATGCCTGCCTGGCCGGAGAAAGGCTGGTAGAACTGATTGCTGTAGCTGTTGTCGATCTGCGTCACCACGCGATCGATGGTGAAGTTGAGGTTGTAATTGCGCTGCTCGGGGAATACGAATGGCTTCTTCGTGCTATCGGGCTGTGCCTCGGCTACGCGTGGCTTCGCTTGAGCCTGCGGCTGGTTGGGCGCTGGCGCTCCGGGCTTCTCATCGCTGAACACATAGCGGCGCACATCGAAACCGCCTTCGCCAGCGCCGCGCGGATTCTGCGGCTGCACCTTCACCACGCTGCCCGCATCATCCATGCGCGGGTCCGGTACGGCAGCGCGCTGCTCGCCTGCGGCAGGCGCCAGCAAATTCAAGGCACCCGTTGGCCCGGCTTCACCGATGCGACCTTGATAGAAGAGGTAGCGCCCGCCGCGTAACTGCAGAGCGGTATAGCGGCCACGGTTGCTGCGCACATGATGCTCGAGCAGGCCGCGCTTCAGGTCCGTGAGGCGGTCCTCGATGGTGAAGAAGCGATAGTGCACCGTGGTATCAATGTGGCTGATGGTGCTGTCGTACCGCACACGGAACCGATTGGCCACGCCATCGAGGTCGCTCAGGTAGGTGTAGCCCGTGCTGTCGAGCTGGAAGGGCTGCGACTCGCTGCGGTCGGGCGTGTCGGTGAGGCGCGTGAGGACGCGGCCGCGGCGCTCCAAATCCAAGAGGAAGATGTCCTTGTGGCCGCGCTGCGCAATGGTCTCTTTCACGACGCGCAGAGTGTCGTCAATGCGATCACTGGTGAAGATGATGCGGCTGCCGCCATCAACGAAGCGGGGCTCCAGGTCGTCCCATGGATCATCGGTGAGCGGATCACTGCGATTGGCGAGCACGTTGAAGAGGTAGAGGTCGGTGCGGCCCTCGCGCACGCCGCTGAGCACCATGGTGCGGCCATCGGGCGCGTAATCCATGCTGAGCACCTTCTCCAGCAAGAGCATGTCGCGCTCGGAGGTCTTGCGGTCGTCGATCGTGTAGGTGCGGAAGCGGAGCTCGCCCTTGCGCTCCACCACGTAGCTGAGCGCCTTGCTGCTGGGGTGCCAGGCCAGCACAGGATAACTGCGGTCGATGATGCGGTCGATCTTCTTCTCGCCCTTCACGATGCGGCGTGTCTTGCCAGTGGCGATCTCGCGCAGCCACACCTTGTACTGGCCCAATTCGTTGCTGGTCCATGCCAGCCAGCGGCCATCGGGGCTTTGCTGGAATTGCGCGTATTGCCGCTGCCGCTTGGTCTTGATGGGCAACGGCTCCAAGCTCATGTCCTGCCTGTAGCGATCCTCTTCCGCGAAGCGCCCGCGGTAGTGCTCGAGGCATTCGGCGAGCAGCGTCTTCAGCGATACGCCCAGCACGTACAGGAAACCGCTATCGGCATTGCGGCTCACGCGCGTCATGTACAGGATGTTGGGGATCACGGCCGGGCCGTACACCTCGGCCACGTAGCGCCAGAGCATGTGCCCTGCCAGTCGCGCATCCTCTCCTTCCAAACGATTGAATTTATCGAAGCGCCCGCTCACCACCGCATCGCGCACCCGGTTGGCGGTGATGGCGTCCCAGCGGCGACCATGGTAGCTGATGATGCCTTGCGTGTACCAATCGGGCAACGCGAGGAAGGTGCTGCTGCGAAGGATCTCGCGCCAGTTGCCGCCGAACATCATCTGGTCCACCAGCACATGAGCGATGCCTGATCGGATCTGCTGGTCGAGCAGGGCGTGGTCGCCCTCGAAGTACACGAAGATCTTGGTGCCCACGATGCGTGTGAGGCCGCCGATGTTCATCTGGTCGCCCATGCCCTCGAGGCCGATGTTGCTCTGCCTGAAATCGGTGAGCGAGCTGTACACGATGAACTGGAGCCGCTCATCGATCGCGAAGTCGAAGGCGGTCTGCAGCTCCTTCAGGTGGCGCTGGGCCGATTGGGCCGTGAAACGCGCCAGGTCACGCCCACCGGTGTAGAAGAACACCTCCATATCCTTGAAGCGATATTGCTGCCAGAGGAACTCCTGGTACTGCACGCGGTTCTTGCCATACTCCTGCTGCGTGCCCTGGTAGAACTGCCCCTGCACCGCGAGCGAAAGCAGCGATGCGAGGACGAGCGAGAAGCGCGGGGTTAGGGTGCCGGATTGCACGCGAGCAAGGTAGCTACTTTGGTCACCCTCTCCGGGTGCTTCCGCCCGCGAAGTTCTTGCGAAACCATACATGCTCAACGTCGCCTCCTTCACCTTCAATCCCTTCCAGGAGAACACCTTCGTTGTGCATGATGGTGAACGCGCCATCCTGATCGATCCCGGCTGCTGCGATACGGCCGAAGAGCGCGAGTTGGAGGCCTGGTTCGATGTGCATGGACTCACGCCTGAGCGCTTGGTGCTCACGCATGCCCATATCGACCATGTACTCGGCTGCGCATGGGCCAGCGACCGCTACGGACTGAAACCCGAACTGCACATGGCCGACCTGCAGCTCCTGCGCATGGCACCGCGCCAAGGGCAGCTCTATGGCGTGCCGTGCCAGCCCGCTCCCGACCCCGAGCGCTTCATCGCAGAAGGCGAGCGCATCGCGCTAGGCGACCATGCATTGCGCGTGCTCTTCGTTCCCGGCCACGCTCCTGGGCACATCGCGCTCTACGCCGAGGCCGAGCGCTTCGTGATCGCCGGCGATGTGCTCTTCCATGGGAGCATCGGCCGCACCGACCTGCCTGGCGGCGACTTCGACATCTTGATCAAGAGCATCAAGGAGCAGCTCTTCCCGCTGGGCGACGATGTGACCGTGCATTGCGGGCATGGACCGAGCACCACGATCGGGAGGGAGCGGAGAATGAATCCCTTCTTGAAGGAGATTCGCTGAGCAGCGAGAAGGCAACCGGCAAGTTCAGGAGCGGCAAGGTGGCAGGCGGTAGCAACTTGCCGCTCTTGAACTTGCCGCTGGAGCTAAGGATGGTAGCTATCCGGCTTATAGACCTTGCGACCGCGCTCCAACTCGTTGTGCTTGATGGGCGGCGGGCAATCGTAGCCATTACGAGCACGCAGGAAGAGGAAGCGCACGCTGAGGATGAGCGGGCGATAGGTGCTGCTGAACCATTGCAGCTTGCCGAAGCCTTGATCGACCGGCGCTACGCTGAAGATGGGGGTCTCGATGGCTGGGATCACGATCATGCGGCCCGTTAGCTTGAACCCGTAACCGAGCTTGAAATGCGCCTGGGCGATGAAGTCCGGCGGGAAAGCGTGGCGATTGAGGAAGGAATCGCCGGTATGGCTGTACTCGCTGCCTAGCCGGATATCAGCGTTGGCGCCGAGGCTCAGCTGCACGAATTGATAGTTGCCTGTGGGGATGAACTTATTGGCATTGAGCGCAACGGTGAGCAATCGCTCCGCGAAGTAGCCATCGCCCGCCAAGGGCGCAGCCGTATCGCCCCGGAACAAGGTGCCAGCATAGGACTCAGCTCCGCGGAAGTTCTTGTAGGCCACGCCTAAATCGAAGTAGTCGATGATTACGGGATCGCGCGTGTACCATGTGGCGCCCGCTTCGAGGTAGAGGCCCACCTTCCCGCTCGGGTCGTAGGTGGCCATATAGCGAAGGCTGTCGTTGCGGAAGACCTCCTCCTCTGTGTTCTTGGAGCGCGGCAGCGTGTACGTGATTCCCGGCCCCACGAACCAGCCGATGCGCTTGGCTTTGCCGTCGAGCGGGATGATATCCGGCCGACGGCGGCTCATGGGCTGGGCTAGCAGCTCCAGCACAGTGGCCAGTGATAGAAGGATGAGGAGCGCGATGCGAAGCATGGACGAAGGTGGCAAGGAGCGCAGGTGAAGAACGCGCGCCGATGGGCGAAAGTGTGAACGCGTGGGTGTGGGCTAGAAATCGCTTAGACTTCCCCCAACAACCCTAACGCCTTCCTCTCCACCTCCTCGCTCTCCCACTTCTCCTCGATCCCCGGAATCGCCAGCACCTGCTCCATGATGCGATCATGCCGCAGGCCTTCGTCCCACGCCTGCTTGTAGGGGATGTCGCTGAACTTCACCTGGCTGTAAAGCGGTAGCCATTTGTCGGGATGGCGTTGCTGAAGGCGGCCTTCGATCTTCTTGCGCAGGATGAACTTCGGGTCGGCCACGAGGTCGCGCATCTCCACGAAGTTGCGCAGGGATAGATCGGCGATGGCGTCGCCGTTGGGCTTGCGGGCTTTGTGGTAAGCATCGAGCACCACACCCCAGTTGTCATCGCCGTGCAGGTTGAGCAGGTCGTTGAGCACTTTGCAATCCTCGTAGCCAGCGTTCATGCCTTCGCCATAGAAGGGCACGATGGCATGGGCCGCATCGCCGATCAGCGCGACCTTGCCCTTGTAATTCCATGGGCCGCAGCGGATGATGGCCAGGTTGCTCTGCGGATTGCGGAAGTACTGCTCGGTGAGATCAGGCAGCATGGGGATCGCATCGCGGAAATGCTCCTCGAAGAAGCGCAGGAGATCACGCTCGTCCTTGATCTGGTCGAAGCCGAAGCCTTGGTGAGATTCCGGATGGCCGGGTCCC
>DAORNP010000023.1:24789-25551 GCA_035441065.1 Flavobacteriales bacterium | reverse complement strand
GCCCCGTCTCCGGAATGTCGGCTGACGCCGAATGCGGCATGAAGAGCGTGCCGGTGAAGCCGCCATCGGTGTTGGCAAGGCCCATCATCATGAACCAGCGGCGCGGCCAGATGTGCAGGCAGTGCGGGTCCATCTGCGGCGTGCCATCGGGCTTGCTGGGGAAGGCGATCTCCTTGTAATCGTGCTCGATGAAGCTCTGGCTGAAGTTGAAGCGGAGCTTCATCATCTCTTGCCGCACCGCGCTGGGCGCACCGTCGCTTCCGAAGACCACATCGGCAGGCACGGCGCTGGCCTCGCCTGATGCTTCGTTATGGAAAGTGCAAGTTCCCGTCTCGAGGTTCACGCTCGTGCAGCGATGCTCAAAATGCAGTTTCACGTTGGGGAGCTTCTCCGCTTCGCTCAGCATCACCTTGTTCAACTCCCCTCGGCTCACGCTGTGGATGGGCCGCTCGTCGATGCTGTACGGCAGGCGCGTGAGCTTGCCGTCGCGGTCGTGCGTCATGCGCGCATGCACGGGCACCACGATGCGCTCCACGGCCTCATGCACGCCGGCCGCTTTGAGCGCGGTCCATCCACGGTGCGAAACCACGAGGTTGATGCTGCGCCCGGCGTAAACGTTCGTCCTGCGCGGATCAGGGCGTCGCTCAAACACATTGATCTTATGGCCGCGCTTGGCCAGGAACACGGCGAGCAGGCTGCCCACCAAACCTCCGCCTACAATCGTGATGTTCTTCATGCCATGGCGGCCTTGAGAATCCTGCC
>DAORNP010000023.1:24568-24779 GCA_035441065.1 Flavobacteriales bacterium | reverse complement strand
TGGAACACATCCTCGAACGAATTGTACATCGGCACCGGCGCGATGCGGATCACATTCGGCTCGCGCCAATCGGCCACCACGCCCTTCGCGCTGATCGCATGGAAGAGGTCTTTGCCTTTGCCGTGGGCCACGATGCTCAATTGGCAGCCGCGCTGCGCGGGATCATTCGGCGTGATCACTTCGAGGTGTGCGCCTGTCTCCTTCGCTGTTT
>DAORNP010000023.1:13625-24434 GCA_035441065.1 Flavobacteriales bacterium | reverse complement strand
GACGTCGGAACGTCGAGCTCCATCTTGAAGCGCTCGTGCTTGTCGTGCCCCCACCATCCCGCGAGGAGCGGAAGGCCCTTGCCGTGGTGGCGCTCATGCACGAATGCGCCGGCGACACTGCCTGGGCCACTGTTGAGGTACTTGTAGGTGCACCACGCCGCGAAGTCCACATCCCAGTCGTGCAGCTTCAGGTGAAGATTGCCTGCAGCGTGGGCGAGATCGAAGCCCGCAAAAGCGCCCGCCCCATGCGCAGCTTTCGTGATCGCCGCCATATCGAAGGCCTGTCCGGTGTAGAAGTTCACGCCACCGAAACAGACCAACGCGAGTTCATCGCCCAGTTGGTTGATGCGCGCGATGATGTCCTCGGTACGCAGCGTGTACTCGCCTGCGCGTGGTTGAACTTCGATCAGATCGGCGTCTGGATCACCGCCATGGAAAGTGATCTGTGATGCGAAGGCATACGTGTCACTCGGGAAGGGCCTTTGCTCGGTGAGAATCTTCCTCCTCTTGCCGTTCGGCCGAAAGAAGCTCACCATCAGGAAGTGCAAATTGCTGGTGAGCTGGTTCATCACCACCACCTCGCTCTCCTTGGCACCCACGAGCCGCGCTGTCATTGCCGTGAGTTCCTCGTGGTAGCTGTACCAAGGATGCTTGGCCTTCATGTGGCCCTCGACACCGAGCGCCGCCCAATCGTCGAGCTCCTGTTTCAGCGCGGCGGACGCGCCTTTGGGCTGCAACCCGAGTGAGTTGCCGGTGAAATAGATGACGGGGGCGCCGTCCTTCTGCGGGAAATGGAATTCATCGCGGAAGGCGCGGAGCGGATCAGCGGCATCCTGCGCGCGGGCGAAGTCGAGCGTATTCTGGTAAGCGGACATGCGGGAGGCGAAAGTAGCGGGCACGGCGAAGGCCGTGATGATGCGCGTCAGAGGCAGCTCCCGACCCAAGCCAGCACCGGGAGTAGCGCAATGCACGCATCCAGGAGCAGCCAATGGAACCAGCCGCGCTTTGGATTAGATCGGAGAATGAACCACGCCGGCATGGCCAAGCCGATCAGCGGCAGGGCAAGTGTCCAATCGGTATCCGGGCGCGCGCCGGCATCACCACGGATGCCCGAGAAGAAGAGCGATGCGTAGAGCAGGACCACCAGCGGCAGCAAGAGCAACAGGGCCATCGCCTTCGCGGCCCGCTGCCCGAGCAGTTGTGGCACGGTGCGCAAGCTGAGTGGGTCAACGCGCGCATCACGCAGGTCGAAGGCGATCGCCAGCGCCAAGTAGAAACAGAAGAACACGATCAACAGCAGCCAGGCCATGCCTTGTGCTCCATCCGCAGCCAGCAGCACCGTGCCTGCCGCCCACACCCATGCCACCAGGAACGACTTGAGCGCGGGAATCCTTCGCAATCCGTGCAAGCGGCCATCCTTCCCGCGCAACGGCACCACATAGAGCAAAGCCGGAACGACCACCAGCCATAGGCGAGATAATGCCTCCAGGACTTCAGCTCCGAGTGCCATCAATGCTAGCAACGCGCTCACGACCACTGCGATCAGCATCGCCTTCTGATGCGCCAGGTACCACGCGAAGAGCGGCACATCGCCCAGGCCTTCTTCGCGTGACCTCACCAGTCGCAGCAGGCCGTAGCAAGCGAACGTCGCGAAGAAGGCCACCGCGCTTCGAATCAGTGACCATTCAACGAACCACTCCTCTCCGATCCACCACACCTGCGCGGCCGCGCCCAGCGCCAGCACCAAATGCCCATGGACCATGAACCGCAATACCGGGTTCTGGATGGCCTGGTGCATCACCTAATCGTATCCCTCAAGGTTTGGATTGATGATGAACTGCCGGAAGCCCACACCCACAGCGATGCCCGCCGCCGTGCTGATGAGGCTGCGAATGACCCGCTTGCTCCGACCCACCTTGGCATAGCCATAGGCGTAGTTCGGTTCGCCGTCGAGGTAAGGGTCGGTGAGCGAACCGCGGGTCACATGCACACGTGGCAGCGCCATGGCAGCTGCATACACAGGCGGGATGAAGAGCGCATTCACCTCCAGGTTGAGGGCGATGCTGGCGCCTGCGCCCACGAGGAAGCCGCCCCACGTTGCGATGCGCGGCTTGTAGCCTGCCCGCGCATCCTGCTCGCCCTTGATGAACCAGCGCATCTCTTGCACCGATAGCTCGTTGCCGAAAATCGTGTCCTGGAAGTACCACACCCGCTCCCGGCCAAGGCTGTCGGTCACGCTGAACACATTCTCGGTGGGCTCGGCGCGCTCCTTCTGCTTGCCATTCTTGCCGAACTCGAGGTAGCGCACCTCGAAGGTGCTCTGGCCCAATACCCGAGCCTCGATGATCTGCCCGTTCATGAGGAGCACGCGGTCGGGCTTGAAGGGCGTGATCTGGGCGCGGCTACCCGCTGCCGAACAGACAGCGAGCATGAGTATCAGGAACCGCATCATGGGCGGCCAAATGTACCAGCCGCACCGCAGGAAAGGCCGAAGCCGCACCGGCCTCCGGGTATATTCGCCCCGCTTTTCAGCACACCCCCCATGAACGTTGTCAGCTACCAGGAGCGCCACATTGGTCCCAACGCCGAAGAGACCAAGGCCATGCTCAAGGCCATCGGCGTCAGCAGCCTCGATGAACTCATCGACCGCACCGTGCCGAAAGGCATCCGGCGCGGCGCACTGGACATCGGCGCGGCCATGACCGAGCGCGAGCACCTCGACAACATGCGTTCGCTGGGCGCGAAGAACAAGGTGTTCCGGAGCTACATCGGCCTGGGCTACAGCGGCACCGTGCTGCCACCGCCCATTCAGCGCAACATCTTTGAGAACCCCGGTTGGTACACCGCCTACACGCCCTACCAAGCGGAGATCTCGCAAGGCCGATTGGAAGCGCTGCTCAACTTCCAGACGATGTGCAGCGAGCTCACGGGACTTCCCATCGCTAACGCATCGCTCCTAGATGAGGCCACGGCCATCGCCGAAGCGATGCACATGCTGCACGCGGCGCGCCCGAAGGAGCTGAACCATGCCAACAAGTTCTTCGCCGACAAGGGCCTCTACCCGCAGAACCTCGACGTGCTGAAGACCCGTTGCGCACCAATCGGCGTGGAACTGGTGGTGGGCGATGCGAAGGACTTCGACCCCAACGACGGCTACTTCGGCCTCGCGCTGCAATACCCCGCGATCGATGGCAGCGTGAACGACTACCGCGCTGTGGTGAGCAAGGCGAAAGCCGTTGGCGTGAAGACGGCCGTCTGTGTGGACCTGCTCTCGCTGGTGCTGCTCTCGCCGCCGGGCGAATGGGGCGCCGATGTGTGCGTGGGCAACAGCCAGCGCTTCGGCGTGCCCATGGGCTACGGCGGCCCGCATGCCGCATTCTTCTGCACCACAGAGGAGTACAAGCGCGTGATACCCGGCCGCATCATCGGTGTGAGCCAGGACCGCCGTGGCAAGCAGGGCCTGCGCATGGCGCTGCAAACGCGCGAGCAGCACATCCGCCGTGACAAGGCTACCAGCAACATCTGCACAGCACAGGCACTGCTCGCCGTGATGGCCGGCATGTATGCCGTGTACCATGGCCCCGAAGGCCTGAAGCGCATCGCGCGCAACGTGCATGCCCACACGCGCTCGGTGGCAGAGGCAGCGAAAGCTATGGGCTATGCGGGCGCGAACGCGTCGTTCTTCGACACCATCACGTTAGCGGACGTGAAGGATGCGAAGAAGCTGAAGGATATCGCCGAGAAGCGCGGCATCAACTTCCGGTACGACGGCAGCAACGTGAGCATCGCCTTCGATGAGACGGTGCGCACGAGCGATGCCAACGATGTGATCGCAGTCCTTGCGGAAGCCGCCGGTGCGAAAGCGCCCGCATCTTCCGGCAACGGCGCGGCCATGCACGTGCCTGCCGACCTGCAGCGCACGAGCGCCTTCCTCACGCACCCGGTCTTCAACACGCACCACACCGAGCTGGAATTGCAGCGCTACATCAAGCGGCTGGAGAACAAGGATTTCTCGCTCATGCATGGCATGATCCCGCTGGGCTCTTGCACCATGAAGCTGAATGCCGCCAGCACCTTGATCCCGCTGAGCTGGCCCGAATGGGGAAGCCTGCATCCATTCGCGCCGGTGGAACAGACGGAGGGCTACCAGGAGGTGTTCCGTCAATTGAGCAGCGATCTCGCGAAATGCACGGGCTTCAGCGCGGTCTCCTTGCAGCCCAACAGCGGCGCGCAGGGCGAGTACGCCGGCCTGCTCGTCATCCGCGCTTACCACGAAGCGCGTGGTGATCACAAGCGCAACATCGCGCTGATCCCCAGCAGCGCGCACGGCACCAACCCGGCCAGCGCCGTGATGGCCGGCATGCAGGTGGTGGTGGTGAAGGCCGATGCCGAAGGCCATGTGGATGTGACCGACCTGAAGGCCAAGGCCGAGCAGTACAAGGACACGCTGAGCTGCCTGATGGTGACCTATCCCAGCACGCACGGCGTGTACGAGGAGAGCATCAAGGAGATCACCAGCACCATCCACGCGAATGGCGGCCTGGTGTACATGGACGGCGCGAACATGAATGCGCAAGTGGGCCTCACCTCACCTGGCGAGATCGGCGCTGATGTATGCCACCTCAACCTGCACAAGACCTTCGCGATTCCGCACGGTGGCGGCGGACCCGGCATGGGCCCCATCTGCGTGAACGATAAGCTGAAGCCCTTCCTGCCGGGGCACCCAGTGATCAAGACGGGCGGAGAGCAAGCTGTTCCTGCTGTTAGCGCCGCTCCTTGGGGCAGTTCCTTGATCCTGCTCATCAGCTACGGCTACATCAAGATGCTCGGCGGCCAAGGGCTCACCGATGCCACGCGCTACGCCATCCTCAATGCCAACTACCTCCGCGCCAGGCTGGAGAAGCACTACCCCATCCTCTACGTGGGCAGCCAGGGCATGGTGGCGCATGAGATGATCCTGGACTGCCGCGACTTCAAGCGCGCGGCCGGCGTGGATGTGAGCGATGTGGCCAAGCGCCTCATGGATTACGGATTCCATGCGCCCACGGTGAGCTTCCCGGTGGCCGAGACCCTGATGGTGGAACCCACCGAGAGCGAGAGCAAGGCCGAGTTGGATCGTTTCGTCGAGGCCATGATCAGCATCCGGCAAGAAATCGCCGCCATTGAGCATGGCAAGGCCGACAAGGTTGACAACGTGCTGAAGAACGCCCCGCACACCAGCGAAGAAGTCTGCGCCAACGAGTGGAGCCACCTCTACTCACGCGAGCAAGCTGCCTTCCCGGCACATGTGAACCGCGAATGGAAGTACTGGCCCACCGTGAGCCGCGTTGACAATGCCTTCGGCGACCGCAACCTCATCTGCGTCTGTCCGCCGATCGAGGAATACATGACTGCGGAAGCCTGATGCGGAACGTGATCCTTCTGCCCCTCGCGGCATTGGTGCTTGGGCAAACCGCAGCTGCGCAATCGCGCCAATCCACTTGCATCTGGAGCGAGGATTTCGAGCAGGGCATTCCTGTTGGCTGGACCACCAATCAAGTTGAACGGCAGACATCGGCTGGTGTCGGTCTTGGTGAATTCGTGCCCGCATTCTCAGCAGGAATAGCGAGCGATGCCAATACAGGCGGCTACTTCCCGGTGCCCGACATGCCTGTAGGCAATCGGTTCGCCATGGCGAATGACGATGCCCTTCCGTGCAACTGCGACCTCGATTCTGCCGTGCTCGCAACACCCAGCATCGACCTCAGCGGCGCGTTCGACATCGCTCTTGATCTGCGCGTGTACCACACCCGTTCGCTCGGAGGCGGCGAGGCCCGCATCGACTTCAGCGCGAATGGCGGCGAATGGCTGCTTTTCGAGATGATCCCTTCCGGGGAAGGCTGGCAGCAGCTCACCTTCGACCTGTCATCGCTAGGCGGCATCAGCGATCTGCGGCTCCGTTTCCAATGGAGCGACAGCGCGAACTGGGCTGGTGGCTTCGCCATCGACGACATCTGCATCCGTGATCAGTTGGAGCACGACCTCGCTGTGACCGGTGCGCGCATGGGCGATGCCAACGCTTCGCCCTTCACTCCAGGCTCGAATGGCCTTGGCTACCGCCTGCTTCCCTTGGAGCAATCGCGCGCCATGGCTGTGAGCGTCGATCTGCACAATGTGGGCACTGCACGGCTCTACGCCGTGGCCGTGAACGTGATTGCCACACAGAACGGCGTGGACCATGGCCCCTACAGCGCATCGCTCGACTCCATCAACAGCGGCGAACGTGCCTCCGTTGTGGTACAGACCAACTGGGCGCCCGATGCGCTAGGCGAGGTCACCTACACAGCAACGGCTTCCTCATCCACGGGAGAAGACGATGCAAACGACAACATCGGAGTGGCGGTGATGACGATGACCGGACCGGGCTGGGACGATGGCTACGGCGCAATGACTCTGGATGCAGGTGCATCACAAGGAGCAGTGCGAAGTGAATCGAACTTCATTGCGGCAGTGCGCTTCCAATTGGTCAATGATGCGAGCACCGCACGTGGCATCAGTGCTGTGCTCGATCCTTCATCGCAGGTAGGCCAGGAGATCCGGGGCATCTTGATGGACGCCAACTTCTCCTTCATAGATACCACCTTGCGGCACGCGATCACCGAGGACGACTTGATTGCTGCTGCCCAAGGATTGCCCGTTTACCTGCCCTTCCCGAACCCGCCTTCATTGGAAGCAACAACCTGTTTTGCTGGCTTGCAGCGGCTGATTGGCACAGGTCAGGTTGGAGTGCTCACCAGCGGGAACGGTCCGATTGGCGCAGCAGCATTCATGGAGGGCCTGACCTTCGACATCAATTGGATGACGGCCATGCCGATGGTGCGCCTGCACCTGAATGATTATGGCGTTGGCTTGGTTGATCCGATGGCCGCTCAGACTGGCACCCGCATTCTCCCGATGCCGGTGAGCGCATCGGGTCAAATCGTGCACACGTTCAGCGGGACCGATCTGGCCACGCTGATTGTACGCGACGCCTCTGGGCGCCAGACCATTCAGAAAGTCCTAGGTCGCTTGCCTAAAGGAGAGCAGTCCCTCATTTTCGATGCGTCCGAGCTCAGTAATGGTGCCTACATCCTGCAAATTCTTGAAGGAACGGAGGGCACCAGCTTGCGTTTTGTTGTGGCTCGTTGAACCGCCGGCCGCTTTGCCCCAGCCGCTTCCTCGGCGATAGGCACCGGAACCCGGCCCGAAGCCTTCACCGAGCAGCGCATCACGGGCGGGATGCGTCATTGGCTCGCAGTCCTTAGCTTCGTGCCCCTTCGGAAGAGAAAACCCAACACAATCATGAACCAACGTTACTTTCTGCTCCCTGCCCTGCTGGTAGCTGGTACGGCCATGGCCCAATGGGCGAATGGCGTGCAGGCCCGCAAGGATTTCCGCCCGGTATCGCCCGTGCGCGACCACATTCAGGCGATTCCTGCTCAAGAGAACGATAGCCGCGCTGGCGGTGACGTGATCTGGAGCGAGGATTTCGCGAATGGCCTGGATGGCAACAATGGCGTAGGCCCTTGGAGCCTCAGCGGCCCCAATGGCGCGATTTGGCGCCGCAAGACCACCGGCCCACTGGGTGCATACACCGCAGTGACCGCCATCATCCAGAGCACCACGGCCGCCAACGGCTTCATGATGTTCAATGGCGACAGCGCCAATTGCACCTGGGTGGGCAACACCCCCACGGCCCTGCCCTCGAGCCAGTTCACCAACTGGGAAGGCAGCCTGGAGTCGCCCGTGCTGGACCTGAGCGCCACGCCCTATGTGGAGCTTCAGTTCCAACAGCGCCTGCGCTACTGCTGCGGCAACTCGCCGCACTTCGTTGAAGTGAGCACCGACGGCGGCGCGACCTGGCCTGAGAGCTACAATGTGGCGACCGGCGTTGCGGTGAACCAGCTCTCTGCCACGCAGACCCGGAAGGTGAACCTGTCCTGCGCCATCGCGGGCAACCCATCCAACGTGAAAATCCGCTTCCGCCACAACGGCGATGCTGGCACCAGCCACTACCACTGGCAGATCGATGACGTGCAGATCGTGGAGCTCTACGACCACGACCTGCGCGTAGTGAGCGCCTCTGCCAGCGCATTCGACCTGAATCTGGCCATCAGCTACGATTCGCTGCGCTACTCGCTCTTCCCCTTCAACCAGCTGCGCCCTGTGCCACTGAACATGACCGTGCTCAACAACAGCACCATTCCTCAGGACGGCACCATCGCCAACTTCAACGTTACGCGCGCGGGCAACCCCGTGCTCGATCAGAACCAGGACCTGGGCAGCTTCCCGCTCTGCCCTGCCGAGCAGAAGGTCTGGGTGAACCCTTCCTTCACTCCTCCTGCTGTTGCCGGCACCTACACGGTGAACTTCGGCATCAGTGCAGCTGAGCCCGACAACACGCCAGCCGACAACACCGGTACGGCCAGTTTCGGGGTGAGCCAGTTCGACTACGCCCGCGACCTTGGAACCATCGCCTCCTTCGAGGACGGCGCATCGGATGGCAGCGTGCTCATCCTGGGCAATACCTTCTACGTGCTGAACGCTGCTCAGCTTCACGCGGCCCGCGTCGCGCTGAACACGGGTTCGGAGATCGGCGCCATCATCACCGCGGAGCTCCGTGATGCGAACCAAGCCGACTTCCCGATCATCGCCACCAGCGAAGAGATCGTCATCGCGCAATCGATGCTCGGCGGCACCGGCAGCAGCAACTTCACCAACATCCCCTTCAACCCGCCGGTGGCCTTGGATGCGCAAACGGACTACTTGCTCACCGTGCATTGCTACGGCAACATCCGCATCGGCGAGAATGGCACGAGCGAGGAGCAGACCAGCTTCATCTACTACATCAGCCCCACGCAAGGCGAGGATTGGTTCTACACCACCACCACCCCCATGGTGCGCATGAACTTCGACCCCACTTCTAGCGTCGCTGAGAGCCTCACCACCTTGGGTGGCGTTGGCCTTGGCCAGAACATGCCGAACCCCAGCCGGAACACCACTGCCATCCCTTACAGCCTCGAGAAGCCCGCCCAAGTGGTGATCGAGCTGCATGACGTGAGCGGCAAACTGGTGAAGCGCATCGCTGAGGGTTACCGCCCTGCTGGCAGCTACCGCACCCAGTTGAGCACGGTTGACCTGAACGAGGGCTTGTACCTGTTCACCCTGCGCGCTGGCGACGTGACGCTGACCAAGCGCATGAGCGTGGAGCGTTAGTTCCAGGCCATACCGTAATCGAGAGGGGCGCTCCATCGGGCGCCCCTTTCCATTCGTCGTTGCCATGAACCGTTCAAAACGGTAAACTGCGGGTGCGGATGCGCACTCCGATAGGACATACAAAAGCGCTCGTGGCCTGTGAAGACGCGCTCCTCGGCCTCGCAAGCTTGGCGGGCGAACTGAACGGCTGAACCCTTGGAAATGACATGAAGCGTGGTTTGCTTTGCGGTCTAACCCCTCGTGAATCCCGAAAACTCAAAACGATGAAGAAGATCTACTCGACCCTGCTTCTGGCAGCTGCCATTGCTGGCAATGCCAGCGCGCAGAAAACGGCTTATCAGCAGCCTCGCATGGCTGTGAAGCCCTCCCTCGATCCCGCCGTACAGGTAGGACCGCTGCTGGGTGGAGCTCGCGCCACCATCCTTTGGGAGAGCGATTTCTCCAACGCCTCGGATTGGGCCATCAGCAACAATCACGCGGGTGCGTTGCCCAACCCGGTGGAATGGCAGATCGGAACGGGTCTCGTCTCGTCCGGTCAATATGGAACCCCAGCCATCCAGAGCACGACGGCCGCTAACGGTTATGCCATGGTCAACTCCGATGGTGGTAACAACAACACGGCGAATTTGGAACGTGCGAATCTCACGACCGCCGCTTCCTTCAGCACAGCTGGTTACCCGAACGTGATCGTGGAGTTCGAGACCCAGTACCGCCGATTCAACAACGAGCAGACGTTCCTGGTCGTGAGCACCAACAACACCGATTGGCCTACGAACTTGGAGCCTGGCACGGACATTAGCGCGCTGAACAACGTGTTCTACGTGTTCGAGCCCGGTGAACTTACCCAAGGCGTTTCTCCGGGGAACCCTGTGCTCCGCCGCATCAACATCTCTTCCGTAGCTGGCGATCAGCCTCAAGTATGGGTGCGCCTTCTCTTCGTGGGCATCTGGGGCTACGCTTGGTACGTTGACGATTTCAAAGTGATGGACCAGCCTCCCTACGACTTGGTGATGCAGAGCGGCTTCTTGAGCCACACCGGCACGGGCGAGGAATACGGTCGCGTTCCTCAGAACCAACTGTATCCTACCATGCAGATCGGTGGACAGTACCTGAATTTCGGCGTGAATGCCGTGACCAATGCCACCGTTGGCATGAATGTGACCGGGCCTACGCCCTTCAACGGCGCCAGCACCCCACTCAACATGGCCAGCGGCGAGAGTGCGACCTGGGATGTATCGACCAACCTGCCGAACGGCGGAAACTTGGGCGTGGGCGTTTACAACGCCACCTTCGCAGTGGGCGCGACCGAAACACCGCTGGAGGACGACACCGACAACAACAGCTACCTGCGCAATTTCGAGGTGAACAACGATTGGTACACCTTGGACGGCATCGGCAACCACCCCGCTGGATATCAATCCTTGACCTCAATCGGCACCAACAGCTTCGAGGATGCTGCTGACGGACTGGTGCTGTTCAACTACTACCAGATCAAGACGGCTACGACGATCTACGGGCTTGAGATCGGTCTCACGAGCAACTATCAGGAAGGCGCATACTTCTTACCTGCCGTTT
>DAORNP010000023.1:7820-13535 GCA_035441065.1 Flavobacteriales bacterium | reverse complement strand
CCGACGGGGATGTGACCGCAGGCAAGATCACGGTGCTCTTCGAGACGCCGTACAACATCGCACCCGGTGGCTACTACATCGGCATCAAGATGTACAGCAGTGGTGGCGCCACCAACATGCGCGTGGTTGATGACCTCACGGTGCCCCAGCCCGGCTACGGATCGGGCATCGAGATCCCGCAGGACCGCGCTTACACCAACGGCAATGCCTTCCACATCCGCCTTGCCCTCAACCCCTCCGTCGGCATCAACGAGGCGGGCGAGCTCACCGGCATCAGCATCTTCCCGAACCCCAGCGCCGATGGACTGTTGCAGTTCCGCGCTGAGCAGGGCGGCAGCTTCAGCGTACAGGTCACGGACATGCTGGGCCGCGAGGTGCTGAACACCCGCACCAATGGCAGCTCCACGATAGACCTGCGTGGCGAGGCCGCTGGCCTGTACACCGTGCGCGTGAGCGATGGCAAGGCCAGCACCGCGCAGCGCATCGCCCTGAAGTAAGGACTACCTATATTCGAAAGGAGCCCCCGGTGCATGTGCATCGGGGGCTTCTTCTTGATGATGCTCGGCTTCCGCTTTGCCGCAGGCTAGCCGCCCATGGCCTTCCTCACCTGCCGCATGAGGCTGCCGGCGAAGACGAACTCATTGAGCTCCGTATTGTCGCTGTGCAGCAATTGCTCACGGCTGCCCTCCCACCATTTGCGCCCCTTATGGATGAAGAGGATGTGCTCACCGGTCTCCATCACGCTGTTCATGTCGTGCGTGATCACCACGGTGGTGATGCCCGCCTCTTCGGTGATGTCCTTGATGAGGTCGTCGATCACGATGCTCGTCTGCGGGTCCAGGCCGCTATTGGGCTCGTCGCAGAAGAGGTATAGCGGCTCCATGGCAATGGCCCGTGCTATGCCCACGCGCTTCTGCATGCCGCCGCTCAGCTCTGCCGGGAATAGCGCATCCTTGTCGATGATGCTCACACGCTTCAGGCAGCTGTGCGCACGATCCTCCATCTCACTGCGGGCCATTTGGCCGAACATGCGCAAGGGGAACATCACGTTCTCGATCACCGTGAGGCTATCGAAGAGCGCAGAGCCTTGGAAGAGCATGCCGATGCGCTGGCGGATCATGCGCTTCTCCTCCGGCTCCATGTCGTGGAAGGAGCGCCCTTCGTACAGCACGCGGCCCTCTTCGGGCTTGTGCAGGCCCACCATGCACTTGGCCAGAACGCTCTTGCCCGAACCGCTGCGCCCGATGATCTGGTTCACCTTGCCCTTGCGGAATTCAGCATCGATGCCTTCGAGCACCTGCACGCTGCCGAAGCGCTTGCCCAACCCTTCGACCGTGATCATAGCAGGAGCATCTGCGTGAGTATGAGGTTGGCGAGCAGGATGGCCATGCTGCTGAACACCACGGCGCGCGTGCTGCTAACGCCCACCTCGCGGGTTCCGCCTCGTGTATAGTACCCTTGGTAGGCGCTCACCGTGGCGATCAGGAAGGCGAAGACAACTGTCTTGACCAGCGCGTACACCACATGGAAAACCTTGAAATCGAGCTGGATGCCCGTGAGGAAATCGTCGCTGTGCACGATACCTGTCTGCACCCCGGCGAACCAGCCGCTGAAGATGCCCAGGAACATGCTGATCATGACCAGGAAAGGGTTGATGAGCATGGTGGCCACGATTTTCGGAAGGATGAGGTAGCCGGCGGAATTCACGCCCATGATGTCCAGCGCATCGATTTGCTCGCGCACCCGCATGGAGCCGATTTCCGCAGCGATGCTGCTGCCCACCTTGCCGGCCAGGATCAGGGATATCACCGTGGGGCTGAACTCCAGGATGGTGCTCTGGCGGGTGGCGAAACCAACCACCCACGCCTGGATCAAGGGGCTATCGATGTTGGTCTTGGTCTGAATGGTGATCACGGCGCCCATGAATGCCGAGAGGAGCGCAACGATGCCAAGGCTCTTCACGCCTAGCAGATCCATCTCCTCAAGGGTGCGCGACCAGTAAAGGCTGAATCGCTCCGGCCGCATGAAGGTCTCACGCAACAGCAGCAAGTACCGGCCGATATGGAAGAGGACGCCCAAGACGTGCAGTGGTGCGGCGAATGTAGGCCACGCCTTTGCGCCCGTACCTTGGCGCCGCCGCTGCAATGCCCACGCCTATCCGTTTGATCTTGCTGGCACTCCTGGTGCTATTGGTATCTGCATCCTGCAGCAGTCGGCCCAGGAAGACGCTCAAGTACAAGAAGAAGCGCGGCTGCGATTGCCCGAGTTGGGGGCAACGGCAAAGCCCAATCAATGGTGACCACCCCGACGCAATGCCGTGGGCGGGCAATCCTTGCTGAACGTTTCCATGCCCCCGCGCGCGCACTCCTTGGACCGCCTGCGCCAGTACCTGCCCGAAGCCGCGTGGCCCCCGGTGCTCGAATGGCTGCGCGCGCACCCACTGCAGATCCGGGTCACCCGGGCGCGCGCCACCAAACTGGGCGACTACCGCAACGACCGATCGGGCCTTTCGCCCCGAATCAGCGTGAATGGCGACCTGAACCGTTACGCCTTCCTCGTAACGCTAATCCATGAGTTCGCCCATCACGCCGTGTTCCTTGAGCACCCACGCGCTGAACCGCATGGCCACGAATGGCGCACGGCCTATAAGCGCTTGATGCTGCCCTACCTCAGCCCGGCGGTGCTGCCTCCCGATGTGCTGCTGGCCCTCACCCTCCACCTCGGCCGCCCACCCGCCAGCAGCTGCGCCGATCCGCTGCTCATGCGCACACTGCATCGCCACAATGCAAAGCCAGGACTGCATCTGGAGCGCTTGCCCGAGCGGGCAGTGTTCCGCTTCCGCGAGGCGCTGTATGTGAAAGGCCCGCGGCTCCGGAAGCGATTCAAGTGCCTTTGCCTCAACGACCGTCGCACTTTCCTCATGGACCCGTTGATTGAAGTGGGAATAACCCAGCCCCAAGCGCTGCCCTTGCCTGAGCCGGAGCCGATACCTTGCGCGCCGCATGAGCAATGAGAATACCTGGTGCGTGATCATGGCGGGCGGCGTCGGCAGCCGTTTCTGGCCCATGAGCCGTACTGCCTATCCCAAGCAATTCCTCGACTTCCTCGGGTTGGGGCGCACGCTCCTTCAGCAGACCTACGACCGTTTCCTGCCCATCTGCGGCAAGGAGCGCATCCTTGTTGTCACCAATGCCCGATATGCCGCCATCGTGCGCGAGCAGCTCCCCGACCTGGCCGATTGGCAGATCCTGGAGGAGTCGCAGCGCAAGAACACGGCACCGTGCGTGGCATACGCCAATGCGGTGATCGGTAAGCGCGATCCGAGCGCAGCCATCATCGTGGCGCCGAGCGACCACTTGGTGCTGAAGGAAGAAGCCTTTCAGGAGACCATCCGCACCGCGGTGAAACAAGCGCGATCATCGGATTGCCTCGTCACCCTGGGAATCGTGCCGAGCCGACCCGATACCGGCTACGGCTACATCCAATTCCATGAAGGCGATGGCACCGTGCATCCACGCGTGAAGAAGGTGAAGACCTTCACGGAGAAGCCCGACCATGCCACGGCGCAGCGTTTCATCGAGAGCGGCGATTTCCTTTGGAACGCCGGCATCTTCATCTGGACACTGAAGAGCATCGATGCCGCCTTCCATCGCCATCTGCCAGACATGCAGGCGCTATTCGACAAGCGCCACGATGCCATCGGGACCGCGCAAGAGCGTGCGGCCATGAGCGAGGTGTACGCGGAATGCGCCAGTGAGAGCATCGACTACGGCATCATGGAGAAGGCCGCGAACGCCTTCACGGTGATGAGCGATTTCGGCTGGAGCGACCTGGGCACCTGGGGCAGCTTGTACACGCACCTGCCCAAGGATGCGAAAGGAAATGCGGCCATCGGCACGGCGGTGAAGCTGCATGACTGCAGCGGCAACGTGGTGCATGCGCAGGACGATCGATTGCTCGTGCTGCAAGGACTCGAGGATTGCATCGTGGTCAGCACCAAGGACGCCCTGCTCGTTTGCCGCAAGCGCGATGAGCAGCAGATCAAGCAATTCGTGAATGAGCTCACCGCCGAAAGCGGCGAGCGCTACATCTGAATCCGAAGCGCGTGCCTGGTTTCGAACTCATCACGCAGAGCAAAGCGCTCGATGCCTGCGCCCAGGCCTTGGGCACAGCATCCGTGATCGCGCTCGATACCGAGGCCAGCAGTTTCCACCGCTACAAGGAGAAGGTGTGCTTGGTGCAGCTGAGCACGCGCGACCGCACCTTCCTCGTTGATCCGCTCGCCATTCCGGACCTGAAACCATTGAAGGAACTGCTCGCTGTGCCCGCCATGGAAGTGGTTATCCACGATGCCGATTACGACTTGCGCATCCTGGCCAAGTACCACGGCATCCGCGTGGTGAACGTTTTCGATACGCTCGTGGCCGCCGAGCTGCTGAATGAGCCGGAAATCGGTCTGGCTTCCTTGCTGGGCAGGTATCAAGGCGTGCAGGTGGACAAGAAATTCCAGAAGGCCGATTGGAGCAAGCGTCCGCTGCCATCCGACATGCTGGCCTATGCCGCTGGCGACACCAGCCACTTGATCGCGCTGCGCGACCAGCTCAAGGAGAAGCTGATCGCGAAGGATCGCTGGTCGTGGGCCGAAGAGGAATTCAACCTGCTCACCGATGCACCCTTCAACCTGCCGGTGGATGATGAGCCCGGCTTCATGAAGATGAAGGGCGCCAAGCTGCTGAAGCCGCATCAACTCGCCATCCTGCGCGAAGTGCATGCGTTTCGCGAAGCCATTGCAGAGAAGCTGGACCGGGCACCCTTCATGGTGCTGGGCAACGAGCCCCTGCTCGCCCTGGCCACCGATCCGCCCAAGAGCGTGCGCGATATCGGTTCGCGCAAAGGTTTCGGAGAGAAGCTGGTGCAGCGCCATGGCCGCGACCTGATGGCTGCCGTGCAACGCGGCCTTGATCTGCCTAAGGAGGAATGGCCGCGCGTGCCCAAAGGCAAGCGCTGGAATCGCGATGAGGATTACGATGAGCGCCTCAAGCGCCTCAAGCAAGTGCGCGATCGGCTCACAGCCGAATTCGACCTGCGGCTTGGTATCGTGGCCAGCAATCAATTGCTAGCCGACATCGCGCGCACACTGCCCGGCGACCTGGATGCCTTGGCCGCGCTTCCTGGAATGCGCCGATACCAAGTGCAGCATTTCGGCCAGGACATCCTGAAGGCTCTGTGACTCAAAGCCTTGATTGAACAAGGTGATAAGTATCACCCGAACGCATAGTCGCATGGCTATACGTTTGTGCCGCAATGGTTCACCATACGGAAATAGCCACCCTCGACGAGCGGATCGGCGTTGAGAAACTGAACAAAGCGAGCGAATTGCTGCGCGTGGCCGCGCATCCGCAGCGCTTGGCCATACTCGATGCGCTGGGGCAAGAGAAGCGCCTGTGCAACCGCGAGCTGCAAGCGCTGCTGGGCATCGAACAGGCGATTCTGAGCCAGCACCTCACCTTGATGCGCGACCGCGGGCTGCTGCACTGCCAGAAAGAAGGCAAGTACACCTTCTGGGGCTTGGAGCGCCCGGAGTTCATGAAGATCGTCTCTTGCCTCGAGAACTGCTGCGACCGCCTATGAGCATGGAGTTCATCGGATACATCGGAGCCATCCTCATGGGCCTTTCGCTCGGTCTCATCGGCGGCGGCGGCAGCATCCTCACCG
>DAORNP010000023.1:2644-7810 GCA_035441065.1 Flavobacteriales bacterium | reverse complement strand
ATCCTCGTGTACCTCTTCCATGTGGATGCGGTGCTGGCCACGGCCTACTCGCTCTTCATCGTGGGGCTCACCAGCCTCATCGGCAGCTTCAGCCATATGCGCTTGGGAAACATCCACTGGCGCACGGCCATCGTGTTCGGCATCCCGAGCATATTGGCAGTGTATGCTACCCGGGCGTGGCTGGTGCCCGCCTTGCCGGACCCGCTCTTTCACGTGGGCACCACTGCGGTGAGCAAGTCGCTGGGCATGCTCATCCTCTTCGCCGCTCTCATGGTGGCCGCCGCCTACAGCATGATCCGCAAGCCAAAGGCGAAGGCCGCCTCAGAAGTCTCCTCCGAGGTATCCTTCAATTATCCGTTGATCCTGGGCGAGGGAATCGTCGTGGGCACGATCACCGGACTGGTAGGCGCAGGCGGCGGATTCCTCATCATCCCCGCGCTGGTGCTGCTGGCAAAGCTGCCCATGAAGCAAGCGGTGGGCACCTCTCTCATCATCATCGCGGCGAAGTCGCTCATCGGATTCACCGGCGACCTCAAGGGCGCGGAAGTCATGGAGTGGAGCTTCCTTGCCCTGTTCAGCGCAGTGGCCATCGTGGGGATCCTTATTGGATCTCTCCTTAGCAAGCGCATCCCCAACGAGAAACTCAAACCTGCCTTCGGATGGTTCGTGCTCGCCATGGGCGTGTACATCATCGGAAGGGAACTCACTAACCTCAGCTAGTACGGGCCGACGATCGTCGGCCCCAACAAACCCCAAGAACCCATGAAAATCGAACAGATCTACACCGGCTGCCTGGCACAAGGCGCCTACTACATCGAGAGCAACGGCGAGGCGGTGATCATCGACCCGCTCCGCGAGACGCAGCCCTACCTGGAGCGGGCGCAGCAGAGCGGCGCGAAGATCAAGTACGTGCTGGAGACCCACTTCCACGCCGACTTCGTGAGCGGCCACCTGGACCTGAGCAAGAAGACCGGCGCGCCCATCGTGTACGGCCCCAACGCCAACCCGCAGTTCGATGCGCACATCGCGAAGGATGGCGAAGTACTGAACGTGGGCAAGGTCACGATTACCGTGCTGCACACCCCTGGGCACACCATGGAGAGCACCACCTACCTGCTAAAGGATGAGAACGGCAAGCCGCACGCGATCTTCAGCGGCGACACGCTCTTCATCGGTGACGTAGGGCGCCCCGACCTCGCGCAGAAGATGGGATCGCTCACGCAAGAGGACCTCGCGGGATTCCTCTACGACAGCCTGCACAACAAGATCATGCCCTTGCCCGATGACGTGATCGTGTATCCCGCGCACGGCGCCGGCAGCGCCTGCGGCAAGAACATGAGCAAAGAGACCTTCGACACGCTCGGCAACCAGAAGAAGAATAATTACGCGCTGAAGGCCGCCACCAAGGAGCAGTTCATCAAGGAGGTGACGGATGGCCTGCTGCCGCCGCCGGCCTACTTCCCCCAGAACGTGGCCATGAACAAGGGCGTGATCGAGAGCGTGGACACCGTGAAGGAAAAAGGCATGCGTGCCCTCACCCCTGATCAATTCGAGCTGGTGGCCGAGACCGAAGGAGCGCTGGTGCTCGATACCCGTGGCGCGCAGACCTTCAAGGACGGTTTCGTGCCCCGCAGCATCAACATCGGCATCAAGGGCGATTTCGCACCGTGGGTGGGCAGCATGATCCCTGACGTGAAACACCCGCTGCTGCTGGTGACCGACGAAGGCATGGAGGAAGAAGTGGTGACCCGCCTTGCCCGCGTGGGTTATGACAACGTCTTCGGCTACTTGAAGGGCGGCGTCGCTGCCTGGAAGGACGCTGGCCTGGAGTTCGACACCATCGAGAGCATCAGTGCCGAGGAGTTCGCCAAGCGCTTCCATGCCAGTAAGCTGCGTGTAGTGGATGTGCGCAAGGATGGCGAGTACGAGGCCGAGCATGTGGATGGTGCCTGGCATGCTTCGTTGCAGTACATCAACCAGAACCTGGCCGCCTTCAGCAAGGAAGAGCCGAATTACATCCACTGCGCGGGCGGCTATCGCAGCATGGTCGCCGCCAGCCTGTTGAAGGCGCGCGGCTGGCACAACATCATCGATGTCGCAGGTGGCTTCAATGCCATCAAGCAGACCGATGTGAAGGTGACGGATTATGTATGCCCCAGCACGCTGAAGAAATAGCACGGTTGAAGAGAAGCCCGGACCTTTCTCGGTCCGGGCTCATTCAGACCCGAACCTCCTAACCCAACGACCAACATGCTCGAGCTCATCAAACAACCTTGGCCATGGTATGTGGCAGGCGCCCTCATCGGCCTCACCGTGCCGTACCTGCTGCTCGTGGGCAACAAGACCTTTGGCATCAGCAGCTCGCTGCGGCACCTGTGCGCCGCGTGCATGCCGGCCAATGTGAACTTCTTCAAGTACGATTGGAAGAAGGAGGCGTGGAACCTCTTCTTCGTGGGCGGCATAGCCGTGGGCGCGCTCATCGCCGCGCGCTTCCTCAGCAACCCGGACCCCATCGTGCTCGCCGATTCCACTGCCGCCTACCTGGCGGAGAAAGGCATCACTGACACCAGCTCCTTGCAGCCGTCGGAGATCTTCAGCTGGGATCGGCTCTTCACCCTGCGCGGACTCATCTTCTTCGTGATCGGCGGCTTCATGGTCGGCTTCGGAACGCGTTACGCCGGGGGCTGCACCAGCGGCCACGCCATCATGGGCCTGAGCAGCCTGCAGTGGCCCAGCCTTGTTGCCACCGTGATGTTCATGATCGGCGGCATCATCATGACGTGGTTCATCCTTCCCTTCCTCCTCACACTCTGAACGCATGGAGACCCTATCGAAACAAGCCCCTGGCGTTGCTGACCTTCAGCAGCGCGAGCTCGACGCCATGTGCGTGAACGAGAGCGAGCTCAAGCACCCTTGGTGGCACAACTTCAAGTACAGTGCTTGGGGCATCCTCTTCGGCATCGTGTTCGTCAAGGCCGAGATCATCAGCTGGTTCCGCATCCAAGAGATGTTCCGCTTCGAGAGCTTCCACATGTACGGTGTCATCGGCACCGCAGTCGTGGTCGGGGCCATCAGCGTGCTGCTGATCAAGCGCACGAAAGCGAAGACCGTGCATGGCGAAGAGATCCACATCCCGGACAAGACATTCAACAAAGGCCAGATCTACGGTGCGCTGCTCTTCGGCTTGGGCTGGGCCATCACGGGCGCTTGCCCAGGCCCCTTGTTCGCGCAGATCGGCGCCGGCTACAGCGTGATCATCGTGACCTTCCTGAGCGCATTGGCCGGCACCTGGGTGTATGGTTACCTCCGCGAACAGCTGCCGCACTAAAGAGCCGCCATGCTCATCCCTGCCATCGTCCTGCTAGCTGCCATCCTGGTGCTGGTGGTGCTCTACGTGCTCGATGATGCGCTCGCGGCATTGCAGCAACGCATCGGACAGGAGCGCAAGAGCGGCCTCAGCTGGAGCAAGCGTATCACATGGATACTGCTGCTCGTCGTGATCGCGCAGTTCTTCGTGCCAACTGACCCGCTCGAACAGAAGCCCTCCGCGCCCGAACCGCTTCCACAAGTGGCCACCTTCACCAGTGATAGCCTTTGGACCGGCGCCGACACGAGCAGACTCTCATTCCTTGCTGATGCGCAGGAGCAACTGATCCGCTACGGCCGCGAGCTGATCGCGAACACCGCGCATTACATCGGACCGAACGGAACGGTGATGCAGAATACGAACGCGCTCAACTGCCAGAACTGCCACCTGGATGCAGGCACACGGCCATGGGGCAACAACTATGGCGCGGTGTGGAGCACCTATCCGAAGTTCCGCCTGCGCAGCAATGCCACCGAGACCGTGGTTAAGCGCGTGAACGACTGCGTGGAGCGAAGCCTCAACGGCACCGCGCTCGACAGCACCAGCCGTGAAATGAAGGCCATGATCGCATACATCGAATGGCTTGGAACCGGCATCGCGCGCGATCAGAAGCCCAAGGGCAGCGGCATCGTGGAGCTCACCTTCCTCGACCGCCCTGCGGATCCCAAGCGCGGCGAAGCGATCTATGCCGCGAAATGCGTGACCTGCCACGGCGCCGATGGCCAAGGCATGCTGAAGGCGGATGGGCTCACGCACCTGTATCCACCGCTATGGGGCGACAAGAGCTACAACCAAGGCGCGGGCCTCTACCGCTTGAGCCGCTTCGCGGGATACGTGAAGGCCAACATGCCACAGGGCGTCACGTGGAGCAGTCCGCAACTCAGCGATGAAGAGGCGTGGGATGTTGCAGCCTACGTGAGCACACAGCCGCGGCCAACGAAAGACCTCAGCGGCGATTGGCCCGACATCAGCAAGAAGCCCGTGGATCACCCGTTCGGCCCATACGCCGACCAATTCCCGGAGCAGCAGCACAAGTTCGGACCCTTCGGCCCCATTGCCGCGCATTACAAGAAACCATGAGCGAGATCCACCACCCGCCCGGCTGCACCTGCGGCAATCATGATGAACAGGCTTACCACGTGAGCCGCAGGCAAGCGCTGAAATCATTGGGCGCGCTGGGCGCTGGCCTCACGCTAGGCCCCACAGTGGCCATGGGCGCGCTGGGCGATGCGCAAGCGCGCGAAGAGATCATGCGGAGCCCCGCCATCCGTAACGGCAAGGCGGAGAAGTTCACCATCCTCTTCACCAGCGATATTCACTCGCAGCTGCACACGCACGACGAGTTCTTCCTGGAGAACGGCAAGCCCGTGTACAAGAAACGCGGCGGCTTCGGCGTGCTGCAAACGATGATCGACACGCTGCGCGCAGAGGACCCGAAGAACACTTTGGTCATTGACGGCGGCGACTGTTTCCAAGGCGGCGGCGTGGCAGCGAAGAGCGAAGGACGCGCCATCGTGCCTCTCATGAATCGGATCGGCTACGACCTCATCCTTCCGGGCAACTGGGAGGTGGTGTATGGCAAGGAGAACATGCTGAAGGACCTCGGCGGCTACCGCGCCGCCAAGGTGTGCGCCAACATGTGGCACGAAAAGCAAGCTGAATATTGCGGAACCTCGATTGACCCGAACGCGGACCTCGTAGGCGAGATGATCTTCCAGCCGTATTGGACCCGCATCATCGCTGGCATCAAGATCGGCTTCATCGGTTACAACGACCCGCTCACGCCCAAGCGCCAATCG
>DAORNP010000023.1:0-2521 GCA_035441065.1 Flavobacteriales bacterium | reverse complement strand
AGGTGGACCTCGCCAACAAGCCTGAGGTGGAAGGCGCGCATCTCATCCTCGGCGCCGATACGCACGAGCGCGTGCGCAAGCCCATCGATGCCAAGTACAGCAAAGTTGTGGAGCCTGGCGCCTTCGGATCATTCGTGGCGCGACTGGATGTGGTGGTGGAAGGCGGCGCCGTGAAGGATAGCCACTACGACCTGCTCGATGTGGACCCCGAGAAATATCCGGCGGACAAGGGCATGCTCACGCTGGTGGATGAAGTGAGCGCGCCTTACAAGGAGCATCTGAGCAAGGTGGTGGGCAGCACGAAGAACACCTTGGTGCGCTACTACGTGATCGAGAACCCGATGGACAACCTGATCACGGATGCCCTCATGTGGAAACTGAAACCCGACGTTGCTATCAGCAACGGCTTCCGCTTCTGCCCGCCGATCGTGGCCGACGGGAAGACCCCCTCGCCCATCACGAACGATCATCTCTGGAGCATGATCCCCGTGGACAGCGACGCCAAGTATGGCGAAGCCACCGGCCGCCAGATCTGGGACTGGCTGGAGAAAGAGCTGCACAACGTGTTCGCGAAGGATCCTGCCAAGCGCTTCGGCGGCTGGGTGGTGCGCTTCAAGGGCATGACCGCCAACTTCACCATGCACAACGACATGGGCAAGCGCGTGAACTGGATCAAGGTGGGCGGAAAGCCCATCGATCCGGAGCGGTATTACACCATCGCCGCATGCGAGCGCGAGGGCGATCCGGACCATGTGCTGTGCCGCATGGAACATGTGCGCAATCCGCGTCTGGCCGGCACCACCATGCACACCATCCTGCGCGAGTACTTCAGCAAATTCAGCCCAGTAGCGCCGAAGGTGGAAGGGCGCATCACCGCCACCGACGCGCCTCAGACGCTGCTGAGCCAGCTGGAAGGCTACGACTATGAGTTCCGGTGATCCGCGTGATGGGCGTCACAGTTCTACAGCATCCATAGCACCAGCTTTGCGCATCATGAAAAAGCTCCTTCTTCTTCTAACCCTGCTCATCGGCTTCACCGCACAGGCCCAGGACAAGCCCAGCCACCACCGCATCGTCATGCAGCTCACCAGTGGCGACACGCTCGTGCACAAGAACCTGATGAAGCAGCTGCGCAACATGAAAGAAGCCGCGCCCACCATGCAACTCGAGATCGTGTGCCATGGCCCCGGCATGGACCTGCTGATGAGCGACCGCAGCGTCGTGGCGCCCAAAGTGAAAGAGTTCGCAGCTCAAGGCATCGTGTTCACAGCATGCGAGAACACCATCAAAGAGCGCAACCTCGACCGCTCGAAAGTGCTGCCTGAAGCGGGTTCCGTGAAGGCTGGCATCATCCACATCGTGGAGCGGCAGGAACAAGGCTGGAGCTATATCAAGGCCGGCTTCTGAAGCCCGGAGCACCCAGCACATTGAGGCAACAGGCGCATAGTACGGTGATGAATGCGCGGCTGAGGCTCATTTTCATCCTTGTTCACTCGCTGGCCTTCTTAACGGCATGGGCTCAGCAGTCGGAGCTCGATATCCCGCCGAGCGACTCACTGAAACAAGGCGCACCCTTGCCCGAGGTGATACGCAACGGCACCTTGGAAGGCCGATTCCGGCTCTTTCTGATGGGCACCCTCAACGATGGCGCCCCTGCCGACTACCATGCACAAGCCTTCGGCGGCTCCTTGGGCTTCTCCTCCCTGCGCTGGCACGGCTTGCAGTTGCGCATGACCGGCGGATACACATTCGACCTGTGGAGCGCGGACCTCACCACGCCCGACCCGGTCACCGGCATGCCCAACCGCTACGAGGTCGGCCTCTTCGATGTCACCAACCTGCGCCGGGACAACCAGCTCGCCTACGTTCAGCTCTTCCAGCTCAACTACCACACGCGCGATGATCGGTCATCCATCGTGTTCGGCCGTCAGGAACTGATCACGCCATTCATCAATCCGCAGGATGGCCGCATGCATCCGGGGCTTTCGGAGGGCTTATGGGTATCGCATAAGAGCAAGAAGGGCCTGCGCCTAGAGGGCGGCTTCATCTACCGCATGGCGCCGCGATCCACGGCCTCGTGGTATACCGTGGAGCAGACCATCGGCCTGTATCCGGTGGGTGTAGGTGTTGATGGCAAGCCAAGCCGTTACAAGGGCCGGATCACTTCACCGGGCATCGCCATGGCAGGTCTCACGGCGCCGCTGAAGCACAAACTCACCTTGACTGGCTGGGACATGCTCGTGGCCAACACCTTCAATACGGCCATGCTCCAAGTGGAGCGAGGCACGCGCGAAGACCGATGGATGGCCGGCATTATGGCGATCCGGCAGGATCGCTTGATGAATGGTGGAAACATGGCCGATGGCCTCGCCTATTTCCAATCCGATGCGTCCATGGCCTTCAGCGGGCGGGTCCGCATGAACCTGGGCCGGTTCCGATGGCAGGCCAATTACACGCGCATCACTGCACATGGCCGCTACCTGATGCCGCGCGAATGGGGTCGCGATCCGTTCTACACCTT
>DAORNP010000022.1:36009-36253 GCA_035441065.1 Flavobacteriales bacterium | reverse complement strand
TGTCCCGCGATTCTGAGCGACCATCCTGCACCAAGATGCGAGGATGCGCTGCCGGGCTGCGCTAGGCCCTTTGGGGCGGCGAATGTAGCAAAGTGAAGCACGCGTGGATCCATGGAATTCATTCTGTTGGAGCTCAGCGGTTCGTCACAAGAATGCAGGCGCCGTAGTCACCCTTCTACATTTGCCGCCTTCCATTCCGCATGCAACTCTCCAACTCCGCCACAGTCGCGGCCTTTGCTCTATT
>DAORNP010000022.1:30145-35999 GCA_035441065.1 Flavobacteriales bacterium | reverse complement strand
CGCCAGCAGATAAGCCCGCAGAGGCCAACCAGCCGATCTACACCATGGACCCCCACAGCCACGCCCGGCCGCAAGAGGCGCGCATCACCCACCTCGACCTGGATATCGCGGTTGATATGGAGTCGGAGCGTATCAATGGCACGGCACGTTACCGGATCGCTACATCGGCTGATGCCAAGCGTATCGTCTTCGATACCGAGGCGCTGCGGATCGAAAGCGTCATGGTGGACGGGCGCGAAGCCGGGTTCACCCAAGGCGACAGCACCTTTCTGGGCCGTTCGCTCGAAGTGCCCATTGCCCCGGGCGCCAAGGAAGTGGCAATTGCCTACAGCACCACCGAAGGGGCGCGCGCGCTGCAGTGGTTGAAGCCCCAGCAGACCGCAGGCAAGAAGCAGCCTTTCCTCTTCACCCAGGGCCAAGCCATCCTCTCCCGCACATGGATCCCGGTTCAAGACAGCCCTGGCATCCGCTTCACTTACAACGCCAAGGTGAAGGTGCCGCAAGGCCTCATGGCGGTGATGAGCGCCGAGAACCCTACGACTACCAGTGCCGATGACCAGTACAGCTTCCGCATGGAGCAGCCTATTCCGGCTTACCTGATCGCCTTGGCCGTTGGCGACTTGGCTTTCGCACCCGTTGGCAAGCGCACGGGCGTTTACGCAGAACCAGTCACGGTCGAGAAGGCCGCTTGGGAGTTCGCCGATATGGACCGGATGCTCGAGGCTGCGGAGAAGCTCTATGGTGATTACCGTTGGGGACGCTACGATGTGATCGTGCTCCCGCCAAGCTTCCCTTTCGGCGGCATGGAGAACCCCCGGCTCACATTCGCTACACCTACCATCCTGGCAGGGGACCGCTCGCTCACGGCCTTGGTGGCGCATGAGCTGGCGCACAGCTGGAGCGGCAACCTCGTGACCAACGCCACGTGGAACGACTTCTGGCTGAACGAGGGCTTCACGGTGTATTTCGAGAACCGCATCTGCGAAGCCGTCTATGGCGACGAGTACGCGAACATGCTGCAATTGCTCGGCCGCCAGGACCTGAAAGGCGTAATCAACAGACTGGAAGCGAAAGGCCACCAAGCTGATACACACCTGCGACTGCACCTGGAGGGCCGCGATCCCGACGAGGGCATGACCGACATCGCCTATGAGAAGGGCTTCGCACTGCTGCAATTGCTCGAGGAGAAGGCGGGCCGGGAGACCTTCGATGCATTCCTGCGCAGGTACTTCGACGAACACGCCTTCAAGAGCATGACCACTGATGGGTTCGTGGCCTACTTGCACGACCGATTGCTGAAGCCCAACAACATCGACATCGATGTGGCCGAGTGGATCGATGGCGCCGGACTTCCAGGCAATGCGATTGAGCCGCAGAGCGATAGCTTCCTCAAGGTGGAGAAGGAGATTGGTAAATGGGCGAATGGAACCCCAGCAACCCAGTTGATCACAGAGGGTTGGACCACCTTCCATTGGATGCACTTCCTGCGCCATCTGCCTTTGGATGTGCGCAGCGATCAGTTGGCAGAATTGGACAAGGCCTTCCGCTTCACGGCGAACGGCAATGCCGAGGTGCTGAGCGCATGGCTGGAGGTCTGCATCCGGAGCAGCTATGATCCTGCCTATGACCGTCTGGACCAATTCCTCACCACAGTCGGTCGTCGGAAGTTCCTGATGCCACTGTACACGGAGCTGACCAAGACCGAGAAGGGCCGCGTGCTGGCGCAGGCCATCTATGCTGAGGCGCGCCCCAACTACCACAGCGTGAGCGTGCGCAGCATCGATGAGCTGCTGGCTTGGAAGGAGAACCGTCCGCCGGCGAGCTTCTGATCAGCGTCCTTCGATAAGGCGCGCGAGCGTCACGGCCTCCAGCTTGTGGCCGCCCTGGAAGAGGTGCTTGCGCACCATCAGGCAGGCGCCCATGAGCTTTCGCGCCTGCCCCTCCAGCTGTTCCGGACCCGCGTACTCGTCCGCATCGCCGAGCACCGCATCCACCGTGATGCCGCGCCACGCGGCCAGGGCCTCGCGGTCCAGCTCGGGCGGCAGGGTGCCGGCCCAGAGAACGAGCCGATGGATGCGGTGACGCGTGCGCGCCGCCCAGCGCGAAGCGGTGGCCACGCCCTGCGAGAAGCCGAGCACGCTCAGGGTGGCGGTGGGGATGGCCTGCTTCAGCGCTTCCGTAACCAGGTCGTCGAGGTAGGACATATGGTCCTCGATCTCGTGCAGCCGGTCCTCACGCGTCATCCACGTGGCGCCCACGCGGCTGTGCTGGGCATCGAGGTAGAAGCGGCTCAGGCCTTCCGGAGCGATGAAGCAGCGACCCGTTTCAAGCCCTTTGAAATTGTTGAGGAAGTAGCGCGCCAGCTGGCCGTAGCCATGGATCACGATCCAGATCTCCGGTGCGGCATCAAGTTGTCCCAGCACATGGTAGCGCGCCGTGCGCCGCACCTGGATGAAGCGCTCTTCCACGGTCAGTAGGCGAGGAGGTCCTTCAGCGCGGCCGATCCCTTCTCGGCCCTCGGGATCATCGCGGCCTCCAAGGTGCTGTTGAGCGGAATCGCCGGCATGTCCACGCTGCCAAGCGTGCGCACCGGTGCATCGAGCTGCTCGAAGCACTGATCGCCGATGCGCGAGGCGAGTGCTTGCGCGAAGGAGTTGGTAAGCTGCTCTTCCGTGACCACGAGGCAACGGCCATGCGAACGCACCACGGTCATCACGGTCTCTTCATCGAGCGGCACCAAGGTTCGCAGGTCGATGATGGTGACACGGCCAGGGAAATCCTTCGCGGCGGCTGTTGCCCAATACACGCCCATGCCGTAGGTGACGATCACGGCGGCCTCACCTTTCGCGACCAACGTTGGATCCGCTTCCTGCACGATGCGCGCCTTCCCGAAGGGGATGATGTAGTCCGCGCTGGGCTCCACGGTCTTCGCCTCCTCGGTGCCTTTGATCTTGCTCCAGTAGAGTCCTTTGTGCTCCAGCATCACCACGGGGTTCGGGTCGTGGTAAGCGGCCTTCATCAATCCTTTCAGATCAGCGCCGGTGCTGGGGTAGGCGATTTTGATGCCCTTGATGTTGCACAGCACGCTCTCCACGCTGCTGCTGTGGTAGGGGCCGCCGCTGCCGTACGCGCCGATGGGCACGCGCAGGATGCAGCTCACCGGCCACTTGCCCACGGTGAGGTAGCACGAACGCGCCACTTCGGTGAAGAGCTGGTTCAGTCCCGGCCAGATGTAATCGGCGAACTGCACCTCCACGATCGGCTTCAGCCCCGCTGCGCTCATGCCCACGGTGCTGCCGATGATGAAGGCTTCCTGGATCGGCGTGTTGAAGACGCGGTGCCCGCCGAAGTCGCGCGCGAGCGTGGCGGCCTCACGGAACACGCCGCCGAGGCGCGCGCCCACATCCTGCCCGTAGAGCAAACAGCGCGGGTCTTCCTGCATCAATTCCCGGATGGCGAAGAGCGCGCTGTCCACCATCACGGTGGGCTGACGGTCCTTCGGCGCGCGCTCACCCTTCTCTTCGGTTACTGGTGTGGGGGCGAAGGCGTGCGTGGTGAGATCATCGGGTGTGGGATCATCCGCCGCACGAGCGCGCTCGAAGTCGGTCTTCACGCGGGCGATGGCTTTCTGCTCGATTTGCTTCAAGCCATCGAGTTGCAAGCGATTGTCCAGGCATTGCTGGAAGAACCGAGGGAACGGGTCGCGCTTGCGATGCTCGGCGAGGTTCTCCTCGCTGCGGTAGAACTCCATGCGCACCCCGCTGGTGTGGTGGTTGAGCAGCGGCACTTTCGCATGCACGAGGAATGGACGACGCTCCTGGCGGCACAGCCCGATCACCTCATTCAAGGTGGAATAGCTATCGATGAAGTCGGTGCCATCCACCTTGCGCACCTCGAGGCCAGGGAAGCCCTTGGCGTATTCGCTGGCATCGGCCACGCGGATCTCGTCGGCACTGGCGCTGATGTCCCACTCGTTGTCCTGCACCAGATAGATGATGGGCAGCTTCTTCAGCACCGCCATCTGGAAGGCCTCGGCCACTTCGCCTTCGGTGATCGCCGCATCGCCGATGGAGCACACCACGATGGGTGCGTCCTGATCATTTGAGCCGTTGTAGTCGTGCGCGATGCCCGCCTGCTCCTTGTACCAGAGGCCCATGGCGATGCCCGTGGTGGGGATGGCCTGCATGCCGGTGGCGCTGCTCTGGTGCGGGATGC
Source organism: Flavobacteriales bacterium (assembly GCA_035441065.1). Classification (GTDB taxonomy): domain Bacteria; phylum Bacteroidota; class Bacteroidia; order Flavobacteriales_F; family PHOS-HE28; genus PHOS-HE28. The sequence continues at coordinate 31,784 of DAORNP010000022.1, read as the reverse complement.
GCGGCATGCCTGCGCGGCGCAGGCTGGGGTGGCCGTAATAGGTACGGCCACCGCTGAAGGGGTCGTCGCGCTTGCCGAGCAATTGCAGCATCAACTCCCAAGGCTCCATGCCGATGCCCAAGAGGATGCTGTCGTCGCGGTAATAGGGCGCCACGAAGTCCTGCGCCTTCAGCTGCATGCCCAAGGCGAGCTGGATGGCCTCGTGGCCGCGGCTGGTGGCGTGCACGTACTTGCTCGTGAGCTTGAAATGCTCCTCGTACAGCTCGGTCATGACCTTGGCCGTGCACATCAGGTCCCAGGCGCGTAGCAGGGTGTCCTGGTCGGGAGCGAGGCCGGGCTTCGCGAGTTTCTTGGTGGCGGTGAAGGCCATGGGTTTGCGTGAGCGGCTAAGGTAGAGGATGGTCGGCGCAGCATCGGAACGAGGCCCCAATAGCTTCGCCCCATCATTCGCGAAGCATATGACCCGCCAATCCCACGAACTCGATCACCGCATCGTCGGTGACGATATGCAATGCGTCGAGATCACCCTCGACCCCGGAGAGACCGTCGTTGCCGAAGCCGGCACCATGATGATGATGGATGAAGGCATCGCCATGCAGACCATCTTCGGCGATGGGCGCGGGCAGCAGCAGGGCTTCCTGGATAAGATGCTCAGCGCGGGCAAGCGCGTGCTCACCGGCGAGAGCCTGTTCATGACCACTTACACCAACCAGAGCCAAGTGCGACGCACGGCCTGGTTCGCGGCGGCGTATCCGGGCAAGATCATGCCCATGGACCTGCGCGATTACAACGGCAAGTTGATCTGCCAGAAGGACAGCTTCCTCTGCGCGGCCAAGGGCGTGAACATCGGCATCGCCTTCCAGAAGAAGCTCGGCGCGGGCCTCTTCGGCGGCGAAGGCTTCATCATGCAGAAGCTTGAGGGCGATGGCCAGGTGTACATCCATGCGGGCGGCACCACCGTGCAGCGCGAATTGGCGCCGGGCGAAACGCTGCGCGTGGATACCGGCTGCCTCGTGGCCATGACGCAGACCATCGATTACGACATCCAGTTCGTGGGCGGCATCAAGAACACGCTCTTCGGTGGCGAGGGCCTCTTCTTCGCGCAACTGCGCGGCCCCGGCCACGTGTGGATCCAATCGCTCCCCTTCAGCAGGCTGGCCGATAACATCATCGCCGCAGCGCCGCGCGCCGGTGGAAGGAGCAAGGAGGAAGGCAGCATCTTGGGCGGGCTCGGTCGCCTGCTGGATGGAGACAATTGATCAGGCCGCATCGCCGTCCTTGTGCTTAGGCTTGCGGGTGTAGGTCTTTCGGCTCTTCACCACGCGCGGGCGGAACCGACCATCCAATGCGCCAGCGGCCTTCTGCGCCTCGCGCTTCGCGGCGCGCTCGATAGCGTCGAGCTCCTTCTTGGTGATGCGCTTCTTCGCCACGATGCTGCAAATGTGTGTGTTGCATGCGATTCGGCGACTCCGTATAGATTCGTTCCACCAAACCCTCCCTTCCCATGAAACGCATCCTGAAGATCCTGGGCATTCTCCTGTTGCTCGCCGTGCTGGCTGTTGCTGGCGCCATCGGCTATGTGACAGCGGCATTGCCCGACATCGACGCCCCCGCCGATCTGAAGGTAGAACTCACCCCT
>DAORNP010000022.1:13915-30045 GCA_035441065.1 Flavobacteriales bacterium | reverse complement strand
TTGAAGCCCGAGACCTTCGGCGCGGGTGGGGAGAAGTTCGACCGCACCATGCAGTTCCCGGGCGAGTTCTATTCGAAGAACCTAACGCCCTTCGCGCTGAAGGAATGGACCGACGGCGAGATCTACCGCGCCATCACCAGCGGCGTGAGCAAGGATGGGCATCCCTTCTTCCCGGTGATGCCCTATCCCTATTACAACAAGCTCGCAACGGAGGATGTGCATAGCATCATCGCCTACCTGAGATCCCTTGATCCTGTCGAGACGAAGCCTTATCCAGCAAGCATCATCGATTTCCCGGTGAGCGTGATCATGCGCACGGTGCCGGAGCCAGCAGCGGCGGTTGCGCTGCCGAAGCCGGGCGATGCGGATTATGGTGCCTATGTCACCAATGCTGCAGGCTGCGTGGAGTGCCATACCAACATGGAGAAGGGCAAGAAGATCGGAGAGCCGTTCGCAGGAGGTTTCGCATTCAATTTCCCGAATGGCTCGGTGGTGCGGTCGCCCAACATCACGCCGCATCCAACGGATGGCATCGGTGCTTGGGACAAGGCAACCTTCGTCGGGCGCTTCAAGCAATACGCTGACAGCAGCTACGTGCCTCCAACGGTGAATTGGGAGGCCGGCGACTTCCAGACCGTGATGCCGTGGATGATGTATGCCTCCATGACCGAGGAGGACCTCGGCGCCATCTACGACTACCTGCGCTCTGTGAAGCCCGTGGCAGGCCGACCAGAGAAGTGGACGCCTGCGGCTGGGTTGTAGGCTCAGCGCAGCACGCTGTACATCGCAAGGTCCAAGAGGCGGCCATCGGCTGCGCGGTAATCGCGGCGCAGGATTCCCTCGCGCTCGAAGCCGCAGCGCTCCAGCACCGTGCAGCTTCCGATATTCGCCGGATCGACGCGCGCTACCACCTTCTCCATGCCCAACTGTGAGAAGGCGAAGTCCACCGCCCACATCACGCCCATGGTGGTGATGCCCTTGCCTTCGTAGATGGAGCTGATGAAGTAGGCCGTCTCGCAGCGGGGCACGGTCCAATCGAACTCCTTCAGGAAGACCAGACCGATGGGCGCGCCACCCTCGTAGTCTCGCATGGCGAAGCAATAGAATTCGCGCTGCTTGGCCCGTGCGATCATGTCCTTGATGTAGTTGCGCGTGCTGCGCGGATCGCTGCAATGCGCGCAGGTCACGGGGAAGTAGGGCTGCAGCCGCTCGCGTTCGCTGTCAACCAACTTGAAGAGGCCGTTGTAGTCCTCCTTGTCGATGGGCTCGATGATGACAGAGTCGCTCATTGCTCGTCGCGCATGCGCAGGGCCGCCGCACGCATTGCCGCGGCCCGCTCGGCGCCAAGGTACCGCTCCACGCCCGCGTGGGCGAGATAAACCAGTGGCGTGCTGAGCAGCGCTACGACGAACTTGTACGCGTATGCCGTGAGCACCATGGCCGTGCAGCGCGCGAAGGAGAAGTCATCGCGCAGCAACCAGAAGGCCACATAGGTGACCACCACGCTGTCGATGAGCTGGCTGATGAGCGTGCTGCCGGTGGCGCGGAGCCAGATGCGCCGGTCGCCGGTGAGGCGCTTGATCCCACGGAAGCTGAGCGCGTCCACGAACTGGCCGATCACGAACGCGGTGACCGAGCCCAGGATGATGTTCATGCCCTGGCCGAAGATGGCGGCGAAGGCGGCCTGCATGTCGGGCACGCCCTGCTGCACACCGCTCTCCACCCAGAACTGCGCCGGTGCGATGTGGATGGCAGCGGCGAGCACTACGAAAGCGAAGGCGATCAGGCCTGCGGTGAGCAGGGTGAGGAAGCGCACGCCACGCACGCCGTAGTAGTCGTTGATCACATCGGTCATGATGAACACGATGGGCCAGGGCAGCACGCCCACGCTCAGCACGAAGCTCAGGTGCGGCTGGCCCAGCAGCTCGAAGTCGGCCTTCGCCAAGCCGAGCAGGGTCTCCAGCTGGAAGAGCTTCACCCCGATCATCTCCGCGATGAGCGCATTGGCCACGAAGAAGCCGCCCAGAACGAGGTAGAGCCGCGTGGCCTTGTCCGCAAGGATGGAGTGGATCATCAGCGGAAAGGTAGCAAGCCCGTTGGCGCTACTCTTTCAGGAAGCGGACCGCCAGTTCCCCTTCGATGGTGCGGATCCGCAGGGTGTAAGCCCCTGGGCGCAGGTCTTCCACCGACAGACGCACACGCCCGGCATCGGCGGTCCAGGCCATCGCCGCCCGGCGCCCGAGCGCGTCGATCACATCCACGCCCCGTGCGGTCGTTCCATCGGGCAGGTCCACCCAGAGCACGTCCGATGCCGGGACCGGCCACGCCTTGCTGATGCGCTGCGCATGGTCGGATGATCCGGTGATGATCCCCGGGCAAAGGGCCGAGTCCGTCAGGGCCCAGGTGCTGTGCGTGATGCTCGCGGTCACGTCCACCGTATCGAGCAGCACAGAGGTCTGCACCCAATCGTCGGCGATGATGGGGGTGAGGGATTGCACGGTGGAGGTGAGGGGCACCACGCCGCATGCGGCGAACGCACCGGTGCCGCGGATCATGGCAGGGCGTCGCGGCAGCACGGGCGTGAGACCGGAGATCACCGGGGCGCCGGTCGCATCGGCGATGAAGGCATATTGGGACATCGTCGCGTTCAGCTCTCCCGCTGTCGCGATGGCGCCGGTCGCGTCCACGGAAAGGAAGCGCAAGGCACCCGGCCCGGATCCGACCATCAGCACACCATCGTTGTTCGCCGGAATGGCCCCGTATACGCCGGAGATCATATCGGGATAGAACTTCCAATCGATCAGGCTTCCATCGGACGCCAAGGCGAGCAACGCAGGGTGCATGGTGGTCTGGCCCGCTGGTACATAGGACATGCCGAGCAGCAGCGTACCGTCGCTGAGCTCCACCGCACCGCTGATCTGCATGCCGCTGGATGGGATCTCCCTCACCCGTTCCGCCCAGATCACCGTGCCGTCAGGTGCGATGCGGGCGACGTTGGAACCACCCATTGGGCCGTTGACGCCCCCCCACGCCAGCACATCGCCGTTCGCAAGGGCCTCGGCGCCAAGGAACGCTGTGGCCGCGTTGTTGATCTGCAGGTAGGTGCCACTGGCGATCATCCCATTCGTGTCGCACTTCGCGATCAGACCCTTGGAACCGCCGGCCCCCGATGCACTACCGACGAGCAGCAGGGAATCGTCGGGCATGGGTACGGCCCTGTGCCACCTGCTCGAGATGACCAGCGGGTCGGGGTCGTCGTAGATCAACGCCGACACGCATGTGCCATCATCGGCCACGTGCATCATGAACAGGTCGCGGTCGCGAACGGTCCCGATGAGGAGGGAGCCCGCGTCGGAGCGCGTGAAGCAATTGTAGAGGTACACCGTGTCTTGGGCGAAGTGGTACCGGTCATGCTGCAAGGGCGCACCATCGGCGTCGATCCGGTCCACGTAGATGATCTTCCGGTCGGGGCTGTTCGAGCCGGCGTGACCAAGGACCGTGAAGCCGCTGTCCGGTCGGAGGGCGACCCTGCCGCCGGTGTACCATGGAGAGGTCGTATCGGACGGTGCATCGTAGACGTTGGCGAAGGGGGCCTGGGCCTGGGCGATGATCCCGTTCAGGGCCATCATCCAGAGAAGGAGGGTGCGTTCCATGGGGCTGGTCTTGCTGTATGACGAGCGATGCACGCCTGGGTGGCCTGCTCGCCGCACGACGGAGTTCCGCTCAAGGTAGCGGTTCCATCAGCCCGCCACGTTCACCCCGATCAGCCGGCCGATGCCGAAGGTGATCGCCGCGGCCGCAAGTCCGAAGAACACCTGTCGCATCCCGCTGAACAGGAGCGAACGCCCCGTGAAGAGCGTGATCGCCCCGCCGATGCCGAAGAGGCCCAGCGCGCTCAACCCAAGGCTAAGGCCGATGGCCTTCAGGCCGGTGAGGAAGAAGAAGGGCAGCACGGGCAGGATGGCGCCGATGGCGAAGAGGAAGAACGAGGTGATCGCCGCCTCCCACGCCGAACCCTGCAGTTCCTCCGCGTTGATGCCGAGCTCCTCCTTCACCAGCAGCGCGTGCGCCTTGCCAGTGTCGCGCATGGCTTCATCGGCCAGCCGATGCGCCTCCGCCTCGCCGATGCCTTTCGCCATGTAGATGAGCACGAGCTCCTTGCGCTCGCCTTCGGGATTCGTCTCGAGCTCGGTCATCTCCAGGGCCATCTGGCGCTCGTACAGTTCCTGCGAGCTCTTCACGCTGATCCACTCGCCGAGCGCCATGCTCAAGGCACCGGCCAGCAGGCCGGCCAGCCCCGCGAGCAGCACGCCTTCCTGCCCTTCGGTGGCGCCGGCCACGCCCATCACCAGGCTCATGTTGCTCACCAGGCCGTCGTTCGCGCCGAGCACCGCGGCGCGCAGCGCGTTGCCGCCCACGCTCTTGTGCCGCCCTTCGATGCGCCCCAGCTGCTCGCCGCCCATGCCGCGCTTGCCGGCGATCAGGGAGGCCAGGATCCGCACATGGTTCTGCTCCGCGCCGCTCACCGGCGTTCCGCTGCGGAGCTTCTGCGCCACGCTGGCCTTCGCCAGGCCCTTCTCCACGTCCATCAGCTGCGCGATCACATGGTCGTACCCAAGCATGCGACCGATGCGGTCCAAGGTGCGTGCCCGCCACGATGGACCTGGCATCACATCGAGGATACCGGCCTTCTTCAGTTCACCAAAGGCATGCTCGGCATGGCCACGTTCGATGGTGGCCATCTCCTTGAAGAGCTGTGCCACATGCGGGTCCTGTTCATTGGCAGCGATGCGTTCATACAGGTACGCGGCGTCCACCTCCGTACGAAGGCTCTGGACCTGCAGCTTGTTCGTGGCCATGCATCGAAGATGCGGAAGATCGACCAGTGCTCAACTGAGCACGGTCACCACCGCACCGACCTTCACCGTGCCGCTGGCGTCACCCACCGCGTTCATCCCGAACATCACCTTGTTCCCCTTGCTGCGATAGCTGGCCAGCGTGCGCAGCGGTTCCTTGCCGCGTTCGCCGGTGCGCTGGTCGGTGCTCACGATCACGCAGCGGGCGCAGGGCTTCACCAGTTGGAAGTGTGCAGTGCCGATCGTGATCGCGCGCCACGCATCCTCTTGGTATGGCGTTCCACCGGCGATCACCAGGTTCGGACGGAAGCGGTCCATGGGCACGGGCACATCGAGCCGCGCGTTGAGATCATTGAGCGAGGCCTGCGAGGCGATCAGGTAGGGGAAGGCATCGCTCAGCGAGGTGAGGCTTTGCGCATACCGGCCATCGGTGTGGCGCTTCGTGGCATCGGGCAGGTACACGAGCGTCAGTGGTCGTTCAAGATGTGAGCTGAACCAGCGGCTGTGTTCATCGAGCGAGGGAACGGTCCGCAAGCGATCGCTCCACACGCTTGTCATCAGGGTGCGCTCATCACGCCATGTCCAAGGGAGATCGAGCGTGGTGCCATCGCGCACATCGGTCACGCGGAAACCATCACCCTGCGGTGCGGTGTGCAGGCAGGCCATGGTCGGCACTTCACGCTGGCTCACGAAGGTGCCTTCGCCATCCACCAACATCCAGCGTCGGTCATGCTGTAATCCGCGGTCGGTGAGCTGCGCTTCGTTCACCAGGAACCCCCCGAGCGATTTGATCGGGTAGATGCGGAGGGATGCCAGCGTGAGGCTCATTCGCGGACCACGCGCTTGACCACATCAGCCCCGTTCACGCGTAACAGCAGCAGATAGTTGCCGCTCGTATCGGGCAGTCGCACTCGAAGGGTTGCCGCCTTGCGCTGGATGGCGGCAACCACGCGCGATCCGCGGATATCCAGCACGCCCAGCAGCTCGACTTGCTCGCCTGATCTTCCGTTGATGCCCACCCAGCCATCGCTCGTGGGCACCGGATGCACGCGCACCCGATCGGCCGGGCGCTCGGCGATTCCTGCCGGACCCAGGAAGAGCGAATCACTGGCCACCAATGAGGGCGAGCGGTCGCTGGCCTCGAGCATGTCGCGGAACGCATCGATGTCGGGGTGCGAGTGGGAGAACATCTCTTGGTTCCAGCCCGGTGGCACAGGCTGATACCACACGCGTGCCAAGGCCCGAAGCGCATCGGGCACACCGGAGATGGGCACGTGGTAGCGCACCACGTCGCCGCCCGTGCCTTCCTCACCGAAGGTGTTGCGATTGAAGTCGAGGTCGCTCGCGGGAACACCTGCGACAAGCGTGGTGTCGTACGCGAGGTGCGTGCTGGTGAAGCCAACGGGCGCCAAGCGATTGTCCTTCAGCGGCTCCTTGGCACGCTCGAGCACGGTGGTCGCATTGCCGTTCACATCGCCCATCACCATCTCGTAGATCTGCACTTGATCGCCGGTGGTGATCACGTCGTAATGCGGCTCGTATGGCGCGTCATGGCCTTCCACCTCATCCGCGCTGCTGAGCAACCCACTCTTGAATACGGTATCGCCTTCAGCCGTGAGCACGATGAACTCCACGAAGGCGCGCCGCGAAGGGTAGCCGCTGGGGAAGCGGTGGCCGGCCTTGTTCTCCAGGCGCAGGCTGAAATAAGCGGTGTCGGCGGTGCGGTCATTGAGCGTGAGTGCGACATCGAGCGTGTGGTGCGCCAGCAGCCGACGCGTGCGAGCAAGGGTGCTGTCGAACTGAACATCGGTGGCCGGGATGTTCAGTGCGACCTTGTTCTGCTTCAGGAGGCGCAGCATGTGCTCATTGCCGCCCACCAGGTGGTGCAATCCGAAAGGCGACTGCGGATTCAGGAAGGGATACTCCGCCGCCAGCAGGATGCCGTCGTTGATGCGAGGCATGTGGCAGGTGTTGCACTGTGTTCCGTTGGCGCTGTACACGCTATTGAGCCACTCGTGGTAGGTGGCCTGCTCCACGAAACGATCGCCGGTGAGGTTGCCATCGAGGTCGGCGGTCTCCGTGATCAGCGTGTGGCAGCCAGCGCACACCTTGCTGTTCACGATGTGGCTGCCGAAGCCCGGCGTGAAGCGCACGAAGAACTCCATGATGGCCGGGTTGATCTGGTCGTCGCTGTAGGGTCCATAAACACGCGCCGAGTCGAACTCCAGTTCGCCGCTGAAGAAGCTGCCCGCCGTGGCCTCGCTCTGCATGTGACAGCTTAAGCAGCTTACGCCATCCATCCCCAATCGGCTGGTATCAAGATGCGCAAGGGTGAATGGCGCATGGCCAAGCAGGCGCTCCTCGTGCATGCCCAGTGGCGCATGGCAGCCAAGGCATTTATTCTGCAATGCCTCAGCATGGGACGGGTTCACCAAAGACTCGTGCCGCACTTTGGCGCGGAAGAAGGGATCACGCGCACTGTTGGCCATCATCGTGCTGCGCCAATCGTCCACCACATTCACGTCGCGACCTTGGGTATCGATGCTCGCTTGCCCCAGGAGATCGCGGCCATGGCAGCCCGCGCAGCGCCCGGCCGTGGTGAAGTAGGTGCCGATGATCACAGGAAGGCTGTCGGCACTGCGGAGGAAGGCCAGCTCCAATCGGCCATGCGGGCCTGCAACGGGCCGCACTGCGAAATCCCAAGCGGAGAGCAGCAGCACCAGTGCCGTTGCCAGGCTCAGCACAATGGACTTTTTCCGCATTGGGCGCAAGGTAGAAGGACGCGGCGCGCTCTTGAGAAGAACAGCCGTCAGCACGCACGGTTCGGCATCCCCGCCGCGTTGTGGGAAGTTGGCACGGACGGGTGCTTCCCGCCCCTCGGCACCCGGATACCTTCGCCCCATGCGCCTGCTGCACCTTCTCTTCTTCACGGTTTGTTCCCTGGCCGGCCTCGCCCAAGGCGCCGAGCCCTTCGTTGATTACTGGGATGCCAAGCAGACCATCAAGAAGAGCGAGGGACTCATGGTGAATGGCCGTGAATGGAACGAGTGGAAATTCTACGACCGCCAAGGCGTGCTGATCGAGCAGAGCGAGTTCAGGGCCGGCGAGCGGGATGGCCGCGTACGCATTTACTACGACGGCAAGCAGCTGCAGCACGATGGCTTCATGCGGCGGGGCGTGCAGGACAGCACCATCACCAGCTGGTACGCTAGTGGGCAGGTGATGGAACGCGGCGCCTACAAGAAGGGCGTGAAGGAGGGGCCGTGGGAGTATTTCTATCCCGACGGCAAGCCGATGCTGATGGAGCGTTGGAGCTTGGGCATCGCGGTGGTCATCGACGCTTGGGACAACCAAGGCGTGCAAACGGTGACCAAGGGCGATGGCTACGTGCGTTCGCTCTTCCCCAGCGGCGCGCTGAGCGAAGAGAAGAACTACAAGGCCGGCGTGCCCGATGGCATGCAAACGGAATATTGGCCGGCGGGCAACATCAAGTCGCAAGGGCCATGCACCGGCGGCCTGCGCAACGGCCTGTGGAAGTGGGTTGGCAGTAATGGCAAGCCGGAGAAGGAAGCGGCCTATGTCGCGGGGAAATTGCACGGCACCTACACCGCGTACCGTGCCGATGGTTCGGTGGATGTGACCGGCTGGCATAAGGCCGATAGAAAGGACAGTCTCTGGACCTGGTACAATGAGAAGGGCAAGCCGGAAATGAGTGGGCCTTTCAAGGATGACCTCCGCGAAGGCACTTGGAAACACTGGCACCCCAACGGCCAGTTGCAGAGCACCGGCGCCTTCAAGGCCGATAAGGAACAGGGTGAGTGGATCTACTACTACGAAGGCGGGCAGCTCTGGAAGAAGGGCGCTTTCGCCGACGGCATGAAGACCGGCACTTGGACCACGCGCTATGAGAAGGGGCAGAAACTGCAGGAGGGGCCGTATGTGAACGGCAAGGAGGATGGCCTTTGGCAGAGTTGGTTCGAGAACGGCAAGCTCAAGACCGAAGGCGGCTTCAAGCAGGGCCGCATGAACGGGCTATGGAAGGGATTCTTCCCCGATGGCAATCCCGATTACGAGGGCTGGTTCCAGGACGATTTGAAACACGGCGCATGGAAGCTCTACTTCGACCCCGGCACCGGCAAGATCCCCGGAGGCCGCGTGCGCGAAGAGGGCAGCTACGATCAAGGCCGCAAGAGCGGTCGATGGATCAGCTACAGCGTGAATGGAACGCCCATCAGTGAAGGGCTCTTCAGCAAGGGCACGCCAACGGGCAAGTGGATCTATTTCGACGATGCCGGCGTGAAGATGCGCGAGCAGGAGCTCCTCAACGGCGACCCGCACGGCAACTGCAAGGTGTACGACCAGCGCGGCCGCGTGGTGCAGGAGATGAATTACCGCAATGGTCGCTTGCATGGCACCAGCACCACCTACGATCGCAATGGCAAAGTGGTGAAGGCAGTGGAGTACGAGGATGGGCAGGTGAAAAAGGCAGCGCCGCCGAGCGCGCCGCAGGCACCGAGGGGAGGAGGAGTGCCGGGGGGGAAGAAGTGAGGTTCAGTTCGGCACGAGCACGGCACCGCATCAACTTCCAACCTCCCGCCCTACATTCGCACCCGAAAGTCGGCGGAAGAGGAAGAGGGGACCGCCCCTCTTTTTTGTTCCACCCCATTGAGGGCAAGGAGGTTATGGTCACTGAAGCACACGTGAGAAGCATCGTCGAACGGCACTTGGAAGGCACCACGCACTTCCTGGTGGCGGTGGAGCTGCGCCCCGGCAACAAGCTGGTGGTGGAGGTCGATAACGACCGCGCCATCACCCTAAACGATTTGGCCGCCCTCAACAAGGCCGTGCGCGAAGATCTCGGCGCCGAAGCGGACGACCTCGAGATGCAATTCAGCAGCCCCGGCATGGGCCGCCCCTTCAAAGTGATGCGCCAGTACCAGAAGCACATCGGACGCATCGTCGACATCACCCTCAACGATGGTCGCGCCCTCCACGGGCAGCTTTCATCGCTGAACGGCAGCACCCTGGGCCTGCGCATTCAGCATCCCAGCAAAGTGAAAGGCCGCCTTCCGAAACTGGATGAGGAAGTCACCACCGTGGCCCTCGCCGACATCAAGAGCACCCAAGCAACCATCACGTTCAACTGATCCCTGGCCATGGCCACCGTTAACCTACTCGAGTCCTTCGGCGAATTCAAGGACATCAAGAACATCGACCGCGTCACCATGATGGGAATCATGGAGGATGTCTTCAAGGGCGTCGTCAAGCGGCGCTTCGGAGAAGAAGCCAAGGTTGACATCATCATCAACCCGGACAAGGGCGACCTGGAGGTCTGGCTCAACCGCGTGATCGTGGAGGACGGATTCAGCGAGGACGACAACCTCGATATCGAGCTGAGCGAGGCCCGCAAGATCGACGAGGACTTCGAGGTGGGCGAGGAAGTGAGCCAGGAGGTGAAGATTGAGGACTTCGGCCGACGCAACATCCTTGCGCTGAAGCAGAACCTGCAGGCACGCATCGTGGAGCTGGAGAAGGACCACCTGTACAACAAGTACAAGGAGCGCGTGGGCGAGATCATCGCGGGCGAAGTTTATCAGGTGTGGAAGCGCGAGACCCTCATCATCGACGACGAGGGCAACGAGCTGATCATGCCCAAGGACCAGCACATCAAGACCGACTTCTTCAAGAAGGGCGATACCGTGCGCGCCGTGGTGTGGAAGGTGGAGATGATCAATAACAGCCCCAAGGTGATCCTGAGCCGCACGGCCCCCGAGTTCCTGGCCAAGCTGTTCGAGCAGGAAGTGCCCGAGGTGGCCGATGGCCTGATCACCATCAAGCGCATCGTGCGCGAACCCGGCGAGCGCGCCAAAGTGGCCGTTGAGAGCTACGACGACCGCATCGATCCGGTAGGCGCCTGCGTGGGCATGAAGGGCAGCCGCATCCACGGCATCGTGCGTGAGCTGCGCAACGAGAACATCGATGTGATCAACTACACCGCCAACGACCAGCTGCTGATCCAGCGCGCCCTCAGTCCCGCCAAGGTCGGCGACATCAAGCTGAACGCCGAGACCAAGCGCGCCGAGGTGTACATGAAGCCCGATCAGGTGGCGCTCGCCATCGGCAAGGGCGGCCACAACATCAAATTGGCCGGCCGCCTCACGGGCTACGACATCGATGTCTATCGCGACACCGACGAGGTCACCGACGACGTGGCGCTGGACGATTTCGCCGACGAGATCGACGAGTGGATCATCAACGAGCTCAAGAACATCGGCTGCGACACGGCCCGCAGCGTGCTCGACATCCCTGCCGAGGAGCTCGTGAAGCGCACCGATCTGGAGGAAGAGACCATCGCGGAAGTGCTCCGCATCCTGAAAGCCGAACTGGAGGCCTAACGGGGAACAAGCGTCCGTTCGGAACGGGCAAACGAAAGGAACCAAGCAAGCCGAATCAACCACCGCATGAGCGAAGCGACGGAGAAGGGCATACGATTGAGCAAGGTGACGCGCGAGTTCAACCTCGGGCTGCACACGGTGGTGGAATTCCTCGCCAAGAAGGGCCACGAAGTGGAGAGCAATCCCAACGGGAAGATCTCCGCTGTGCTCTACGACCTGCTATTGGCCGAGTTCGGCAAGGACAAGGAAATCAAGGCGCAAGCGCAACAGGCCGTGCAATCGCGCCAGGAGCGCGAATCGATCGTGCTGGGTGCCGCCGCTGCCAAGTCCGAGCCGAAGGCGAAGGTGAAGGAGGAGCCCGAAGTGGTGATTCACAATGTGCCACCAGCGGCCGCCCCCGTGGAGCCCGTTGCGCCCAAGGCCGAGCTGCCAACCGCTGCACCCGTAGCACCTGCCGCAGAGCCCGAAGTGATCAAGGCCAAGGTGGAAAAGACCATCGGCCCCAAGACCTTGGGCAAGATCGACCTGGATGCGCCGAAGAAGGGAGCGAAGAAGAAGGCGGAAGCGCCAGTAGAACCGCCTGTGCAAGCACCAGCGGCTCCCGAGCCGCCCGCCGCGCCCGTGGTGCCCGCCGCACCCGAAGCGCCTGCCGAGCCGGAGGTGATCCGCGTGAACGTGCAGAAGCTCGCTGGCGTGAAGCAGATGGGCAAGATCGAGCTGCCCGTTGAGCGGGAACGGAAGCCCGCAGAGAAGCCCGATCACGAGCGAGGGAAGCGCAAGCGCCTGGTGAAGCCAGGTCCGGTTAACGTTGACCGCGCCGTGCAGGCCGAGCAGCGCACAGCCCCGCGCCCTGGCGAGCTCGACGAGAATGCCGTGAAGAAGAAGGTGAGCGAGACCCTCGCGCGCCTCACCGGCGGCAAGAGCCGTGGTGCCAAGATGCGCCGCGAGAAGCGCGATCAGCGCGGCCGCCGCTTTGAAGAAGAGCAGGCAGCACGCGAGTTGGCCGGTCAGACCCTCAAGGTGACCGAATTCGTGACCGCCAGCGAACTGGCCAGCATGATGAGCGTGCCGGTCACTGACATCATCAAGGCCTGCTTCGCGCTGGGCATGATGGTGAGCATCAACCAGCGCCTCGATGCCGAGACCCTCTCGGTGATTGCCGAGGAGTACGGCTTCAAGGTGGAGTTCGTCGGGGCCGATGTGCAGCAGGAGATCCCCGAGGAGGAGGATGTCGCCGAGCGCATCACCTCCCGCCCGCCCATCGTTACCGTGATGGGCCACGTGGACCACGGAAAGACCTCCTTGCTCGACTACGTGCGGAAGGCCAATGTGATCGCTGGCGAAGCCGGTGGCATCACCCAGCACATCGGCGCATACAGCGTGGGCCTGCCCAGCGGCAAGCAGATCACCTTCCTCGATACCCCCGGTCACGAGGCCTTCACCGCCATGCGTGCGCGCGGTGCTCAGGTAACCGACATCGCGATCATCGTGATCGCAGCGGACGACAGCGTGATGCCCCAGACACGCGAGGCCATCAACCACGCGCAGGCGGCTGGTGTGCCCATGGTCTTCGCCTTCAACAAGATGGACAAGCCGGGCGCCAACGCGGACAAGATCCGCGAGGAGCTCTCGCAGATGAACATTCTCGTGGAGGAGTGGGGCGGCAAGTTCCAGACGCAGGAGATCAGCGCGAAGAAGGGCACTGGCGTGGACCAGTTGCTGGAGAAGGTGCTGCTCGAATCAGAACTGCTCGACCTCAAGGCCGACCCCGGCAAACGCGCACATGGCGTGGTGATCGAGAGCACGCTCGAGCAGGGCCGGGGCTACGTGACCACCCTGCTCGTTGATGCGGGTACGCTGCGCAAGGGCGACATCATCCTTGCAGGCCAGTTCAGCGGCCGCGTGCGAAACATGTTCAACGAGCGCGGGCAACAGGTGCAGGAAGCGCCTCCGTCAACGCCGGTCAGCATACTCGGCCTCGATGGTGCGCCCAATGCCGGCGATACCTTCCAGGTGTTCGAGGACGAGCGCGATGCGCGGGCCATTGCCACGCGCCGCCAGCAGCTGCAGCGTGAGCAGGGCATCCGTACGCACAAGCACATCACGCTCGACGAGATCGGCCGACGCCTCGCCATCGGCGACTTCAAAGAGCTCAACCTCATCGTCAAGGGCGATGTGGACGGCTCCGTGGAAGCGCTCACCGATTCACTGCTGAAGCTCAGCACCGAGCAGATCAAGGTGAGCGTGATCCACAAGGCCGTGGGTCCCATCGCCGAGAGCGATGTGCTGCTCGCAACGGCCTCGAACGCCATCATCGTCGGCTTCCAAGTGCGTCCTACACCGGGTGCACGCAAGCTGGCCGAGGCCGAGGAGATCGATATCCGCCTCTACTCCATCATCTACAACGCCATCGAGGAGATCAAGCAGGCCATGGAAGGCATGCTGGCACCCAAGGAGGTGGAGAAGATCACCGGCACCGCCGAGGTGCGCGAGACCTTCCGCATCAGCAAGGTGGGCACCGTGGCTGGTTGCTACGTGCTCGATGGCAAGATCGAGCGCAAGAACCGCGTACGCCTCATCCGCGACGGCATCGTGGTGTACACCGGCGACCTCAACGAGCTCAAGCGCTTCAAGGACGATGTGAAGGAGGTGACGCACGGCTACGAGTGCGGCCTCTCCATCAAGAACTTCAACGACATCAAGGTCGGCGACAACGTCGAGGCCTTCGTGATCGAAGAGGTGAAGCGGACGTTGGGGGATTAAGTTCTCATTCGGCTTACAACGTGACGCGACAAGGCGGGCGGCCGCTCACCTTGTCCTAACCTTGCCGCATGTCGCGCGCATCGTACTACCTGTCACTCGCGGGTCTTGCCTTGGTGGCGGCGGTGGGCAGCGTGCTCGATGTGATGGAGATCGATGCGGCGCAGTACGCTGCCATGGCGCGTGATATGCTCGCGCAGGACGATTGGCGCAGGCTCTACCACAGCGGCTTGGATTACTTGGACAAGCCGCCCCTGCTCTTCTGGCTCTCGGCGCTCTCCTTCAAGCTTTTCGGCGTGGCCAATTGGAGCTACAAACTGCCCAGCATCCTCTTCGCCTTCTGGGGCGTGCATGCCACGGAGCGTTTCGCTCGGCTGCATCATGATGCCGCCACGGCGCGGCGCGCAGCGCTGATCTTCGCGGCTAGCGCGGCATTCCTGCTCATGACCAACGATGTGCGGTGCGATGCCATGCTCACCGGCTCGGTGATCACCGCCATCTGGGCGGGCACTGCTTTCGTGGAGCAGCGGCGCTGGTGGCAGGTGCTCTTGTTCGCGGTGGCGATTGCTGCCGGCCTATTGGCCAAAGGCCCCATGGGAGCCATGGCGCCTGCGTTAGCGATCAGCGGGCACATCGTTCTCGCTCGTCGCTGGGATGCGCTGCGCGATGCACGCTGGCTGCTGGTGCCGGTAGTGGTTGCCATGGCGCTCTGGCCCATGTGCGTCGGATTGTACGAGCAGCATGGCGCGCATGGCCTGCGCTTCTTCTTCTGGGAGCAGAGCTTCGGCCGCATCACCGGCGAGAACCGCTGGAAGGACGATTCGTCGCTCTTCTTCTTCCTGCACGAGCTGCCATGGCAATTGCTGCCCTGGACCGTTCCGCTGTTGGCGGGTCTTGTGATTGGCCTTCGCGCATTGATCCACCGTGCGCCATTGCCGGAATATGCCAGCATCAGTGGCGCGATGCTCGTCTTCATCGCCCTTTCGCTCTCGCGCTTCAAACTGCCGCATTACCTGTATGTGGCGCTGCCGCTCTTCGCTGTACTGGCAGCGCGTGCATGGCCCCTGCTGCAGCAGGGATGGGCGCGATGGGTGCATGCATTCATTCAGTTGCTGCTTGTTGCCGCCGCAATCATTCTGGTTGGTTGGTGCTTTCCCATCCCGTGGTGGCCAGCGCCGGCCGCTGCACTGCTCGCAGTCCTGGCGGCAATCATGATCGCTTGTGACCGCGTCGAGTTGGTGTTCAGGCGCACGGTCCTGTTGTGGGTACTGGTAGGCTTGGTGGTGAATGGGCTGCTGTATCCGCAACTGCTCGTTTATCAGGGGAACGCACAAGCCGGTCGCTGGCTGGCAGCCGAGGGCATCGCACGCCAGCAGGTTTATGGCATCGATGCTGGCGGGAATGCGCTCAACTTCTACGCGGGCTATCCGGTGCATTGGGTGCCCGATGTGGCCAGTGCGCTGCCGCTCATCGCGCCAGGCATGGTCTTCATCGTGGATGATGCGCGCTGCAGGGAGTTGCTCGCTGCCAGACCGAAGATCAAAGAGGCCTATCGCTTCGAGGACTATCAGGTGCAGCTGCTCTCGTTGGATTTCGTGATCCCCGGTGCAAGAGCCGCTGCGCTTACCGGGCGATGGGTCGTGCGCTATTGAGCTGGCTGAGTGCCCAAACCCCTGTTCAATCTTTTTCGGTGGTCGTCGAACAAACTTTCGGTGCCCTTGTTCTTCTGGTCCTAACCCAAAACCCATGTCCCGAATAAATACCTCGATGACGCGTTTGCTCCGCAAGACGGGCAGCGTCGCCTTCGGCCTGATGCTCGGAGCGCTGCTCGGCACGCAGGCCGCGAACGCACAAGGCAATTGCACCGCTGCTGCGGGCACCTTGCGCGGCTACAAACCCACCGATTGCCTCCAGCCGGGCGGCACGATCATCGGTGCCATCTCGAATGGAGGCCAGGTGGTCCCGCCGGGCTACCAAGTGCGCTGGGTGCTTACCAAAGGCACCGACCTCATCATCCAAGCGGTTGGTAACGTCCAGCACTTCACGGTGAACAGCACCGGGTTCTACACCATTCATCGCTTGGTTTACAATCCCGCGACTTTGGATCTGGGAATCGTGG
>DAORNP010000022.1:7159-13904 GCA_035441065.1 Flavobacteriales bacterium | reverse complement strand
CGTTACTCCAGCCGCTGCGGTCAATAGCCTGCTCATTCAAGGCGGCGGCACCATTTGCGCCGCTCTCGACCTCGTTGGCACGAGTGTGAACGTCGATAATCCAGATGCTGGCTCCCTGACCGCGCTGAATGCTGCTGCATGCCTGGAGGATGGAGTCGCGAACCTTGATGCTGTGGTGGCCATTGCCCCCTACGTTCCTGACGGATACTCGGTGGTATATGTGCTCACGGAGGGTCTTGGCCTTACCATCATCAACGCTGGCAGTGAGCCATCCTTCCAGGTGGATGCCCCCGGCACCTACACCATCCACACTTTGGTGTACGACCCCGCTACGCTCAATCTCAGCGTGGTGCAACTCGGAACCACAACCGGATTCGATGTGAATGGCCTGCTCATTCAAGGAGGTGGATTGATTTGCGCAGCACTCGATGTGCCCGGTGCCGCGTTCAACGTGGAGGCTTGCGAGGAGCCGTGTGTGGCCAATGCTGGCTCACTCACAGGCAATGAATACGGATGCTTGGATGCCGATGGCTTGCTCATTGGCGCCACGCCGAACGGCGATAGCAACGTGCCCGCTGGCTACAGCGTGCTTTACGTGCTCACCAGCGGCGCCGAGCTCACGATCCAGAACGTGAGCGCCGAGCCGAGCTTCACGGTGAGCGCCGAGGGCCTGTACACCATCCACACCTTGGTGTACGACCCTGCCACGCTCGACCTGAGCATCGTTGAGCTGGGCGTCACCACGGGCGTTGACGTGCTGGGCCTGGTGATCGCGAACAACATCTGCGCGAGCCTCGATGTGGCCGGCGCGGCCTTCAACGTGGAAGCCTGCCCCGAGCCTTGCACGGCCGATGCGGGCACGCTCAGCGGCAATGAATACGGCTGCCTCGATGGCGAGCTGACCATCAGCGCCACGCCGAACGGCGATAGCAACGTGCCCGCTGGCTACAGCGTGCTTTACGTGCTCACCAGCGGCGCCGAGCTCACGATCCAGAACGTGAGCGCCGAGCCGAGCTTCACGGTGAGCGCCGAGGGCCTGTACACCATCCACACCTTGGTGTACGACCCTGCCACGCTCGACCTGAGCATCGTTGAGCTGGGCGTCACCACGGGCGTTGACGTGCTGGGCCTGGTGATCGCGAACAACATCTGCGCGAGCCTCGATGTGGATGGCGTGAAGTTCAAGATCGCCGACTGTGGCAACGATGGTCTTTTCAGCGTTGCAGCATGGCCTACAATGGCGAACGAAGAACTATACGTGCGCGTGCAGCACGAGGCAGCACGAGCCGAGCTGAGCGTTTTCAACCTGCATGGTGAGCTGATCGTGCCGGTGCGCTCATTGGGCGCTGGTGATACCATCACTCGCCTTGACCTGAACGGACTGCCTGTTGGCAGCTACATGGTGCGTGTGATGAGCGGCAACCGGATCGTCTCGCAACGCTTCATGCGCGTGGACTAAGGGGCTTTGCTCCAGAGCTCGGGTCCGGTGGCCGAAGCGAGGGATCGCTTGGGTCGCCGGGCCCGCTGCTTTGGCACCTCTTGCACTTCCATGACCAAACAGCCTCGAATACCCTGATCCGGTCATTGTCGTTCGGTGTTTCTCCAACGTTCATTTGCGTCCCGAACGAAAAGAACCTCTCATGCGCCTATCGATACTCTCTGCAGCGATCCTCATCGCCGCAGGCACCAACGCTCAGGTCACTGTCACCACCGCGGCTCAGAACACCCAGCAGACCTACTACAGCCTCGCCAACGGCGTGGTGTCCAACCATGCCTTGGCCGATTGGGACCTCGCTTTCGAACTCACCGGAATCACAGGCGGCATCCTCCTGAACACCGCTAAAGGCCACAAGCTCTACAAGGCACCCTATACGCTGGCCCAGTGGAGCAGCGTCGATACGACTGGCCTCGCTGGAGGCTGGCCCGAACAGCACAACAGCGAGACCAATTGGAGCAGCGGCGCCTTCAATCGGGGACTCACCGCCAACCCCTTCGATCTGGGCTGGGGCATCTACAACTTCACCACGCACAACATCGTTGGCGACAGCTGCTTCGTGCTCCAACTCAATGGCGGCGCATGGAAGAAGTTCAAGGTCGATGGATTCGCCGCCGCCACCAACAGCTTCACCTTCACCTGGGCCGATCTCGATGGCAGCAATGAGCAAAGCGGCAGCCTCGTGCGTTCAGCATACCCCGGCAAGAACTTCGGCTACTACAACCTGGCGACCAACACAGCGGTTGATTTGGAACCCGCAGCGGCCACATGGGACCTGCTCTTCACCAAGTACATCGGGTTCGTCACACAGCCATTCCCTTCCATGTACCCGGTGGCTGGCGTGCTGCAGAACAGGCAGGTCGAAGCCCTTCAAGTGGATGGCGTGCCCACGGCTGAGGCGACCTACTGGGGCGAGGCCTTCAGCCCGAGCATCAACATCATCGGATTCGATTGGAAGAATTTCAACCAAGGCACCTTCCAATGGGAGTATGCACAGGACCGCACCTACTTCGTGAAGGACCGTGCAGGTGACATTTACAAGCTCGTGTTCACCGGCTACGGCGGAAGCGCGAACGGGAACATGACCTTCAATCAAGAACTGGTTGGTCAGGCGAATGTGGATGAAGCCAGCAGCAGCAGTGCGCTCGTGATCGCTCCCAATCCCGCAACGAACACGGCCACGCTCATCATCGCCGCTGAAGCGAACGCAGCGCAACTCACCATCATCGACCTCAATGGCCGCGTGGTGATGGAGCAGCAGCTCACCGGACTGCACGGCTTGGTGCAGCGCCCCATCAACGTGAGCGCGTTGCCCAACGGCCTGTACATCGCCCGTGTTCAAGGCGATGGCATCAACGGCGTGGTGCGTTTGGTGAAGGAGTAATGCGCGGTTGAGGGTTGGCCCAACGAATGGGCCGCTGGCTCAGGTTGAGGGTTGGACGGTTGCTCGAGCGCGCAACTTCCAACCTTCAACCGTTTCAAACTCCAACCCTTGACCCCCCGCCTTTACCGCGATCGTGGTATTGCCCGCGCATGCGGTGAGAAGCTGCTTTGCGGCCTGGGCGATAGGAGATGACAGGACGATCAGGAAGGACCGCAGGCGTGTTGCTTGCCATCGTTGCAACAGGGCATACGGTCTACGCGCAGCAGTTGGACTCCATCCGCTCCGTGCCGCTGCCGGCCTTGGAGGTGATCGGGCGGCAAGGTGACGGCCCGGTGGAGCGACTGCCCGAATTGCACGGGACTGCTATCATGGCCGGCAAGAAGAATGAGGTCCTGCGCCTTACCGGAACGAATGCCGATCTCTCCACGAATCTTGCAAGGCAGGTCTTCGCCAAAGCGCCGGGGATCACGGTTTGGGAGAGCGATGGCTCGGGCATCCAGACCTCCATCGCCGCACGCGGCCTCAGTCCGAATCGCTCATGGGAGTTCAATGTGCGCCAGAACGGCTATGATATCTCGGCCGACATGTTCGGCTATCCGGAGGCGTACTACGCCCCGCCGCTCGAGGCGGTCGATCGCATCGAGGTGGTGCGCGGTGCCGCGTCGCTCCAATACGGGCCCCAGTTCGGTGGCTTGATTGATTACCGGCTGAAGCGCGGAGCCGTAGGAACCCCGATGGAGATGGAGCTTCGCCAGACGGCGGGATCCTATGGGCTCATCAATAGTTACGGCTCCGTGAAGGGCGGTGGCAAACGCATGGGCTATTTCGTGTTCGCGCAGCGGCGCAGCGCCGATGGCTGGCGCGCCAATAGCCGCTATGGCACCACGGCAGCGGGTGTGGTGGTGAACATGGCCGCATCGCGGAACCTTGAGCTCGGTCTCGAATACACCCGTTCCGGCTATGTGAGCCAGCAAGCGGGAGGCCTTACGGATCACGACTTCAATCGCGACGCGAGCATGAGTCACCGGGCACGCAACTGGTTCAGTGCGCCTTGGAATGTTGCCGCGCTAACGGCGGACTTGCGTCTCTCCGACCGGACGCGGGCCAACTTCAAGGTATTCGGCACCCTGGCAGAGCGCAATAGCGTTGGTTTCGTGCGCCCGGTGCTGGAGCCCGATTCGTTCCAGGTGGCCTTGGGCAGTTTCGCGCCACGCCAAGTGGACCGCGATAGCTATCGCAACATCGGCGCGGAGCTCAGGCTGCTGCATCATTACCGCATCGGTCCTGTCGCCGCGCATCTGTCAGGCGGGATCCGGGCGTTCCAGGGTCGCACCGATCGCAGGCAGCGCGGAGTTGGCACCACCGGCTCCGATTTCGATCTCGACCTCGTGCGGCCTTTCACCAATGAACTCGTGCTGACCACAAACAATGCGTCGTTCTTCCTGGAGACCTTGCTCAAGTTCGGTGAGCGCCTGAGCGTAGTGCCCGGCGCCCGTGTGGAGCTCATTCGTTCAACCATCGGTGGGCGCTCCGCTTCCTGGCCCGATGGAACACTGCCGGGTGATGCGCGCGAGCGGCGCGTGCTGCTCTATGGCGTAGGCGCCGAATTCCGGGTCGCCAAGGCATCCAGCATCTATGCAAACTACGCCACGGCCTATCGTCCGGTGTTGTTCTCGGAGCTCACGCCCACGGCAACAACCGATGTGATCGATCCCGCGCTTCGCGATGCCAGCGGAGCGAATGCCGACATCGGCTTTCGCGGTACACTCGGTCGCTATCTCGCCTTCGATGCCAGTGCCTTCCACCTGAGCTATCGCGACCGCGTGGGTACGGTGCTGCGCGATGGAGCCGCCTATCGCACCAATATCGGCGCCTCGGAAACCAGTGGCGTCGAGGCCTATGCCGAATCGGACCTCTTCAGGGTGATAGCACCAAGTGGCCGTTGGGGTTCGTTGCGCGTATTCGCATCGATGGCCTTGATGCAGGCACGCTATACGCGTTGGGAGAATCCCGCGATAGCCGACGATCCAATGCGCAGCATCAAAGACAAACGCGTGGAGTACGCGCCGGAGCGCACCGAGCGCTATGGCTTCACATACAGGTGGAAGCAGTTGGCGGCGAGCGTCATGCTGCATCGCGTGGGTGATGTGTACACCGATGCTGCCAATACCGAGGCGCCGAATGCCGCCGCTACCGTGGGCCGCATCGAGGCCTACGACCTGTTGGACGCCTCCGTGAGCTGGGCATTCAAGCCCGGCGTTGAAATCACCGCAGGGGCGCGCAACCTGGCCGATGCGCGTTACGCTACGCGCCGCGCCGGTGGTTATCCGGGCCCTGGGCTGCTCCCGGGAGAGGGCCGAACGCTGTACGTCACAGTGGCTGCGCGCTTCTAGGGCGCCTGACGCAAGCGTGACAGAGCCAAGGCCGATGGCCGGGAACTTCGCGCGGCGATAAAATGCAGGCGATACATCTCTGGCTCAGCGGTCTCGCGCTTCTCATGAGCGCGGCTTCCCATGCCCAGTTGAGCTTGAGTGTTCTGGAGCATGGCGGCTCGTCGCCCGTTGCCTATGCGCATGTGCGTTACCAAGCGCTAGGGCATCCGATCAGCGGCATCGCGATCAGCGGCGCTGATGGCCGATGCGAAGTGCCCGTCCATGCTGATATCATTGGCAAGGGCGTTATCCTGCATGTCTCGTTCGTTGGCTATGCGCCCTGGGTCGATACCGTGTTCGCAGCCGCGCCTGTGCACTGCACCCTGAAGCCGGATGTGACGAGGCTAGAGCCGGTCGTTGTCACGGGGCAATACGCCCCTGGCAGTATGGAAGGCGCAGTGCAGAAACTGCGCGTGATCGATGCCCAGCGCATGCAACGGATGGCCGCGCAGAACCTGGGCGATGCGCTTCGCGATCAGCTCAACATCCGGTTGTCACAGGACAACGTGCTGGGCTCCTCACTGGCCATGCAAGGACTGGGCGGCGAGAATGTGAAGGTGCTCATCGATGGCGTTCCGGTGACCGGCCGCCAGAACGGCAACGTCGACCTCTCGCAGATCGACCTCACGGGCATCGAGCGCATCGAGCTCGTGGAAGGTCCGCTCAGCGTGAACTACGGAACGAACGCCTTGGCGGGCACCATCAACCTGATCACGAAGAAGAGCGGGGCCGCACCCTCCACCATGCGCGCTTCGGTCTATGCTGAGCACATCGGTCGCTTGAATACCACGCTCGGCGGTTCGCGGCGATGGGGCAGGAGCGAGCTGCTGCTGAATGGCGGGCGTAACTTCTTCACTGGGTGGGACCCGCAGCACCAAGGCTTGCCTACGCTTCGCGCGCAAGTGGCTGGTACCAATCGCTTCCAACAATGGAAGCCGCGCGAGCAATACTTCGCGCGTGCCAATTACCGCTGGCGCACCGAGCGCTGGACCCTGGGCTGGAAGGGCGAGGGGCTGCACGACCGCATCATTGATCGGGGCATGCCGCGCGCGCCCTACTACGAGCGCGCCTTGGATGCCGCCTATGTGACCACACGCCTTGACAATGCGGTCTTCGCGGAAGGGCGCATCGGGACCCACGGTCGGTTGAATGCCTTGGCCGCGCACAACCGCTATGCGCGCACGCGCAACACCTGGCTGCGCGACCTCACCACCTTGGGCGAGGCCCTCAGCCATGCCGAAGGCGCACAGGACACCACGCGCTTCGCCCTCACCAATGTGCGCGCGGCATACAGCTCAACGAACGATAGCGTGCCTGTCCGCTATGAGCTGGGCTTCGATGCCAACATCGAGACCGGCAGCGGCGACCGCATGGATGGCACGCGCGAGGCCGAGGGCGAGGAGGTCGCCGCGCTTGCTGACGACCAGCGAATGC
>DAORNP010000022.1:5513-7149 GCA_035441065.1 Flavobacteriales bacterium | reverse complement strand
GAGACCGTCACCATCCGACCGGGTGCTCGCTATGCCTACAACACGCGCTACGCGGCTCCGGTGATTCCCTCACTGAATGTGCGCTGGCAGCTTTCTGAGCGCTTCACCTTGCGCGCATCCTATGCCGAGGGCTTCCGCGCGCCAGCGCTTAAGGAGCTGCACCTCTTCTTCGTGGATGTGAACCACGACATCACCGGCAATCCCGACTTGAAAGCGGAGCGCTCGCGCAGTGGATCGATGGGCATCAGCTATCGCCACGCGAAGGATAAAGTGGTGTACACGAGCGAGCTGAACGGTTTCTACAACGATGTGCGCGACCTGATCACGCTCGCGCAGCTCAATGGCGCCAGCTTCACCTACGCGAACATCGGTCGCTTGCGCACAACCGGGGGCAGCGTTGGTTCGGGTTGGGACAACGGCCATTGGATGGTTAGCGTTGGCGCAGCGCTCACCTTGCGGAAGGATGCGCTCGATGACACCGAGTGGGCCAGCACGCCTGAATTGCGTGGCTCCATCACGCGGCAATGGATGAAACAGGGCTGGAGCGCATCGCTCTTCTGGAAGCACCAGGGCGAGCAGCCCACCTATGCCATTGCACTGGATGGCACCGTCCAGCGTGGTCGCATCGAGGCCTTCTACCTGGCGGACGCCACGATCACCAAGCAGTTCTGGAGCAAACGGCTCGCGCTCTCCGCAGGCTGCAAGGACCTCTTCGATGTGCGCAATCTGAACGCGACGCTAAGCAGCGGGGTACATGATTCCGGAACAGGCGCTGTGCCCATGACCACAGGCCGCACCTTTTTCCTGCGCGCCGAACTTGAATTGAAGCGGAAGGCATGAGGATCGTGATCATGATACTCGCGGTTCTTGTGCTGCTCCCTTCGTGCATGAAGGAGGAATTGCCAGCACCGCGTGCGCCGCGGGGCGATGCGCGCAGCACGCAATTATGCATGGGCACGGGTTACGCCAACCAGCTCTGGTTCGACCTGTCATCCGGGTCGGTGGTGAGCGAGAACGTGCGCACCACCTGGGATCTTGCTTTTGAGAGCGCCCCGGCCGGATGGCGCGTGCTGTTGAATGGCTCGCGCTTGATGACCGTGTGGCCGCTTGGTGCGGTGGATATCGCGCAGCCCCACGATACGGCCGGGCTTGGAGCATCGCGCCGTGTTGATGCCGCCAGTCTTCACCCGGATAGCCTGGCCTTCGGCGACTGGCGCGGAACCAATGGCGTCTTCATCGTTGATCTCGGCCTCGCGCCGGATGGCACCCACATGGGACTCCGCAAGCTGCGATTCAGCAACCATGGCCCTGATGGTTATTCGATTACGCATGCGATGCTCGATGGCAGTGCGGTCATGAGCACCGTGGTGCCGAAGGACCCGCAGCGCTCATTCACCAGTTGGAGCTTCGCGCAAGGCGTGCTGCCCATCGAGCCCATCATGGGGGAATGGGACCTCTGCTTCACGCAGTTCACCCATCGCTTCGAGGAATTCAGCCTGGATTACCTCGTGAATGGCGTGCTTGGGGCCACCACCACACGGATCGCACGCATCACTGGCCTGGACTTCACCGCCATCACCGCTGCGGATACGCTCAGCTTCCCATTCCGCTCAGAGCGCAACGCGATCGGGTACGA
>DAORNP010000022.1:3832-5503 GCA_035441065.1 Flavobacteriales bacterium | reverse complement strand
GGAAGGTGTATTCCTTTGAGACCAGCTCCTATAGCATCGTGCCGGGCCTCGCATTCATCGTGAAGGATGCCGATGGCTATTTGTACAAGATGCGCTTCGTGGAGTTCTATGGGCCGCAGGGGCAAACGGGCTGCCCATTGTTCGAGACGGTGCCGTTGTGATCGATCATCCGATGAGCCGGAACGCATCACCGTCGAACAGTCCTTGGTCACTGAGCTTGAGGTGCGGGATCACCAGCAGCGCCATGAAGGAGAGCGTCATGTACGGCGCGCCCAGCGTCGATCCCAGTGCTTTCGCCTCGCGGTCCATGGTGGAGTAGGCATCGGCAACGGTGTAGGCATCGGCATCGCTCAT
This sequence comes from Flavobacteriales bacterium, assembly GCA_035441065.1. Classification (GTDB taxonomy): domain Bacteria; phylum Bacteroidota; class Bacteroidia; order Flavobacteriales_F; family PHOS-HE28; genus PHOS-HE28. The sequence goes on along the minus strand of DAORNP010000022.1, from coordinate 5,149 downwards.
GATCCCGGCCACAGGCAGGGGCAGCACACGGTGGTGCGCACCATCGTACAGGCTGATGCCCCCCTTGTGCTTAATCACCAGGTTGATGGCGTTGCAGAGGTCCTCATCGTTGGTGCCGATGGCCACGATGTTGTGGCTGTCGTGCGCCACACTGCCGGCGATGGCGCCGCGCTGCAGGCCTGTTCCGGTGATCCAGGCCACGGCAGGCGGCGCATCCGCATAGCGGTTCACCACGGCGATCTTCAGCAGGTCCTTCGCGGGGTCGGCGATGCAGAGGCCATCCTTCTCCGTGGGCGGCATCCACTTCTTCCGTGTGATCAACTGGCCGTCGAGCGCTTCGATGCACAACAGGTCCTCTTTGCGCGCTGGAACTAGGAAGTCTTCGGTACGCTTCGGTGAGCAGCTGAAGTTGTTCAGTGCTTCAACAGACGCGCGCTGGATCAGCGAGCGTCCCTCCTCGGCCACGAGCTGCCCTTTGATGAAGGTCTTGCGCACGCGGAATTCCCTCAGATCATCCACCAATATGAAGTCAGCGGGGTCGCCCACGCGAAGGCGGCCTACGGGCAACTTGTAGTGATCGATGGGGTTGATGCACGCGGCCTGCAGCACCTTGAACACATCGATCCCGCGCGCCACGGCCCGAGCGCAGAGCAGGTTGATGTGCCCATCGACGAGGCCGTCGGGATGCTTGTCGTCGCTGCAGAGCATCATGCGGTGGCTCCAGTCGTGCAGCAGGTCGATGAGCGCCTCGAAGTTCTTCGCCGCGCTGCCTTCGCGTACCTGTACGATCATGCCGTGCTCCAGCTTTAAGCGCGCCTCTTCCGCGGTGAAGCACTCGTGGTCGGTGCTGATGCCCGCATTCATGTAGCGTTTGGCCATGTCTCCATGCAGGCCGGGCGCATGGCCATCGATGGGCTTGCCGAGCCGCTTGGCGTGGTCGAGTTTGCGCATCATCTCCGCATCGCCGTTGAGCACGCTGGGGAAGTCCATCACCTCGCTGAGGTAGAGCACTTCGGGCCGTTCCAGCAAGGGGCCAACGGCATCGCTGTCGATTCGCGCTCCAGCCGTCTCGAACACGGTAGCGGGCACGCAGCTGGGTGCGCCGAAGAAGAAGTGGAAGGGGACTTCCTTCCCATTGGCGATCATGAATTCGACGCCGCTCTCGCCCAGCACGTTGGCGATCTCGTGCGGATCACTGATGGTGGCCACGGTACCGTGCAGCACCGCCAGCCGAGCGAATTCGCTGGGCACGAGCATCGAGCTCTCCACATGCACATGGGCGTCGATGAAGCCGGGCATCACGTAGCCCTCGCAGGG
>DAORNP010000022.1:2070-3822 GCA_035441065.1 Flavobacteriales bacterium | reverse complement strand
CGGCGTATGCCCGAAGTGCTCGCGGGCAATGCCCAGGTGCCCGTCGGCGAAGGCGGCGATGCGGCCATCGGCGATGGTGATGCGCGCATTCGTGATGCGCCGCTGCTCGATGCGCACCAGCTGGCCGGTGATGGTGAATGAGCTCATCAGCCTCAGCGTTTGCGTGCGAAGAAGTACCAGAGGGCGATGATGATGAGCAGCATGCCCACGAAGGCCCCAGCGCCGATGAGCAGCAGGCGCATGATGGTGCCCTTGATCTCCTCGTCCTTGCCGTCGATCAAACTGCCGAGGCCTTTCTGCGAGGCGCCGTCGATGCTGGGGTCGTAGTCGGTGTGACGATAACCCTTGTTGAATGCCGCCATATCGAGAACAGAGGGCAACTCCGCTTTCACCTCGGTGAGGTGGTCCATGGTGCTGATGGCGTTGATGACGACCACGCCGAAGCGACCGAGTACACGGATGTTGTAGTTGAGCACATTGCGCTCGCTGTTCTCGCTCACCATCTCCTTGGCCCAGTGCAGCGCCTTGCGCTGGCGGTCGTAGTGCGGGGGTGAGGCCCAGCCGATGAGCTGCAGGCCGCCATAGCCGGCTGCGCGGCGCTCCACGTTGCTGAGACTGTCTTCTCGGATCATGTCACGCAACTTGGCGTCGTAGTCGATGCGGCCAGCATCGCGGTCATGCACGTATCCGCTCTCTTCGTAGTACACGACATAGGCAGGCGAATCGCTGTAAGTGTCCGCTTCGGCGTGCAGCACTACGCCAAGGAGTGCGTCCGTTATGCCCGGTGGATTCTCCCAAACATCAACGAGCAAGTGGTAGGCCTGTGCCGCCTCGAGGAACTTGTGCGTTGGCGGGACATCGAGGGTGATGGCGCCCTCGGAGAGCGCGATGGTGCCGGTCTCCCATTGGAAGCTCGCGATGAGCGAGTCGATGTCGAGCGGGGCCTCCGCAGCGTCATCGGCAAGCCCCGCGTTGCTCCAGGTGCTGTCTTGGCCATTGGTGTGCGCAACGAGGATGAATGCGCAGGAGAGGATGAATGGGCGCGTCAGTAGAGACATTCTTTCTATTTCAAGCGTGCATCCACTTCGGCTTGATCGAGGCTGTCCAGCTCGTGCAGGACGCGTGATCGCTCGCCTTCGTCGAGGCTGGAGTGAAGCTGTTCAAGCAGGTTGATCTTCGCTTCGGATTCCCCGCGATGATGGAATCGCATCATTGCAACGGGTGTCACGGGGTAGAGCAGGGCGGCCACGATCAGGAGCGGCAGCACGCGCCAGAGCACGCCATTGAAATAGGCGTTCAGGTCAGGGCGCTTCCGGCGAAAGGCCATCGCCAGCGTGATCGTGGCCCCTCCGAGCACCAAACCGATCATCAGCTGCGTGTCCGCGCCGTGCCACACTTGGATTCGGAAGAGCGCGCCGGTGATGAGCGCCGCGAACGCGAAGCCCGCCAGGATGCTGAGGCCGATGAGCTGGTGCTTGCGCGTGGGGGTGGGGAAGAGCAGCCAGCCCAGCGCCCAATAGAGCATGGCGAGCGCGGAGGCCCAAAGGATGAGGAGGAGGCTGGCGAGCGGCAGGTGGAACAGCTTCAACAGCAGCGCCAGCACCACGGCTGCCCACAGGGCGCGCACCAGCATTCGCATCCGGCGAAACTACACGCCGCGCTCAGTGCCCGAACATCTCCTTCACGCGCTCGAAGAAGCCTTTGTCCTTGGCGGTGGGGTGGGGCTGGAAACCGGGGCTGTTGCGCAGTTTC
>DAORNP010000022.1:0-2060 GCA_035441065.1 Flavobacteriales bacterium | reverse complement strand
GCTTTCTCCTCCTTGCTCAGGTCGCTGGGCGTCCATACCGCGATATGAACGAAGAGGTCGCCTTGGCCGTGCTGCTGCACGCTGGGCAGCCCCTTTCCCTTCAAGCGCAGCATGTGGTTGCTCTGCGTGCCAGGCTCGATCTTCACCTTGGCCTTGCCATCCACCAGCGGTACCTCGATGCTGGCCCCTAGGGCCGCATCCACCATGCTGATGAAGGCCTCGTAGTGGAGGTGCATGCCTTCGCGCTTCAGCTCAGGGTGCTGCTCCTCCTCGATCACAACGAGTAGGTCACCCGGCACGCCGCCAGCGGGCGCATCGTTGCCCATGCCGCTGATGTTGAGCTGCATGCCTTCTTCCACGCCGGCGGGGATCTTGATCGGCACCACCACTTCCTCGCGCACCAGGCCATGCTCATCGCTGCCGGGCGCGCGCTTGCTCACGGTCTGCCCGATTCCGCCGCACGCGGGGCATGTGCTCACGGTCTGCATCTGCCCGATGAAGGTGCTCTGCACGCGCCGCACTTGGCCGCTCCCGCCGCAGGTGTGGCAATTGCCGTACTCGCTGCCCTTGCCGCGCACGAGCTTGGTCACCTTGATCTTCTTCTCGGCGCCATGGGCGATCTCCTCCAGCGTGAGCTTGATGCGCACGCGCAGGTTGCTGCCCTTGATGGTGCGCCCGCGATGGCCACTGCCGCCGAATCCGCCGAAAGCGCCGCCGCCGAAGGCGTCGCCGAAGATGTCGCCGAACTGGGAGAAGATGTCCTCCATGTTCATGCTGCCACCGCGGAAGCCACCACCGCCCATTTGCGGACCGGCATGCCCGAAGCGGTCGTACTTGGCTTTCTTATCGGCGTCGCTCAGGATCTCATAGGCCGAGGCCGCTTCCTTGAACTTCTCCTCTGCGGCTTTGTCGCCCGGGTTCTTGTCCGGGTGGAACTTGATGGCCAGCTTGCGGTAGGCCTTCTTGATGTCGTCCGCGCTCGCGTTGCGGTCAACACCAAGGACTTCGTAGGGATCCTTCTTGCTCATTTCGTGTGCTTCATGTCGGTCTCATAGCGGGCCGATGGTCTTCGGCCCCTACTCGCCGACGACCACCTTGGCGTACCGGATCACCTTGTCGTGCAGGGTGTAGCCATTCTCCACCACGTCGATCACCTTGCCTTTCAGGTCCGCGCTGGGTGCAGGGGCCTTGGTGATGGCCTCGTGCTTGTCCGTGTTGAAGGGCTGGCCTTTCACATCCGTCATGGGCTTCACGCCCTGGCTGCCCATGATGTGCAGCAGTTTGCTCTGGATCAGGTGGAAGCCCTCGCGCACCACTGCGATGTCTTCGGTTTTAGCATTGTTGGCGATCGCGCGCTCCATGTCGTCGAGCACGGGCAGGAGGTTCTTGAAGGCATTCTCGCTGGCGAACTGGATCAGTTCCAGGCGTTCCTTCGCCGTGCGCTTGCGGAAGTTGTCGAACTCCGCGTTCAGGCGCAGCCACTTGTCCTTCAGGTCGGCGGCATCGGCTTTGGCGGCCGCGAGTTGCCCATTCAGTTCAGCGATGTCCTCTCGGCCTTCCGCATCGGCGTCGTGCATCACATGCTCGGCGGCGGCTTCACTGGCGATGGAGAGCGGGTCTTTCGCTTGCTCGTCTTTCGCATCCATTGGCAGGGCCCGTTCGGCAGCCTTGTCAGGGGCAGCCTCGGCCGGGCTGACATCCGGTCGGTCGGTCATGGTCTTTCGTCTCTTTTTGAAGATCATCGCGTGCTGGTCAAGCCGGGTGCCACTAGGCTTTTGGCTGACGGGGCGCGAAGGTCGGGGACTTTTTGGCAGGGGAGCGCGAGGTGAACAGGTTCATCGGGTCTCAGGCCAGCACGCATCCTCATGATTGCTTGCGCAAGAAGTGTCCGCAGATGGCGCAGATGCCACAGATAGCGCCTACCGGCGCATCTGGCGCCCGGACCGCTTGCGGTTCATCTGTGGCATCTGCCTCATCTGCGGACGTTCGTCGAGGCTCAGCCAGGTGAGCTGGTCTAGAGAATCTGGACAGGAAGTGGGCTAGTCCTAACTTTCTTTCCC
>DAORNP010000021.1:25906-37630 GCA_035441065.1 Flavobacteriales bacterium | reverse complement strand
GTGGAAGCCGCTGCAGATGGCGGAGATCTTCCCCACGGCGCAAGAGGCCGCCATCTGGCAATTGCGCATGCGCGACCCGGAGATCAACCGCATGATCGGCAACGGCCCCTTGCATGATCCCGGCCTCGAGAAACTCCCGCAGCCCTATGGCCACGGCATCGTGCTGCGCAGTGGCTGGCTCAACATCCGGGCGATGATCGATGCGCAGCGCGCGCGCCTTCGCTCCGAAGGATCTTTCTCCGATCAGCAGGTGCATGACGAAGACATCCGCCGCATGCCTGATGGCATCGCGATCCACGAGAGCAGCGCGCCTTTACTCATCCAATGCAGCGGCGCCTTCAAGCTGGTGCCGGGCGTGGTGCCCGTGCGCGGCGAAGGCATCACCGTGCGCATGCGCGGCTTGGGCATGAATTGCCTCTTGCATCGCGGTGCCTTCGTGGTGCCGCGCGGCGATGATGTGTATCGCATCGGCTCCACCTTCGCTTGGGACAACGTTTGGAATGGCCGCACCGATGAAGGCAAACGACTGATGCTTGACCGCGTGGAGCGCCTGTGGAATGGCGAGATCGATCTGCTCGATCACTGGGCCGGTGTGCGCCCTGGCTCCAAAGACCGCAGGCCGATCCTCGGTCGCATCGGTGAGCGCGAAGCCGTGCTCACGGGCCTCGGCTCGCGCGGCGCGCTTTTGGCGCCTTGGTGCGCCGAGCACCTGGCTTCACATCTGCTCGATGGCAAGGCGTTGGATCCGGAAGTGGATCTGACGCGATTCGCTAATTGAGTGGCGCGGACGGTTCGGGTCGTCGAGATCTCCTCGTGGCTTGGGAATGGAGGTGAAGGAGGTAACGGAAGTCGAGCCCTCATCATCACCTTCACTTTCCATGCCTCCATCACCTCTTTTACTCCCAGCGCTTCCACGCTTCTCTACCCTTTCTTCTTATCGCGCCCCAGCGTCACTTTGAAATCGTCGGGCGTGCCGGTCACCTTCACGTTGAGGAAGCGCACGCGCTTGTCGGCATCGCGGTACTGGATCGCATCCTCTTGTTCCGGATCCACCTCCTCCTTGCGCTTGCCGCCAAAGAGCTTGGTGGTAGCGGCTTGCGACACCAATGACCACGGGATGCGCATGTAATACTCCATCGTCAGGTCGAGGCCCTGCTTGCCGCTGAGCTCGATGAAGCCCAGCGAGCTGTTCAGGTTCATCGCAGGGATGTCGAGCACGCCGTTCTTCAGTTTCAGCACGTTGCGCAGGGTATCGAAACGCACCAGGTCGAGGTTCTTGTCGGCGAAGAAGTCGGCCACGGCGTGCATGGGCGCGAATCGCACCAAGCTGCCATCCACCACGGCGATGTCGAGCTCGGCCTCGCCCTTCTCCATGATCGGCGTGAGGTCGGCGTGCATGGGCCAGGTGCTCTTCACGGTGCCGCTCACGCGCCCGTGCAGGTTCTTGTTCAGCAGCACGTCCTGCCCGAAGTTGTCGAACTTGATCATCAGCGCATCCAGGTCGATGTCGCGGGCGGTGACGGTGCTCGTGAAGCGGATATCGTACGGGTCCTTCGCGGTGAACGCGCCGCTGATTTCCAAGCTGCCTTTGGCGATGCCCACGCTCAGCGTGTCCACCTTCAGGGTGTGGTCGGGCTTCAGGTGCAGCACGGTGCGGAAATCCTTCAGCTCGTAGCGATGGTACTTCAAGGTGCCGATGTCCGCGCGCAGCTCGAGATTCGGGAAGGGCAGCGAGAAGATGTTGAACACGCTGTCGTGGTTCACCTCTTTCTCCGGGCTGTAGTTCAAGAGCGCGTCCACATCGATGAAAGTGGAGCGCAGCGCCAGCCGATCGGGCCATGGGCGTTTCACGGTGCTGTCGCCGAGGAAGACACGCAGATCGCCGGCAAGGTCGGTGCGGCCCATGCGACCGCTGAAGTCATCGAGGGTGAGCTTGTCATCCTCCACATGGAGGTGGCCTTTGAAATCCTCGAGCTTCAGCGGATGTACCTTCATGCGGCCGGTGAGTTTGCTCAACCGCAGGTCTGCGAAGCGGAAACGATCATCCACGAAGCGCAGGTCGGCATCGGCATGGAAGCGCGCTTCGCGCAGCACCTCGTCGCGATACTCCTGCGGCAGGTAGCTCTCGCCCTGGTAGGTCAGCAGGTCGTGCAGGATCAATTGGCTGCTGGTGAAGTCGGCCGCCACATGCGTCTCGCCGTGCTTGTGTTCGTTGAACCAGAGGTCGTAGTTCTCCACGTACCCGTTGAAGTGCAAGTCGCTGGCGTCGATCACCGCCGTGAGATCCTTGATGCGCAAGCTCTTGTCGGTGATGATGATGTCGGCATGCACATCGTGCAGCGCATGCGGGTATTGCTTCGCCTTCACGCTCAGGTCATCGATGTAGAACTCGCCGCTTGGCAACGGTTCATGGTCGAGCAGGCCTTCCACCGATGTGACGAAGTGCATGCGCCCGCTGAGGTTGCTGAACTCTTCGGACTGTTTGCGCGCAAGGGCCGTATCGTGCGCGAGCAGCTCGGCCAGTTTCAATGAGCGGCTGTCGATATCGAGTTTCAACTCGATCGGTTTGCTCTGGTGGTGGAAGATTGCGGGCAGGTCGCTGATGCTGCCGCGCAGCCGCAGGTCGCTCGTGGCCATGCGCAGGCTGAAGGTGTCAATGTCCACGAAGCCCTTGCGCATCTGGGCGTGGATGTCGAGGTCGTCGATGGGATGCGGGTGGCCAGGGATGCGCACGTGCAGGTCGCGCACGCGCAGCTCGCTGTCCACACCTTGTTTCAGTTGCGCGAGGTTGCGCTCGGGCGCGGCGATGTCGATGAGTTCGGTGAGCTTCATGTCCACTTCCACGTGGCCGCCGAGCTCATTCAGCACTTCCACATTCAGGAACTTGCCCACGAAATCGAGGTCGAGGTCGCAGTGGAGATCCACGTCGATGAAGGGCTCCACGAAGTCGATCACCACCAGGTCGCCGCTGAATTCGCCGCTGCCGGGCCGCAGATTCAGGTCGAGCAGATGGAACTCGGCTTGGCGCAGGGTGGGGTCGGCGCCGTTGGTGAAGTGGCCGTTGAAGGCGAGCTGGTCCACGCGCTTCCCGGTGGCCGTGTTCTCGAACCAGCCATCGGCGCAGCTGAAGCTGATATGCACATGCGGCGTCATGCCCAATGCGCTTCGCCCCTTCACCGTGCCAGCGAAGACGATCTGCCCCGCATTCTTGAACTGCCCGAGGAAATCCGCCAAGTCGTTAGGCGCGAAAGCCATGAGCAAGGAGAAGTCGGGCTTCTCGCCATGCACGTGCAGGTCGAGGTCCACCTCGTGGCTGATGTCGATGCTGCCCTCGGCGTTGAACTCCACCTCCTGCAGCTTCACGGAGCTCAGCGGCATCTGCAGCACCTGTGTGGCCATGTCGTAATCGAGGTGCGCGTCGATCTCGATGTGCTTGTTGTAGAAGAAGCTCGTGTCGCGTTTCCCGATGATGTCGAGGTGCAGGTCGGCTTTCAGTTCCGAAGCGATGCTGTCGCCGATGCTGCGGAAGTCGGCCTTCAGGCTGTGGATGCGCGCGGTCACCTTCTGCCCCGTTGCTTCCTGCAGATGGTTGAAGGTGAAGTCGCGCAGCTGAAGGTCGCGCAGGTGGATGTGCAACGCGGATCCGTCTTCCTCTTCAGCTGCGGCGAATTGCTTCGCGAGGAGGAGGTTCAGGCTGCCTTCCTCATGGAGCACGAGGTCCAGGTGCCCGCCGACAACATGCACGCTGCGCACATCAAAGTACCCGCGCAGCAGGTCCCAGATGCGGAAGCAGAGGTAGAGGTCCTTGGACTCGTAGATGGGCGCGCTCGTGGTATCGTCGTTGCCGCGGAAGCGCACATCCTCCAAGTCGATGCAGATGAGCGGGAAGGCCTCGAAGGGCGCTATGCGGCTGCCGCCGATGCTGAGATGCCCCGCCATTTCGCGATTGATCTCGTCGAGCGCCATTTGCACCAGCGTGCGCTGTTTGGCGAAGGCCAAGACCAGCACGCCGCCGAACAGCAACAGAGCCGCAAGCGCGGTCCAGAGCAGGATGCGGAGGATGCGGCGGAGCATGTGCGATCGTGGCTGCCAAGGTATCCTCGCGATAATCACGCGTCATTCCCCGCACGAATCCCAGCTTTGCCCCGTTCCCGAAACATGACCGCCGTGCCCCGAATCCTTCGCATCCTCCTGCCCATCCTCTTGCTCTCGCTGGTGAGCGCATGCCGAAGCAAGAAGCCCTTAGCCTCGGTGCCCGATCCGCGTTGGGCGGTGATTGATTCCCTCGCAGGCATCGGGCAATACGCCACCGCGCTGGAACGGACCGATGTCCTGCTCAACGAAGCCAAGGCCGCGAACGATTGGCGCACCGAGTTCAAGGCGTGGATGCGCCGCGCCGGTTTTCAAGAGCTCACGGGCATCGACCAGGACAGCATCATCAACCCGATGGATCGCCGGGCAGCGGAGGCGGGCATGCCCTTGTCGCAATTGCTGCGCACCACGCTCATGGATCGCTGGTGGCAGCGCTACCAGTACAACCGCTGGCAGATCATGGAGCGCACTGAGCTCGATGGCTCCTTCGACGCCGCCGATCCAGAGACCTGGACACAGGGGCGCTACATCGAGCGCGTGATTCGGGAGGCACGCGCATCGCTCGAACCGTTCAATGAGCTGCGTAACATCCCCGTTGACGAGCTGGGCGATTTGCTCGGGGGCGACAGCGCCGCGCGCTACCTGCGCCCAACGCTCTACGATGTATTGGCCCAGCGCGCGCTGCGCATCTTCAGCAACACGGAGACGCGCCTCGCCGAGCCTTCGTGGCGCTTCACGCTCAACGACCCCAAGGACTTCGAGCTCTTCGAGCCTTTCCTCTTCCGGCCGCTCGAGCACCGCGACAGCACCGCATGGGAGTTCCAGAGCATGCGCATTTACCAGCGGCTGGAGCGCGCGCACATCAACGCCGATAAGCTCGATGCGTATGTGGATGTGGTGCTGCAGCGCTTGGCGTACGTCCGCGAGCGTAGCGTGCTTCCGGAGAAGGACAGCCTCTATCTCGGCTCGCTGGAATTGCTGCGTACCCGCCTGCCCGAGGATGCCTGCGAGGCCGAGGTGATGGTGGCCATCGCGCGCTGGCACGAGGAACAAGCGAACAAGTATGGTCGCCTGCGCAGCGACGACTGGAAGTGGGAGAGGCGCACCGCGGTCGAGTTGTGCAACGCCGCGATAGCCAAGTGGCCGGGCACCTTCGGCGCTCGGAACGCATCGGCCTTGCTTTCTCGCATGCAACAGCCGTCGTTGAGCATCGCATCGGAACAAGCCGTGCCGCCAGGCAAGGACTTCCTCGCGCTGATGAAGTACCGCAACAGCACCAAGGCCTGGCTTCGCATCGTGAGCGATCCGGAGCGCGATGAGGACGATGGACGCTACCAAACTGATCGCTACAGTTGGCTGCTGAAGCAGAAGGCCATCAAGGAGTGGAGCATCGAGCTTCCCGATGATGGCGATTTCAACGAGCATGCGGTGGAGCTCGCGGTCGATGCCTTGCCGCTGGGGCGATATGCGATTATCATCGCCAATGGCGCATCGTTCCAACTCGCCAAGGACGAGATCAGCTGGTGCGAGGTGAATGTCACTGATCTCGCGCTCGTGCATCGCGATGATGGCAGCACCCATGAGCTGCTCGTGCTGAACCGCACGACCGGCAAGCCCATCGAAGGGGCCACCGTGCGCGCACTGATTGCATCATGGGAATCTGGACAGCAGCGTAAGAAGGAAATCGGAAGTGCCATGACCGCTGAGGATGGCTCCGTGCGTTTCAAGCTGGGCCAGCAGCGCGGCCACATCAGCTTTCACGTGAAGCAGGGCGATGACCAATACACAAGCGGAGGGCATTACACCTACGAGCGTTATCTGGAGGGGCCTGACTCGATCCGCACCTTCCTCTTCACCGATCGCGCCATATACCGGCCGGGGCAGGAGATCCGTTTCAAGGGCATCGTCACCGTGAAGCGCGGCAAGCGCACCGAAGTGCTGCCCGACTATGAGACCGAGGTTTGGCTCAGCGATGCCAACGGCGAGGAAGTGGACACCCTAACCGTGACCACCGACCGGTTCGGGGCCTTCCACGGGCGCTTCACCATTCCGCTGGGGAGGCTAACCGGCTATTGGTCGCTGTGGGCCGATGATGGCGATAAGGGCTTACGTGTAGAAGAGTACAAGCGGCCCACCTTCGAAGTGGTCTTTGTTCCGGTGAGCGGTACACCCAAGCTCGGCGAAGAGGCCATGGTCACCGGTGTGGCGAAGGGTTACGCGGGCGCGCCGCTTGATGGCGCCAAAGTGAAGTACACAGTATCGCGCAACGCCATGATGCCGTGGTGGTGCGGCTGGCGCTGGGGCGGTTTGCCTTGGGGCCGTAGCACTGAGGTTGCCAGCGGCGAAGCCACTTGCGATGCACAGGGCAAGTTCACCGTGAAGTTCACCGCCGAAGCCGATCGCGTTTTCCCGCGCCCGTCCGACCCGAGCTTCAACTACGTGGTCAGCGCTTCAGTAACCGATATCACCGGCGAAACGCACGATGCCAGCACATCGCTCGTGGTGGGATACCGCAGCATCGACCTCGAATTGGGAATCAATAGCGCCATCGACCGCAGCACCGCCGACAGCGCGCTCATCCGCGTGGTGAACCTGAACGGACAGGAGCAGCCCGCGCCATTCAACATACGCATTACGAGGCTCATGATGCCCGTTGGCGGTGCGAAGCGTGATCGCGTTTCGGATCGCCCCGACCGCTTCATGATGGTGAAGGAGGAATTCGCGCGGCGCTTACCGCACGATCAGTACGACAACGAGCGTGACCCCGAGACCTGGGCGCGCGGCTCGGAAGTGATGCGGGGCGATTCCATTAAGGCGGGGGGCAAGCGCACGTCTTTGCGCGGCATCCGCGATTGGGAGGTGGGTACCTACATCATCGAGATGGAAGCGCTCGACCCATCCGGTCAAGTGGTCAAGGCGAGCAAGGTCTTCACGCTCTTCGATCCCGAGATCCAGAACACGGGCTTCGAGAAGGAAGCCTTCCATGTACAACTGATGAAGGAGCGTTGCGAACCGGGTGAGAAGGTTGTGCTGCTGCTCAGCACCGCGCTGCCCGAATGCCGCGTGCTCATGGAGGTGGAGCGCGATGGCCGCATCGCCGTGGTGCGCCCGTTCCAATTGAAGCGCGGCCAGCAACGCGTGGAGCTGCCCGTGATGGAAGAGGATCGTGGTGGATTCACCGTCCACTTCGTGTGCGTGGAGCGCGGTCGCCAGCACATATCAACGCACCGCATCGAGGTGCCATGGACCAACAAACAATTGAAAGTCGAATGGATGAGCTTCCGCGACAAGCTCCTGCCCGGGGCGAAGGAGGAATGGCGCCTGAAGATCGCCGGCCCGAAGAAGGAGCAAGTGGCTGCGCAGGTGCTGGCCACGATGTACGATGCCTCGCTCGATCGCTTCGCGATGCCGGAGTGGTGGATGAGCGTGTGGGGCTCGAACCAGGAGCGGATGGCATGGGGCCGCGCGTTGCCATTTGGCGCGGCGGGGTCGAGGCAGATGGTGGGGGCGTATCGTGGGGTGGCGGACAGCACGAGGCGCTATCCGCATCTGGTCAGTGATCTCTATCTCGTCGGCTGGGGAAGCTATCGCGGCGCGGGAATCAGGGGCAATGTGGCACGCGACGAGGGCGAGCGTGAGTTGCAGGCCCTGCCTGGCGTCGCTCTGGCAGGGCGGAAACAAGAGGAGGGGGTCTTTGGCTTCGCGGCAGATGCGGAGTCGGAGGTCGCGCTGGAGGAGGTCGTGCTGTACGACAAGGATCGTCCAGGACCTCCATCCGCATCATCTGCTCCCTCCCCCCTCCGCACCGACTTCCGCGAGACGGCCTTCTTCTTCCCCGACCTGCTCACCGATCGCGACGGCAACGTGGTGCTGCGCTTCACCATGCCCGATGCCCTCACGCGCTGGAACTTCATGGGCCTGGCGCACACCGCCGACCTGAAGACCGCGCAGTTCTCGCGCAGCACCGTCACGCAGAAGCCCTTGATGGTGGTGCCTAACCTGCCGCGCTTCCTGCGCCAAGGCGACCACATCACGCTTACCGCCAAGGTCAACGTGATCGAAGGCGGCACGCTCAAGGGCAACGCGCGCCTCGAGCTCTTCGATCCCACAACGAACAAGCCCGTGAGTGAGCTCTTCAATTTGAAGAAGCCTGAGCGCGCATTCACCGCCGCTCCCGGTAGCAGTGCGGTGGTCTCCTGGAGCATAACGGTGCCGGAGAAGATGGATGTGGTCGCCGTGCGCATCACCGGGACATCTGGATCGCTGAGCGACGGCGAGGAGCGTCCGCTGCCCATCCTCACCGATCGCGTGCTCGTCACCGAGAGCCTGCCCATCGCCGTGACGAAGGCGGGCACGAAGACCTTCGAGCTGAGTAGCCTGTTGAATGCGCAGTCATCGACGTTGCGGCATCAGAGTCTGAAGCTGGAGTACACGCCCAACCCCGCGTGGTACGCTGTGCAGGCGCTGCCCTACCTCATGGAGTTCCCGCACGAATGCGCGGAGCAGATTTTCAGCCGCTACTACGCCAACCACCTCGCCACGCACATCGTGAAGCAGCGCCCACAGGTGAAAAGGATGTTCGACGCGTGGAGCAAGGGCGCAGCAGGCAACGAGCAGGCCTTCCTGGGCAACCTGGAGAAGAACCCCGAGCTCAAGGGCATCGTCCTTGAAGAGACCCCCTGGCTGCTCAGCGCCAAGGATGAAGGCGAGCGCAAGCGCCGCATCGCGCTCTTCTTCGACTTGCACCGTATGGCCAACGAGGACGCAGCATCGCTGAAGAAGCTCGGCGAGATGCAGTTGCCCCAGGGCGGCTGGGGCTGGTGGAGCGGCATGTTGCCCTCGCGGTACATCACGCAGCACATCGTGGCTGGCTTCGGGCACCTGCAGCAGCTCGATGCGCTTGATCTCGACCCGGACACCGACGCGCGCCGCATGATCAAACGCGCCATCGACTGGCTCGATCAGGAAGTGGAGCGCGAACATCAACGCCAACTGCGGGGCACCAAGCGCGACAGCCTGCCAGACCCCAGCTCGGAAGACATCCACTACCTCTACGCGCGCAGCAGTTTCCCGCAGCATGCACTCGAGCGCAGGAAGGGCAGCGCGGCGGAATTCATGCTCGATCGCGCGCAGCGCAACTGGCTGCGCTACGGCATGCAAGAGCAAGCCATGATCGCGATCATCCTGCACCGCTTGGTCGATGAAGAGGCCTCCCAGCTGATCACCACATCGCTCGCCCAACGCGCAACCATGAGCGACGAGCTGGGCATGCACTGGAAGGATTTCAGCGCGGGCTTCGCATGGAACACGTTCCCCACCGAGACGCACGCGCTCATGATCGAGGCCTTCGAGCTGGTGGCGCGCGACAAGCAGAAGGTGAACGCACTTCGCCAATACCTGTTGAAGCTGAAGCAGACCACCGACTGGAAGACCACCAAGGCCACCGCCGACGCCTGCTACGCGCTGCTGCTCACCGGCGACGATTGGCTGGAGCCGAAGTCGCCGCCCGTGATCATGGTGGGCAACGAAGAAGTGAAGCCTGCGAAGAGCGAAGCCGGCACGGGCTACTTCGAGCGCAGCTGGAAGGGTGAGGACGTGAAGACAGCGATGGGCCGCGTGACCGTGACCACTGCGGGCGGCGGCGTGCAATGGGGCGCGCTGCACTGGCAGTACTTCGAGCAGATGGACAAGGTGAAGGGGCATGAATCGCCCTTCAGTTTGCGCAGGCAGGTGATGCTGAAGGAGCAGACCGATGCGGGCCCGCGCCTGATCGAATGGGACAAGGCCCGCGCCCTGAAGCCCGGCGACCGCCTCACCGTGCGCGTTGAGCTGCGCACCAACCGCTGGCTCGACTTCGTTCACCTGAAGGACTTGCGCGCTGCTGGGCTCGAGCCCGTTGACGCGCTCAGCGGCTACGAATGGAAGGGTGGCCTCGGCTACTACCGCAGCATCCGTGATGCGGCCATGCACTTCTTCTTCGATCGCGTGGCACCGGGCACCTATGTGTTCGAGTACGAGCTGAAGGTGACGCACGCCGGGGAGTTCAGCAACGGCATCACCACGGCCATGTGCATGTACGCGCCGGAATTCTCTTCGCACAGCGAAGGGCTCAGGCTGAAGGTGGGCGAATAGCAGGCGCCCCGAGAAGATCCAATCGGTGGCCCTAACGTGCGACGTGCCCCGGAGGGGCTACATGTGGTTAGCAGCGAAGCTGCGTTGGGTTGTTCAGTCCCGTAGGGACGATATGTGGGTTTGTCGATTCATCCTCGCCATATCGTTCAGCTCGCACAGCGAAGGGCTCGGGCTGTAGGTGGGCGAATAGGCCGGTTACTTTCGCGCCATGCGTGCCACCATCATCTTGTTTTCCGCCCTGCTGCTTGCCGCCTGCAACAGCGGTGGCGAAGCGGAAGCCACTGCGGAACAATCGTCCACCGCCACTAGCCTCGCGGTTGACCTCTCCGGCCACAACATCCCCTTCTCCATCGAGTTGGGCGATGCCAACACCCTGGGCGTAGATAGCCCCACGGTGCGCTGGAACGAGGAGTTCGGCCACCTTTCGGTGCAAGCCGGTGAGCGTTTCAGCATCCTCATCACTGAAGAGCCCGGCGACATCGCTCGCATGAAGGCCGACCTGAATCGCGACCCGCTGCGCACGAACAGCGTTGTGGAGGAGCAGCCAGACCGCATCATCTGGCGCTCGGCATTCCCTGACGAGGATATCGTGTTCGTTCACTTCTACCGCGTTGTACAAGTGGACGGCCGCACCTTCGTGGTGCAGGACGATGACCGCGGCCGTTTCAACGAGGCCGATGCCGCGCGCATGATGAACAGCGTGCGCACCAAGCAGCCGGTTTGATGCGATTGCTCGCCGCACTGCTCAGTACCGTTGTCGGCTTCGGCCTTTCGGCCCAAAGCGATGAGCGCGCCTGGGCCGATAGCCTGAGTGTGTATTGGGAGCGCATCAACGCCAACTACCGAGACGCCGACCATTCGCCGCTGCTGGAGAAGGACCGCGAGCATTTCACGCAGCTGGATCGCTTCGCCCCCGATGCGCGATTCCGCGTGCAAGCCAGCTACCGGCCCAAGGCCGGAAAGCCTTTCGGCATGAAGACCACCACCGACCGCTTGCCGCAATACCAGGCCGTGGGCCAGCTGCGCTTCACCGTGGCCGGGAAGAGGGAGCGCCTCACCGTGTTCCGCAACATCGACCTGGCCAAAAAGCCCGGCTACGAGGACTACCTCTTCGTGCCCTTCACCGACCTCACCAACGGCGAAGAGACGTACGGCGGCGGGCGTTACATCGACCTGCGGGCACCCTTGGGCAAGGTGGTCGAGCTTGATTTCAATCGGGCCTACAATCCCTATTGCGCATACGGAGGCAAGTACTCGTGCCCCATTCCGCCGCTGGAGAACCATCTGGAGGTGCGGATTGAGGCCGGGGTGAAGGCCTTTGACCACTAGTGGACCCGAACCCAAGTCCGGGTCGGCCGTAAACACGGCCCGCTTGCCCCTTGGGGGGGCGGAATCCGCGTCTATCTTCGCCAGCCGTAGTACCACCACTCATGCGCCTCTCAACCGTTTTCCTGGCCTCCTTCCTCGCTGCGCCTGCCCTCGCAGGCACCATCGTGATCG
>DAORNP010000021.1:21057-25877 GCA_035441065.1 Flavobacteriales bacterium | reverse complement strand
AACCTCTTCATCCAGAATCCCTTCTCCGAAGCGGGCGTGGGCTTCTGCGTGTTCGAGGTCACGGTGAACGACCAGATCGCCACCGACGAGATCAACTCCAGCGCTTTCGAGGTGGACATGGGCAACTTCGGACTGAAGATGGGCGATGCCGTTGTGGTGAAGGTTCGCCACAAGGATGGCTGCACCCCGGTGATCCTCAACCCCGAAGTGCTGAAGCCCAAGAGCACCTTCGACATCGTGAAGCAGAGCGTGGCCGGCGATGGCACCTATTCTTGGACCACCACCAACGAGACCGGCGAGCTGCCCTTCATCGTGGAGCAGAAGCGGTGGAACAAGTGGGTGAAGGTGGGCGAGGTGCCCGGTGTGGGCAAGCCCGGTGAGAACTCGTACAGCTTCAAGGTCACCCCTCATAGTGGTGAGAACACCTTCCGTGTGCGTCAGGTGGACCTCACCCGCAAATCGCGCTACAGCGAGTCCGTGAAATTCACCGACCCCAGCGTACAGCCCGTGACCTGGGGCCCTGCCAAGCCGAAGGAGGAGATCGCGTTCAGCGCAAACACGCTGTACGAGATCTACGACCAGTACGGCAACATCGTGAAGCGCGGTTATGCCAGCAAGGTTGACATCACCGCCCTGAAGAAGGACCTCTACTACCTCAATTACGACAATAAGATCGGCGAGAGCTTCCTGAAGCGCTGAGCCTTCCGGCCATTCCCTTTCGAAGCCCTCCGTGGAGGAGGGCTTCGTCTTTCTATCCTTGTCGCATGGAACACCTCATCCGCATCGAGCACATCGGCATCGCCGTGAAGGACCTGGTCGCAGCCGAAGCCCTATACTCCAAGTTGCTGGGCGAAGCACCGTACAAGCGCGAAGAAGTGGCCAGCGAGGGCGTGATCACCTCCTTCTTCCGCACCGGGCCGAACAAGATCGAACTGCTCGAGAGCACGCGTCCCGATGGGCCCATCGCGAAGGCCATCGAGAAGCGCGGCGAGGGCATCCACCACATCGCATTCGAGGTGGCCGATATCCGCGCTGAGATGGCCCGACTCAAAGCCGAGGGCTTCACCCTGCTGAACGAGGAGCCCAAGCACGGCGCCGACAACAAGCTGGTGTGCTTCGTGCACCCCAAGAGCGCAGGCGGCGTGCTGGTGGAGCTTTGCCAGGAAAGAGGTTGACTCATGGCCACCCGCAAGGACACCGCAGCCTTCATCCTTTCCCAGCTGGGCCATCCTGAACGTTTCAGCGTGAAGGCCATGTTCGGCGAGTTCGCGCTGTATGCCGATGGCAAGCCCGTGGCCTTCATCTGCGATGATCGGCTCTTCGTGAAGATCATGCCCGAGAGCGCCGCGCTGAAGGGCCGCTGTGAGCTTGCGCCTGCATACCCTGGCAGCAAGGACTACTACTTGGTGCCCGAAGAGCTGATTGCGGGCGACAGCAAGCTGCCGGTGCTTTTGCTGCGCATGGCGGAGGCGCTGCCGTTGCCGAAGGCGCGGAAGAAGGCGAAGCGGAGCGGGTGATCAGAGCAGCATCCGCAATCTGTTCACCATTCCCACCACATCCTCCTTTTCGAGCTCCAGGTGCTCGGCGTGTAGCCCTGTGTCGCGTGCTCCGATCACGTGCTGAATGCTATCGTCGATGAAGAGCGTGCGCGCGGGGTCGGCGCTGTGCTGCGCCACCACATAATGGAAGATGTCGGCGTTGGGCTTGCGCTTGCCCAGTTCGCAGCTATAGTAGGCGCCGTGGAAGAGCGATCGGAAATCGCCGATGCCGAGGTCGCGCGCGATGATGGCCTCGAAGGCGGGCACATGGATGGCGTTCGTATTGCTGAGCAGGAGCAGTTGATAGCGCTCCTTCAACTCTCGCACGAGCTCGATGCGCGCTGGCGGAATGGTGCCGAGCATGGCGTTCCAGCCTGCATCGATGTCCGCATCGGAGAGGTCGGTCTGCAAGATGGCCCGCACCTCATCCCTGAATCCTCCGGGCGATAGCTCACCGGTCTCGAAGCGGTCGAAGAGGTCGCTCTGCTTCGCCTTGGAGTAGAGCCGATCGAAGCCGCTGATGCCTAGCTTTTCGAAGTGCCTCGCGGTGGCGCGGTAGTCCACATCGATGAGCACGCCGCCGAGGTCGAGGATGAGGGTGTCGACGTTCACCGGCACACGCTGATGTGGTAGCAGGCCTGCTGCTTCTCCTTGGTGGCGAAGATGCGCGGGTCTCGGGCGCTGTGCTCGGCGATCACCTCGGC
Source organism: Flavobacteriales bacterium (assembly GCA_035441065.1). GTDB lineage: Bacteria > Bacteroidota > Bacteroidia > Flavobacteriales_F > PHOS-HE28 > PHOS-HE28. The sequence continues at coordinate 23,635 of DAORNP010000021.1, read as the reverse complement.
CAAGGTCTCGGCGAGAAAGACCTGCTGGCAGGCCTTCAGCTCCAGTGGCTCGCCCTGTTGATCCACGAACTTCATGTACGAGAGGTCCATGCTCGTGCCGTGGGTATGCGGAGCAAGCTCATCTCGGGTGGCGTTCACGTTGCCGCGGCCCAGATTGCGCTGGTCCTTCTTGGTGCGGAAGAGGCTGGTGACACGGATGCGTGCGTCGGCCATGTCGGTTTCGGCGATGCGGGCATTGAAGTCCTTGGCAATCGAGCGCAGCGCGGCGGCGGCCTTCGGTGTGAGGTAGGGCGATCCGTGGTTCATGGGAGCCACGAAGAAGTGGGTGTTGCCCTCAATCCTCTCCAAGGCGATGGATCCGCTACTCAGCGCCTTGCTCAACGCTTCATCATCCTTCACGGGCCGCACGCCGGCCTGCCGCGAAAGCGCTTTGTATGCGGGCAGCTTCGCATTCAGCTTGGGGCTGTGGTGCTTGAACGGATAATCTGAACAGGTCAGCACGGGCTTCGGGCTCACTGGTTCCGGCGCCGCAGGTGCGACCGCGCTCGTTTGCCCGCTGCTGGCGATGAACCAGACCGCTAGCACGGGCAAGCTCAGGACCACGGCGACCTTGCGCTTGCTGAGACGGCGACGTGGCTTCCTGCCTTGATCGGTTCTTGCGTGAAGGTCCTCCATGATGAACTCGGTCCTGCAAAGAAGCAGGCCGGTACATTTGCCGCTCGTTCACCCAGCCAGCAGTTTTCAAGGCTGCCAAGTGAACGCCCGGGCCTATAGCTCAGCGGTCAGAGCAGGGGACTCATAATCCCTTGGTCGCAGGTTCAAATCCTGCTGGGCCCACCAGCCGCGTCATTCCGCAAGCATGGCGCGCCCCGTTCAATACGGGTTAACCGCATTCACGCGGATGAACACGTCGTCGATCACCACCTTCGACCTGAGGTCCTTGTCCCAGAGGTAGAACTTGAGGCGGTCGCCCGGCTCCAATGGCGGCACGGGTATGCGGAATTCGAGCTGCTCCCAAACGCCGGCCTTCGCGGGCATGGGGTTGAAGGCGAAGGGCTCGTAGAAGACCACGGATCCATCGGCATGGCGCAGGTCGGTTACCCCGAGCAGGTGGTGCGCGTCGCGGCTGCGCTCCTCGCGGCGCTGCAGGCCCACTTCCAGATAGAGCGCGCGACCGGTGGGAAGCACATCGGTGCCTGCCTCGAAGCCCAGGCCGAATTCCTCCGCGCCGTCGAACACCGCCGCGTTGCCCCCGCTGTAAGCGTCGTTGCGATGGCGCACGGCGCTTCCTCCCCAATGCGCGCAGGCATGCTCGAAGTCGCAGCTCTCCTCCAGCACCACGCTCATGCCTTTCGGATGGAAGGGCGGGCCCTGGTAATTGCCGCCAAGCGAGTACCGATAGGAATCGTCCCAGCGCAGGAAGGTGTAGGCGTATTTCGCGCGGTCCATGCTCTCGGGATGAAGGATGCCTGCGCTGTATTGCCACATCTGGAAGAGCAGCAGCGCGCAGCATAGGGCGATGAATGCCCGCGATGGGATGCGCCACGCCCCTCGGATTGCATGAAGCACAAAGGCCATGGGCAGTGCGAGCACGGGATAGTGGTCGATGAAGACACGGCTGCCGAAGCCGCTGCCGTAGTACCAGATCCACCACGCGCTGATCACGTAGATGTTCGCTGCCAGGTAGATGGCCATCGCCGTGCCGCGCAACCGGTCCTTCGCTACGAGCCATGCGGATCCGATGACTGCGAGCATGAGCACCGGGGCCCAGAGGAAGAGGCCGCGACGGAACCCGAAGAGCACTTTGAGCACTTCCGGGCGGTCCCAATGGAAGCCCTCGCCGGTGTAGCCATAGGCATACCAGTTTCCGGTTTGCGCATGCCAGAGCATGGGTTGAATGGAAACCACTGCCGCACCGGCGAGAACAGCGAGCGCGAGCCATAGCGGTTGCGTGAAGAGCCGCTTCAGAGCGGGAAGCGTCTGGTCACCGATAACCACCGGCAGAGCGAGCAGCACCAGCCCATTCACCGGACGGATGATCACGATGAGGCCTAGGAGCGCTGCCGAAGCGACAATCCACCTCGGAGATCCATCGGTTCCGGAACGATGCACGGCAAGCAGGAATGCGCTCACCGCGCAGAACGAATACACGTGCGACCAGCCCGGCTGCAGCGCGCTGTACTGCATCAGTTGCGTGCCGAAGCCGATGGCGATGAGCACCCAGGACACAGTGCCGTCCGTGAACCCCATTCGTAGGAGTAATGCGCGCAGGGCCAATAGACCGATTAGCAAGTAGCACCAGGCACCGATGCTCAGCGCCTTCATTTCGTAATCGCTCAGGCCATCGCGCGGCGCCTTCGGGTCGCTCAGCGCCATGTCGTGCCCGATGAGGAACCAAGGGGCCATCATCACCGCCGTGCCGCAGTAGTACTTGTTCAAAGTGCCGGTGGGGGTGTGGCGCACGTATTCCCAAACGGCTTGCTCTTGGCCGAGGTCCTTGCGGATGAAGAGCGCTTGCAGGTAGCCGTAGTAGCCTTTCACATCGCTGCGCACCACGGCATCGGCAATGCCATTAGCG
>DAORNP010000021.1:18928-21047 GCA_035441065.1 Flavobacteriales bacterium | reverse complement strand
ACAGACCGCGCACACTGATAGCGGCATTCAGCGCCACCACTGCCAGGACAACGAGCAGTGATGGAGTCGGGCGGCGCATGCGGCGGAATCGGGGCCGTGAAGATGGCAATTGGGGTACTTTGCGCGTGGGCCCATTGCGCAGCATGCAGCACACCACCCTCGTCCTCCTTGCCGCCGGCAGCAGCACGCGCTTCGGAAGGCCGAAGCAATTGGAGCCGATTGGTCCGCATGGCGAGACCATCATGGAGCTCACCTTGCGCGATGCTTTCGATATGGGCTGCGAAGACGCTTGCCTGGTTGTGCGGCCTGAGCACGAGGCGATCATGCGTGAGCGCCTCGCGAAGGACGGGCGCGTGCGCATCTCCATTCAATCGCAGGCCCTCGGCACCGCGCATGCGGCGCTCATCGGCATGGAGCACGCGCTGGGCACCTGCATCGTGGCCAACGCCGACGACTACTACGGAAGGGAGTCGATGCGTTTGGCGTGCGAGCATGCACGCAACGGCACAGTCGATCAGAGCGCACTGGTCGCCTTCGAGTTGGGCAAGACCCTGTCGGACCACGGACCGGTGAATCGTGCACTGTGCACGGCTGCACGCGACCTTTTGCGGAGCACCCAAGAAGTGCTTGGCCTGCGCCGCGATGCAGCAATCCGTGATGGTGTGGGGAATGAGCATGATGCGCGCTCATTGGTGAGCATGAACCTCTGGGTGCTGCGACAGGGATACACTCAACTCGCCAAGCAACTCTGGCACGAGCACGGCGGGGCGCCCACTGGCGAATTCGGCCTGCCTGACGCCGTCCACTTCGCTTTGCGCAACAAGCATGAGTTCCAGATCCTGCGCACTCCCGACCGCTGGTGCGGCCTCACCTTCCCCGCCGATGCCGACCTTGTGCGGCAACACCTGTCCGAACAACCATGAGCGAGACCCGCACTCCGGTGCTTAGCGCCATTTGCTCCGCATTCGGCATCGCGCTAAACGGACATGACTGCGTGCCCTTCGGCAATGGCCTGATCAATCAGACCTTCCTGCTGCGCAACCGCCATGGCGACGACCACTGGATCCTGCAGCAGGTGAATACATCGGTCTTCAAGCAGCCGCAGCTCATCGCCTACAACAATTACCTCGCTGCCGAGCACCTGCGCAATCATCATCCGGAATACCCCTTCATGCGCGGTCTTCGCACCATCGATGGCCGCGACCTCTTCATCAGCCCAGAGCTCGGCGCGTGGCGCGTGTTCCCTTACTTCCCCAACACGGTGAGCTACGATGGCGCCGTGACGACCGCGCAGGCCCGCAGTGCTGCACAGCAATTCGGGCGGCTTACGCGCAACCTCGATGGCGTGTATGTGCAGGCCTTCAAGGAGATCATTCCCGGATTTCATGATCTCGAAGCGCGGTACAATGCGTTTCAGAAGGCCGCGGCGCAAGCATCTGCTGAGCGATCGGTTCGCGCCAAGGAAGCAATCACGTTCTATAATGGTCAGGCGTCCATTGTGCAAGAGTACCGTGTGGCCATGATGGATCCCAAGGTGCGCACGCGCATCACGCACAACGACACCAAGGTGAACAACGTGCTCTTCGACAAGGACAGCGGCGAGGCGGTGTGCGTGGTGGACCTCGATACGCTGATGCCCGGCAAGGCGCTCTTCGACCTCGGCGACATGATTCGCACCTTTATCTCGCCCGCACCGGAAGATGATCCCGATCCTGCGCACGCCGCCGTGAACGAGGATGTCTTCGCCGCACTGGTCGAGGGCTATTTCAATGAGATGGCACCGCTGATGAGCCTGAGTGAACGCGCGCTGGTGCATTGGTGCGGGCAGATGCTGATCTACGAGCAGGGTTTACGGTTCCTGACCGACTACCTGAACGGCGACATCTACTACCGCATCAATCGTCCGGATCACAATCTGGACCGCGCGCAGAATCAGATGCACCTGCTGAAGCGCTACACGGCCATGCGGCGCCCGCTGAATGACCGCATCCGCCACTTGATCGCCTGACGCATGAGGAGGTCGATTGCCTGCTTCGGGCTTGCGCTCTTCGGCGGATCAAATGTCATGGCGCAAGAGCATGAAGCCGCCCGCCACCAGCAGCGGATGCAGCACGAGCTT
>DAORNP010000021.1:0-18918 GCA_035441065.1 Flavobacteriales bacterium | reverse complement strand
CCCGCCACGAGCTGAAGTGGTTTCAGGACGCCAAGCTGGGCCTCTTCATCCATTGGGGCATCTATAGTGTGCAGGGAGTGGACGAGAGCTGGGCCTTCTACAACTGGAAGATGCCCTACGCCGATTACATGAAGCAGCTCGATGGCTTCACGGCGAGCAAGTTCGATCCAGCCGCATGGGCCGATTTGATTGCGCGGAGCGGGGCGAAGTACGCGGTGATCACAACCAAGCACCACGATGGGGTGGCGCTTTGGCCGACTCGGATGGCGCCGGGCTTGCCACCACAGGCATCGCCCTCCTTGCAGGCGCGATCCACCGAGCACCTCACACCAGCCAAGCGCGGGTTCATTGATACGCTCTTCAAGGAGTTGCGCACGCGCAAGCTGAAATGCGGAGCCTACTTCTCGCTCATCGATTGGAGCGAATGGACCTATCCCGCCTTCACCAAGGACAGCACGCGCTATGCGATCAAGGATGATCCCGCGCGGTGGAAGCAGTTCCAGAATTACTTCCAGTTGCAGATCAGCGAGATCTCCTCACAGCTGAACCCCGACCTCTGGTGGTTCGATGGCGATTGGGAGCACAACGCTGAGGAGTGGGAAGCCGCCAAGGTGCGTGCGTCGATCCTGGAGAAGAACCCGAAGGCGATCATCAATGGACGGCTGCAGGGCTATGGCGACTACGCCACGCCGGAGCAGAACATCCCGATCGAAACGCCGAAAGCGCCCGCATGGGAATTGTGCATGACGCTGGGCGAGCAATGAGGATGGCAGCCCCACGACACCAATTACAAGAGCACGCACGACCTCATCCACATCTTCGCCGATGTGATCGGCCACGGCGGCAACCTGCTGCTGGGCATCGGCCCGAAGGAGGACGGGACCTTCGCGCCAGGACAGGTCTCACGACTCGAGGACCTCGGAAAGTGGACGAGCAAACACGCCGAAGCGATCTACGGTACGCGCGCAGGCCTGCCCAATGGGCACTTCTTCGGCCCCACCACGCTTTCGCAGGACAGCACAACGCTGTACCTCTTCCTCGCCAATGGCATGCGCGGCAGCATCGAGATCAAAGGGCTCGACAACAAGATACTTTCAGCAGAAGTGATCGGCGCAGGCAAGCCATTGAAGCATCGCATCGTGGGCAAGATCAGCTGGAGCAAGGTTCCGGGACTGGTCTTTATCGATGTGCCCGAAGAGGCTTGCGATGAGTGGATGACCGTGCTGAAGGTGAAGCTCGACGGGAAGTTGAAGTTGTATCGCGGGGAAGGCGGGTACTGAGAGTCTCACCGCAAAGACGCGAAGCCGCAAAGAGCACAGAGTAGAAGCGCGTATCAATGCTTTGCGACCTCTGCGTCCCTGCGCCTCTGCGGTGAATAGGCCTACCGCACCATGATCTCATCACAGAACAACCAGCACTTGCCCTTGCTGCCGTGCCATGCGGGCAGGTCGCCGAGGTTCCTGGCGGTGATGCGGATGTAGCGGGCCTTGCAAGGATCAGGTGCAGCTATGCCATTGCCCTCCATGCTCAATGGTCCCTTGTCCGCAGGTCGTATGTAGGATGTGCAGCCCTGGTTGTGCCACACGGCACCATCCGAGCTTGCTTCCCAACACCATTCGCTCGGCAGAAAGATCCAGCTCTGCTGGTCTTGCAGGAAGCTCGCCGCTACGCGGCTTATGGTTTTCGTTTCCCCAAGATCGATCGTCGCCACCATGTCCTTGCCCCACCAGCCCTGCCAGCCGAACTGATAGTTGTTGCTCGCAAGGAAACCGTCGATCAACGCATCGTGTGAGCCGCCGGTGTACTTCGGGTCCGGTGCCTCAGCGAAGGTGATGGACTTGCCGACAGCGAGGTGGTTCCTCGCTCCCTGCTTAAAGTGGTTGCGCATCTGTTCCTGGTATTCATCCGGCGGCAACCGCGTCTCATGGAACAGCAGGTTGCCATGCCGCTTCGCGCGAATGACCAATGTGTCGAGCAGTTCCATGAAGTAGGGCTTCGCTTGCCACTCACCTGTGCTATCGCGCTCGAACAAGCCGTGCTCCGTTCCTGGCATCGCGCGCGCTACTTCCAGCTCGGCATACATGACGGGCAGACGTGCTGCTTCTATTCGCCATCGGAAAATCGAATCCTCTTCATCCCAGGTGGCCGCCTCGGCGCTGTTGAAGAGCATCTTGTACTTGGCCAGGTTCTCCGGGCTGAGGCAGCCATCCTTGTGGGCCTGTGGGTGCTCATAAAGCGTGAGTGCCTTGCCGGACTTGTCAAGTTCCTCTTCCAGCAAGCGCGTGTACCTATCGATGTATGGACCAGCCGGACCGTAGAAGTCGTTCATGAAGCGAACCCGCAGTGAGTCGATGTTGAGGTCGGGGTGCCAGAGCAGCTTGGCCAACAAATGGCAGCGGAACTCCGGCATCTCTCCGCCGGGCGATGAGAGCCCTTGCTCGAAGACCATCGGCACGCCGTTGTCGCGGAAGAGCTGCAGATTGGGCTGCAGCACCTTCCAATTCGGGAAGGGCGCGAGCAGGTGCGAGAAGTTGATCACGTAGTCCCGGACGATGATGTTGTGCGTGAGCGCTGACCACGCGCGCAGGTCAGCGGTGAAGGATCCAGGCTCATCGCGCGATGCGATCGGCCTGCTGCGGTCCTCCTCGATGCTGCAGAGCATGATGTTCACGTTCAGCCGCGGCTTCGTCACCCGTGGCGCTTTGCGGCTGTACGGGTAGGCGAGCGTGCAGATCACCTTGTCGGGCAAGCTGTCGGCCACGGCGTTGGCGAAGCGGAGGATGCTGCCACCGGGCGAACCATCGATGCTGTCGGTGCGGTGGCACAGTGAGCACTGGCAGTGGTTGAAGTTGTCCATCTGGCTCACGCTCCAGTAGCGGGCGGCGGGCTTGCGGGCCATCATTGTGCGCAGGCTGTCCACGGTGATGCGGAGTATCTCTGGGTTGCTTAGGCACAACTGATCAGGAACACGCACACCGTTTCGTTCCGCGAAGTATTCCGGGTGCTGCTCGAATTGCACAGGCGGCACGAAGCGGTGCATGGTGTGGACCCAGAGGCCCCAGTCGGGGTCTTCACTGTCGCGGGTCTTGATCACCTGGCGGATGCGGTGCTCGGCGGCATAGGCGCTGTCGGTGGCCGGGCCGTAGAAGACCATGCGGAAGGAGAAAGGGGATTGGGCGGAGGAGAGAAGGGTGAGGAATGCGAATGCGAGGCTCACGCAGAGGCGCAGAGAACGCGGAGGAATGCACATGAGACTCAGCCGAGACACCATGCTCAGACGATTTTCGACATGCGACGGCGGATACGAATGACTTTGATTCCCCCGGGTCCAGTGACATCTGCTTTGGTCAGATGAATGACAACGCGACAATCCTTGACTACGGTTCTCGGTTTTCTTGAGTTGCCCAAGATCTCAGGCCGGCCGATGAGCTTGGGCGATATGCATCCCAGATCAATTTCACCCACACTCGTGCTATCAACGAAAAGGTAGATGTACTCGTCACCGCGTCCTCGTGTGTCAAGCGCGTCAAAGACCGCCTGAGAAATGACCGTGCCGCTATGAACGACTTCAACATGACGATCGATCCGGGGGTACACAGCCCCCTCTTTCCCGTAGATAGCCTCTCCGTTCACCTTCAACCATTCACCCACTTCCTTCAGTCGCACATAAGCCGTTGAGTCCAGCTGCCCATCCGGTCCCGGAGCCACGTTCAGCAGCAGGCTTCCACCTCGCGACACCACCTTCACCAATGTGCGGATGATCTCGTCGGTGCTCTTGTATTGTTCGTTCGGCACCCAGCTCCAACTGGTGCCCATGGGCATGCAGGTCTCCCATGGCACGCCGAGGTCCTTTTCCGGCACATGGCCTTCGGGCGTGATGTAGTTCTCGAACTCGCCGCCCACGGTGCGATCAACCACAAGCAGACCGGGTTGATGCTTGCGCGCCATCGCCGCGATGCGCGGCATGTCGATGTCCTGCTCGATGGTGATCGCCTTCTGCCAGCTCACGCTGGTGTCGATGCTGCTCATGGGCCGCACCCAGCCACCATCGAGCCAAAGAATGTCCACCGGACCGTAGCCGGTCATCAGTTCTTCGATCTGGGTGTAGGTGTAGTCCTGGAAGGCCTTCCATCGCCCGGGGTGCTTCGTGGGCAGGTAGTTCACGCTGCGGTCCTTCGGCGGGAAGTAGCTCCACCAGTAATCGTCGCTGTGCCAATCGGGTTTGCTGAAGTAGGCGCCGGTCCACAATCCTTCGGCACGGAACGCATCGAAGATGTGCCTGGTCACGTTCGCGCGCGCATTTGCGTGGAAAGGCGTCTTCGGCGAGGTGATGCGGTAGTCCGTGGTCTTCGTGTCGAATAGGCAGAAGCCATCGTGGTGCTTGGTGGTGAAGACCATGTACTTCATGCCGGCATCCTTCGCGGCCTTCGCCCATTTCGCTGGATCGAATTTCACCGGATCGAACGTGGTCTGCAGCGCTTCGTAGTTCTTCACGTATTCCGCATAGGTGGCGCCATGCTCAGGTTTGCGCTTGCACCAGTCCTCATCCTCCGGGCAGATGCTCCAGCTCTCCACCACGCCCCATTGGCTGTACGGCCCCCAGTGCATGAGCAGTCCGAACTTAAGGTCCTGCCATTGTTCCAGTTTCCGCTGGACGAGCGGATCTGAGGGCTGGACGTAGGGTGCTTGCGCGGGGAGCGGGAGGGAATGCGAGAGCACTACGGTAATGAGAGCTGCCACGGGCCATGGGCTACGGGCTGCGGGCTGCGCATGGCGTTGGAGCGAAGCGGTGCCGCAGCCCGTGGCGCGTGGCCCACAGCCCGCAGCCCTCACTCGTTCAGTATTCATCCGTGAAACAGAAAACAGGTTTACGCTCCTTCCACTTGCCCTGTGTGAAGTCGGGGATCTCTTGCACTTGACCGCCCTCGGCGATGCTCTTCTCGCTCAGCGGCGTGATGGCATACCAGGTGGCCATGTCATACACGTCCAACGGGAAGGGCTGCTTGCGCTTGATGCATTCGATGAAGGCATGGTCCACGAAGAAGTCCATGCCGCCGTGGCCCGCGCCTTCGGCTTGCGACGCGTATCGTTTCCAGAGCGGGTGATCATGCTGCTCCAGCAGGGCCTTGCTATTCTCCCAGCGGTGGCTGTGCTTCATCTGCTTCTCGAAGTAGAGCATGCCCTGTTCCGCTTCGCCCCAACCGGTATCCTGCCAGAGGCCCTCGGTGCCCTGCACGCGGAAACCGAGGTTGTAAGGGCGCTGCACGGTGGTATCGTGCGTCAGCAGGATGGTCTCGCCATTGGCGCATTGGATCTGCGTGCTCACCACATCTCCGCATTTGAATTCCACCTGCGCGTTGGGATGCGATGTCCCGCCCTTGGCGTGCTCCACGATGTGCTTGTGCGCACCACGCGCCTTGCTGGCGATGCTGCTCAGCCGTGTGAGCCGGTTGCCACGATTGATGTCCATCATCATCGCGACAGGTCCCAGCCCATGCGTGGGATAGAGTTCGCCGTTGCGATCCACGTAGTGCTGGGTGCGCCACTTCGCTTCGCTCCAGCCTTTGGCGCCGAATTCCACGCCATCGCCGTAGCCGTTGGGCGCACCACTGTTGAAGAGCACATGCCGCAGATCATGCTGATAACCGCCTTGTGCATGCACCAGCTCGCCGAACATGCCTTGCCGCACCATGTTCAGCACGGCCATCACATCGCGCCGGTAGCATACGTTCTCGAGCATCATCACCGGCACGCCGGTGCGCTCGCTGGCACGGACGATGCCCCAGCACTCATCAACGCTCATGGCGCCGCACACTTCCATGCCCACGGCCTTCCCCGTTTCCAGCGCCGCGATGCCTTGCTGCACATGGTATTCCCATGGACTGCTGATGATCACGGCATCGATGTCCTTGTGTCGCAGCAGCTCGAGGTAGCCCTCGTTGCCGTTCACATAGGCTGCGGCTTTCGGGCGATTCGCTTTGTGCAGCAGCTGTTGCGCCAGGGCCATCATTTCCGCGTCGGGGTCGTGCAAGGCCACTACTTCCACATCGTCGCGCAGCGATAGCTCGGCCAGATGCACTTGTCCGCGAAGCCCTACGCCGATGAAGCCGAGGCGTACCTTCTTGTCGCCAGGCGTCCAGAATGCGCGTGCGGCGCGAGGCGCCAGCTCGAGGCCGAGGATGGCGAGCGTGGTGCTTCGGATGAATTCGCGGCGGTCGAGTTCGATCATGGCGAAGGAGTGAATGTCAATCGGTGCGGACGAAACGGAGAGCGACCCGGCTATCACCTTGCGTGAGCAGCGCCGTGTAGAGGCCGGGCGGCAATTCGTTCAGCGCGATCAGGGTGCTTTCGGGCGCGGCCAATGCGCGCAGCTCCTTCAGCAGGCGGCCTTGTGCATCGTTCACGCGCACGGTGATCGGTGCGCCCGGTGCACTTCGCACCAGCAATCCGGCACCCTGCGCGTACCAGGCCTCAAGCGCGTTGGTGGCCGCTTCGGGAATGGCATCCTGGATCGAAGGTGTGCGGCAAAAGGTGTAGCTGTTCAAGACTTGCACGCTTGTGCTCATGCTGTCCGTGCGCAGCCCATTGAGCGTGATGCACACCTGATCGCCATCGTCCTCCACCTTCACCTCGCCGAATTGGCCATTCCATGGGAATGGATTCGGGAACACGCCGCCCTGGTTGAAGTTGCCACCCTTGTAAGAGCCGTAGCGGCTGATCGCGGCGGCTTGCAGGATCGGGTAGCGGTAGGCGAGGGTCTGCCCTGTGCTGAAGTCGGCATTGGTGCCATCATCGATCGCCAGCATGTGCGCATCGCCGCTGATGATGAACACATCCTTCACCTGTTGCGCGTACAGGAAGTCATTGATCGCGCGGCGCTCATCGGGCTGGCAGGCCCAATTCTCCGGCCATCCCTCGCTGTTCCACGTGAGCGGTGATACCCAGCAGGCCACCAGTCCGTTGTTGCGCGCGTGCAGGAATTGCTGCAAGAGCCAGGTGTACTGGCCCACGTCCATCATGCCGTAAGGCGTCTTGTTCGAGCGCAGGTCGCTGAGTATGAAATGCACGCGTCCGATGGTGAAGGATTGATGGATGCTCACCTCATCATTCAGCGGATAATGCGGCGCGTATTCGCGGTAAGCGCGTGCGGCGCTGAGGCGGCCGATGGAGGAGGCATCGGAACCATTGCCGGAGAAATCATGGTCATCCCAGACGTAAGCGATGGGCGTGCCTTGGAAGAAGGAACGCATGGCCGCGCCATTGAGCACGGCATCGCGGTACGGCGCACGATGCGCTTCAACATCCTCCGAATTCGGATCCTGGTAATGAAGGTCGCCGGTGCTGAGGAAGAACAGCGGTTCCTGCGCGGCCATCGCCTGCCACACCGGGTGTTCACCATCGCTGTTGCACGATGCCGTAACGAACGAGTAGGAATGCGCACCGGCCAGCGGCGTTCGGAATCGCCCGGTGCGCTCATTGCTCTCATCGAGCACGTCATTCACTTCGAATCGGTACGTGTATGCGCGCCCGGGCTCCAGCCCAGCGAGTTGCACAGGAACCACGTGATCCAACTCGGCTGACGATGCAGCGGCAGTCGTGAAGGTGTAGCCGCTCGTGCAGGGAAGCGCGCAATAGGCCACGCGCAGCATCGCCCCGGGCTCGGCGGTGCGCGCCCGGATGGTGATGCCCTGCGGATGCAGCGCGCCGCTCCAGAAGTGGGTTATGCTGCTCTGCGCGGAACAGGCCAGCGATGCCAGGAGCGCGAAGGGAGCGGATAGACGCATGGTGCGCCCACGAAGATGGGCTACCGGCTCAGAATGGCAAGGCGGGCAGCCAGAGCAGTGCGCCGAACACGCTGGTGAAACCGAGCACTGCGCCCATGTAAACCTGTGCCGGGGTATGGTCACTTGCCAGGAGCCGTGCGGTGCCCAGCGCGCCTGCGAGCACCAGCAGCAGGCACAAGGGAACGAATGCGCCGATGCGGTGCAGGATGTCGAGCGCCGCCATTGCACCGATGCAGCCGCCAATGCCCACCATGTGCGCGCTGATTTTCCAGCGCAAGGTGATCATGGTGGCTAGCAGCAAGGCGAGCGACGCGCCCGCGAAGAGCGAAAGGGTGAGCGGATGCACCGGTGCGCGCGTGAGCAGGTAGGCGGCCATGATGTAGTAGAGCAGGGTCATCACGAAAGGTGCGATGCGCTCTTGGCGCGTGCGCATCTCCAGGCTCTGCACAACGCCCGCGCTGCGCAAGAGCAAGGCACTGGAGAGCGGGAATACAATTGTCATCAGTGCAACGATGCCCAAGAGCTTCCAGCGCGATGCGGCGGGGAGGAAATAGCTCAGGTGGAGGTCCAGCTCCATCGCGAGCCAGAGCGTGATGGCTGGCATCAGCAACGGATGAAGCGCATACGAGAGGAAGCGGGCGGCGGGGAGCACGATGCGTGACGGCTCAGAGCTGTTTGCGCAGCCGCGCCACGGGCAGGCTCAATTGTTCGCGGTACTTGGCCACGGTGCGCCGCGCGATGTTGTAGCCCTTGCTGATGAGCAGCGCCGTGAGCTCATCGTCGGTGAGGGGCTTGCGCTTGTCCTCTGCCTCGATGGCGTCCTTCAGGATCTTCTTCACCTCGCGGGTGCTCACCTCTTCGCCTTCCTGGTTGGTGAGGCTCTCGCTGAAGAAGAACTTGAGCAGGATGGTGCCGTAGTTGGTCTGCACGTACTTGCTGTTGGCCACGCGGCTGATGGTGCTGATGTCCATGCCCACCTTCTCGGCGATGTCCTTCAGGATCATCGGCTTCAGTTTGGTCTCGTCGCCGGTGAGGAAGAACTCGCGCTGGTGCTCCATGATGGCCTCCATGGTCACCATCAGCGTGTGCTGCCGCTGCTTGATGGCATCGATGAACCATTTGGCGCCATCGAGCTTCTGCTTGATGAACATGATAGCCTCCTTGGCGGCCTTGTCCTTCTTGTTGCGCTGGTACTCCTGCATCATGTCGCGGTAGGCGCGGCTGATGCGCAGTTCGGGGGCGTTGCGGCCGTTGAGGGTGAGCTCCAATTGGCCGTCGATGGCCATCACGCTGAAGTCAGGCACGATCTCCTGGCGCGGGGCGCTGGTCTCTCGCAAGGTGTTGCCCGGCTTGGGGTTGAGGCGGATGATGAGGTCGATGGCATCCTTCAATGCATCCTCGTCGATCTCCAAGCGCTCCAGGATCTTCTCGTAATGCTTCTTGCTGAAGGCGTCGAAGTGCTTATCGAGGATGGCCTCAGCCACGCGCTGATCGAGGCTGTGCGGCATCCTGCGCACTTGCAGCAGCAGGCATTCGCGCAGGTCGCGCGCACCAGTGCCGGCAGGATCGAGCTCCTGCACGGCATGCAGGGCCTTTTCCAGCTCGGCCACGTTGGCCATCACGTTCTGGGTGAAAGCGAGGTCGTTCACGATGGCGTGCAGGTCGCGGCGCAGGTAGCCATCCTCATCGAGGTTGCCGATGATATGCTCGGCGAGCATCTCGGTGCGCTCATCGCAATCGATCAAGGACAGCTGCGACTTCAGGTGGTCCTGGAAGGTGGTGCCGCCGGCCAGCGGGATCTCGCGCTCCTCATCATCGGGACCGGTATTGCGCACGCTCAGCTTGTAGTCGGGCGTATCGTCGTCCGGGAAGTACTCGCTCAGGTCGAAATCGTCGCGCTCCTGGTCCTCATGCTGCTCGCTATCGAGCTCTTCGCTGCCTGCGATGGCCTCTTCTTCGGTGGGTGCTTCGTCTTCGCTCTCATCATCGCCGCTCTCCAGGGCCGGATTCTCCTCCAGCTCCTGGCGGATGCGCTCCTCCATCTCCATGGTAGGCAGCTGCAGCATCTTCATGAGCTGGATCTGCTGCGGCGACAGCTTCTGGGAGAGCTTCTGAAATAGACCTTGCTTGAGCATGACGGGGCGAAAATAGGGGGGAGGTTGCCGGTGGCGTGGTGCAGGGCGCCATTCCTCGTGCCGTGATGATCACTTGTGGATCAGTGCGGGTATAGTGTGATGCAGCGGGTCACCTTGTACATCACAAAAGCCAAGCATCATGCGCTACTATATGCTCCTTTTCGGCTTCATCGTCACTGCTGCCGCACACGGCCAGCGCTTGGTTCCTTCCGCACTTGAAATACCGATCGTGGGTTTCGGGCTCTTCGCACTTGAGGAGTTCGACGGTAAGCTCTTCATCGGCGGACAATTCAACTCGGTCAATGGTGCTGTGATGCGCAGTGTCGTTTCATGGGACGGCAACATAGTTGAGGCGGTCCCAGGAGCCTTCGACAATGCTGGCTCCGAGCATGTTCGAGCCTTACTGGCATATCAGGGCGGATTGATTGTGGCAGGCCAATCAGCGGGCTTGGGCCACATTGCGCGCTGGGATGGGGAGTCGTGGACGATGCTGGGAGGAGGACTGCCTGCTCGCGTAAACACGTTGACCGTTCACGCCGGAGGGCTCGTTGCAGGATGCCAGAATGGTGCGGTGATGCGCTGGGATGGAGGTGCATGGCAGCCTATTGGCAGCCCAATGAATGCCGCGGTGCTGGCTGTTGAGCAGCACCAAGGTGAACTTTACGCCGCCGGCGCTTTCACGGCCTCTGGTAGCGGTCCGACCTTGAATCGTATCGCGCGCTGGTCGGGCACCGATTGGGTTCCAGTGGGCAGTGGATTGAACGCTCCGGTTAATTGCCTGAAGAGCGATGTGCTTGGCCTGCTGGTCGGTGGGGCGTTTTCATTTGACAGCGACAGCACAATGCAGCTGCCGGCATGTGCTCGTTTGCAAGCCGGGATACTGGATACCATCCCGGGTGTCTCGAGCGGCACGCAAGTCACTGGTTTCTTCCGGCATCCCGATGGAAGACTCTTCATTGGCGGCGCCAGGAAGGATGGATTCGAGTTCGACATGAACCTGGTCCGAGTGATGCGCGAGTTCAATGGACATGTTTTCGTTGCCGGAGGCGGGAGCGTATTCAATGCTTGGCGAGACACGGGCACACTGGCGAAGCTGATTCCAGGAAGCTCCACCGCCGAGATTAACATCAACGACATTACCGCAACCGTGACATCCCACCCGAGCAGTTTCTATAAGTGGTGGGGCTCGGGCCGACCAGGATTCGAGGTTCCGAAGGGGCAAGGTGTGCATTCAGTCTATTCGGCTTCGCCTTGGATACGAGGGGTGGCAAATGGGCAAATCCACGAAGCCACACCTTGGTATCACGCGAACTCAACGAATGAGGGGGAGCAGCGGCACGCTGGACCGCGAGCAGTTATAATGGACGACACGTTCTTTGAACGATTTCACCGTACGTGGAAGGTGGATCGGGCCATGATTCAAGCGCACATCGCCAATTGGAATGCTCCAGGCTATTCGGCTCCCGAACCGATTGCAAGTTGGCCCGGAAACGGACTTGTCGTGAATGGCGAGCCAGAGCGGATTGCACCGTTCATGGATGCCAATGGGAATGGCATTTACGAACCGGGCCAGGGAGAGTATCCCATTATCAAAGGCACGCAGGCTGTCTATGCCATACTTCACACGGAACCGGGCACGAACGCACTAGGAGGCAATGCCCAACCGATGCCGCTCGACCTGCATGTGATGCACTACGCCTATGAGTCAAGTGACGAGGCCTTGAGGCGGACGGTGTTCGTGAACTATCGGTATGTGAATCGCTCCACCACGCTCTTCGACTCGGTGCGATTCGCACAGTTCGCGGATATTGACGTCGGATGCTGGGGCGATGATTTTGTTGGTTGCGACTCCACCCGCAACCTCTCTTTCACTTACAACTGGGACGATTTCGATGAAAGCTGCATGGGTGCTCTCGGTTATGGCCCTCAGCCTCCCGCTCAGGGTTTCCGGATGCTGAACGTACCGATGCTTTCGCATCGGGACTATCCGCGGGAGGCCTCTTATCCGATCAACATGAATGACTTGCTCTTAGGGTTGCATATTGGGCAACCATTCATGAATCTCGGCTACCCCACTCACTTTCAGTATCCCGGGGGAGCCTGGATCGACTCGGACATGACCCTGGTCGATCGCCGCGTGATCGCCGCCACCGGCCCCTTCACCCTCGCCCCCGGCGACACCCTCTGCATCGATCTCGCCTTCATCTACGCGCGAGCTGCTTCCGGCGGCGCCTACGCCAGCGTCGAGGCTCTCAAGCTCCGGAGTGATTCGGTGCAATCCTTCTACAACGCCCAGGGCATTGCCTGCAACCATTACCCGATAATGACCAGCGTGCGTGAGTATGCCACGCCCAATGCGCTCCACGTGTTCCCCAACCCCGCGTCACAGCAAATCACTGTTGCTGGCGATTCTGCTCTTGGCGAGGTGCTCGTGCTGGACATGCAGGGCCGTGTGGTGCATCGCGAGCGAACCGCGCAGGAGCGCATCACGCTGGATGCGCGGGTGTGGGCCCAGGGTTCCTACGTTGTGCGAGCAGGCGAAGCGGTGGCTCGGGTGGTGAAGGAGTAATCGTGTCGCATCGCCTGCTCATCACGCTACCTTCACGCCCCGCTAAACAACACTCGAACCGCACCATGATCCTGAAGACCCTTTCCATTGCCGCAGCAGGCGCACTGGCGATCGCCGCGCACGAGCTGCCCAACCTCAACATCGGCGACGCCATGCCGGCTGCTGACGTGAAGATGAAGAACGTGGATGAGAAGATGGTCTCGCTCAAGGACCTCGCGGGCCGCAACGGCACCTTGGTGATCTTCTCCTGCAACACCTGCCCCTTCGTGGTGGGCAGCGACGGCAGTGAGGGCTGGGAGGGCCGCTACCCCGAGCTCATGGCCGTTGGCGCTCGCTTCGGCGTGCCCGTGGTGCTCATCAACAGCAACGAGGCCAAGCGCGCCGATGGCGATTCGTTCGCCGACATGCAGGCACGCTACAAGGAGAAGAAATACACCGGCGCTTACCTCCTCGATGAGGGCCATCAGGTGGCCGACGCCTTCGGTGCGCGCACCACGCCGCACGTGTTCCTCTTCAACAAGGATGGCAAGCTCGCCTATAAGGGTGCCATCGACGACAATGTGGCCAACGCAGCCGAGGTGAAGGAGCGCTGGGCCTACAACGCCATCGACAAGATGGTGGCCGGTCAGCCCATCGATCCCGCTACCACGCGCAACATCGGCTGCAGCATCAAGCGGATGCCGCACCGCCATTGATTGGATGCTTCCGGGATGCCCGCCTCGGTTCCGGGGCGGGCATTTTCTTTTCCACCGCCCCGTATGCCACGCCTCGTGGGCCTGAAACGCGCTCGGCTGCCTCGATCCGTTGAAAACTGCATACGAGAAGGCCACGGCGCGCGCATTCCTTTGCAACAACACCCCACACGATGAATGTCCTTTTGATCGGCGGCGGCGGCAGGGAGCACGCCATGGCTTGGAAGATGGCGCAGAGCTCCTTGCTCGATGCGCTCTACGTGGCACCCGGCAATCCCGGCACCTTGCGTCATGGGCGTCCAGCTGGCATCGACACCAACGACCACAAGGCTTTGCGCGCCTTCCTGCTGGAGAAGAAGATCCGCATCGTGGTGGTGGGGCCGGAGGGCCCGCTGGTCGATGGCCTGCACGACCGCATCGCCGAGGACCCCAAGCTTGAGGGGATCACCGTGATCGGCCCGCGCACCGCTGGCGCACGCCTCGAGGGAAGCAAGGATTTCGCGAAGGAGTTCATGTTCCGGCACAACATCCCCACGGCCGCGCACCGCACCTTCGTGAAGGGCCAGCTGCAGGATGCCATTGACCACCTCGACCGCGTGAATGCACCGTATGTGATCAAGGCTGACGGTCTCGCGGCGGGCAAGGGCGTGATCATCACCAACGACAAGAAGGATGCGGCCAAGGCGCTGCGCGATATGCTGCAGAGCGGCAAGTTCGGCGAGGCTGGCGAGCGCGTGGTGATTGAGCAGCACCTGAAAGGCGTGGAGTGCAGCGCATTCCTGATCACCGATGGCGATGCCTTCAAGATGCTGCCTGCGGCCAAGGACTACAAGCGCATCGGCAATGGCGACACCGGACCCAATACCGGCGGGCGTTACGAACTTCACAGCCAGATCGGCGCCGGCGGGATGGGCGCCGTATCCCCGGTGACATTCGCCGACAAGGATTTCATGCAGAAGGTGCACGACCGCGTGGCGGCGCCCACCATCCGCGGCTTGAAGAAGGACGGCATCCCTTACCAGGGCTTCCTTTTCATGGGTTTGATGAACGTGAATGGCGAACCGTACGTGATCGAGTACAACGTGCGCTTGGGCGATCCGGAGACGCAAGCGATCATGCCGCGCCTGAAGTGCGACCTGCTCGACCTCTTCGAGGGCATCGCCACCGGCACGCTCAGCGAACGCCACGTGGATGTGGATGACCGCACCGCTGTCACCATCGTGCTGGCATCAGAAGGCTATCCCGGCGAATACGAGAAGGACAAGGTCATCACCGGCATCGATCAGGTGCGCGATGCGTACGTGTTCCATGCAGGCACGCGCATCAAGAACGATACCCTGGTGACCGATGGCGGTCGCGTGCTTTCCGTTACGGGAATCGGCAAGGACTTGGAAAGCGCCATTGCCTCAGCTTACCGCGCAGCCGAAGCGATCGGGTTCGAGGGCCGTTACCGCCGCGACGGAAAGGATTGGGTGAAGCAGCCCACGCAACGGGCCGCTGCAGTGAAGCAGTGAGTGTGAGCGGGCGGCTGAGGCTCCTTGGCGCTTAGGCCATGGTGCCGTTCGCCTTGGCCCGGCGGTTGTACTTGCCTTGCAGGTTGAGCCAGTACACGATGCCCAGGAAGAGCGTGATGCTCGTGAGGGTTACGGGCAACCAGCCCATCTTCTCGAGGATCTTGAAGGTCCACTCCAGGAAATGGCCGAGGGCGAATGCGAAGTCTTGCATGGCGGTATGGCGTGAAGCGGGGCGAAGATAGGCGGGCGATTGATGCCGGGTTCCCGGCGCCTTCCATGGGCTAACCGCAGCCTTCACGACCTTCGCCCCTCGTCACCGCATGCTCGCCGCCTTCTTCCGCAGCAACCAGCCCGCCGTGCTGGTATCCGTGCCGCTGGTGGTGGCCCTGCTCTTCGCGCCCGCCTTCTGGCATCCGCCTTTGCCAAGCGGCGCCCTGATGCCACTCGCTGCCGTGGTTCAATCGTGGATCGGGGAGTCGGCTTTGACGCATGCGCTCTTGGGCCTCGTGCTGGTCTCTACTTCAACCATTCAGTTGGCGGCCCTCATCAATGCGCTGGAGTTGATGGACCGCCGCAATCACCTTGTAGCCATCACTTTCCCTTTGGCCTTGGCGGGCTTAGGCGGGCCGGCCTGCTATGATCCTGCACTGCTCGGCCTTCCCTTTGTGCTCTTCGCATTGCGCCGGGCATGGTCCATCACGAATACCAGTGCTGCCTTGGCACCCTTGTTCGATGCATCGTTGCTCATCGGATTGGCGGCGTTGTGCTATCTGCCTTACGTGGTGCTGCTGGTGGTGCTGTGGATCAGCACCTCACTCATCCGGTCCTTCGCGTGGCGCGAGTACGCGGTGCCCACGATCGGCGTGGCGCTCATGTTCTATCTGGCCTGGATGGTCCTGCAACTGCTCGGTCAAGCGCCCTGGCTGCCTCTGCGGAGCCTTATTCCTGCGGAAATGGCGCCGGCCGTGCTCTGGCAGGGCTCGGCGAGCAAGGCCTACCTCGTGCTCTTGCTGCCCATCTTGCTATTGGCGCTCGCTGCATTCAACCGGAGCCAATTGAAAAGCGTTATCCGCGGCAAGAACCTGCGATCGGCCTTCATGGCGCTAGCCTTGGCCTTGGCCCTGCTGATAGGGCTCCTCTCTACGCTCAAGGGCGGATTCCCTGCCGTGCTCGCGGCCTTGCCCGTAGGTGTGATCGCAGCCTATCTGTTCTTGAATCCGAGGCGCGCCTGGCTGGCTGAGCTTTCGCTGGTGGCGCTGGTCGGCATGGCGTTGTGGGTGCGCTGGGGAGCTGGTGCTTGATCGCGCCACAGCATGTAGTGCTACTCAAGCAGAACGGCCGCTTGCGGCGGCCGTTCCATCAGTGCTCTATGGGATCAACGGCCGCGTGAGGTGCTGTAGTTGATCTTCAGTGCGTTGCTCTTGCGCAGCTCCTGCTTCACATCGGTCACGAACTTCATGTAAGTGTCCTTGTCCACCTTCAATGAGCGCGTGATCTTGCCGCGCAGCACTTCGTCACGGCGATCATTGCCGGCTTTCACCCAAGGGTCGATCTCGTCGAGGCGGGCGAAGTCGTCGTTGAGCTGGAGCAGCGGCTCGGTGCCCAACTGCTTGTTCGAGGGCGGGCCGATGTAGAGGTAATCCACAAGGGCTTTGTCCTCAAGCTTGGTCACCTCCTTGGCTTCGGGCAGCACCACCTTCACCTTCAGGTCCACCTCGCGCATCACGGTGGTCACCATGAAGAAGAAGAGCAGCATGAAGATGATGTCGGGCAACGATGCCGTGCTGATCGCGGGCGTGCTTCCTTTCTTTTCCTTGAAGCGAGACATGGCTAGTTCTTCTTGGTGAGGTCAACAGGCTCGGCCTCAGAGATGCGCTGCGGGTACACCAGGCGGACGGCTTTGATTCGGTCCTGATCGACGTCATTCTTCTCGTCGAGCTCGGTGAATTTGCGGCCGAACTTCTCTTTGCTCAGCTCATCGCGCAGCTCCCGGATGGCCGACTCCAGTTCGTTCTGCACCTGCACGTACATGTTGTAGCTGGTCTTCGAGCCGGTCTGCAGGGAGATAAGGGCATCGTTGGGGAGCTCGGTGTAATCGCCGATCAGCTCAATCGCCTTCAGCTTGCCCTCCCACTTCTTCACGCCTTCCTCGAAGCGCGCCTTCGAAGAATCATCTGCAGCAGCCAGCCAACCCTTGTACTGGGCGAGCTGCTCCCGGCATTCAGCAGCGGACACCCGGGTCCGCGCAGGGAGGTTATCGAGATTGGAGGGGTTGGTCATGAACTCCTTGGCACCGGCACGGAGGTCCTTGATGTCAATGAACTCCTTCTCGACGAGCAGCATGTCGGCATCGTTCACCAGCACCTCATACACGTTGCGCTGGTTGATGATCTCAGACTCCTGGTCCTCCACGATGGGCGGCAGCAAGCGCAGGATGCCCACATCGGTGTCCATGGTGGTGGTCACCAGGAAGAAGATGAGCAGCAGGAAGGCGATGTCGGCCATGGAGCCGGCATTGATCTCGCCCGGGCCTTGCTTTGCGCGTTTCTTCAGCATGGCGTATTCACTTGAACATGCGGGTGACCTCGCCGTAAACGATGGCGCCAATGGCTCCGAAGAGAGCGACGTACATGGTGATCAAACCAGCGCCGACCCACTTCGAGGCGCCTTCGGAGAGGTTGTACTTCGCCGCATCCGAGCCATCGGAGATCAGGTAGGCGATGAGCAGCAGGCCTACAAAGGCACCGATGCCGATCAGTGATTTCCGCGTAAGGCCGGTTACGGAGAAGCCGATGGCCGCAACGGTGGCAATAGCCATGGCGATGTAGGTGATCCACAGGCCGCCGTCGATACCGAGCTCGCTGCCCGTGAAGATCATGATGGTGAAGAGCACCCCGAGCCCCATGAGCGCCCATTGCGCTATGCGGCCGATGCTATTCGTTGAGGTGTGCTTCATGGCTAGTGCTTGCTCATGTTGTGCTTCACCAGCATGTCGACCAGACCGATGGAGGCTTCCTCCATCTGGCCGCTGATGCTGTCGATCTTGCTCTGCAGGTAATTGTAGAAGATCTGCAGGATGATGGCGACGATGAGACCGAACACGGTGGTGAGCAGCGCCACCTTGATACCGCCCGCCACGATGGCCGGGCTGATGTTGTTGGCGACCGCGATCTGGTCGAACGCGAAGATCATCCCGATCACGGTGCCCAAGAAGCCGAGCATGGGAGCAAGCGCGATGAACAGTGCGATCCAAGGAAGGCCGCGCTCGAGGCGGCCCACCTCCACGCCACCATAGGCCACGATGCTCTTCTCGGCGATGTCAACGCCCTCATGAGCGCGGTCCAGGCCTTGGTAGAAGATGCCGGCTACGGGTCCGCGCGCGTTGCGGCAAACCTCCTGCGCTGCATTGATACCGCCGCTCTTGAGGGCGGCTTCCACGGAGTTGAGGAGCTTGTCCGTGTTGGTGCTGGCCATGTTCAGGTAGATGATGCGCTCGATCACCATTGCCAGACCGAGGATCAAGCACACGAGAACGGGCGCCATCCAGATCGGGTCGCCTTCGATGAAGCGCTGCTTGAACATCTGGTGGCCACCCGGAGCGGCGGCTTCGGTCACTTCGGTTGAAGCAGCTGCCGGGGCGTCCTGCGCCATGACCGGTGTGCTGAGCAGGCTGAGGCCCACGAGGCCAGCCAAGCAGAGGGACAGAAACTTGCGTACCATGTTTGAGGGATTGCGTGTGGGGGTTGTTGTCTGTTTGTTCCGGTTAAGGGCGGTCAAAGATGGCGGTTGCGCGCGGATGCCGCGACGAAAGGCCAACATGCGGTCGGTTCTTTACGATTCGGTGATTCAGGCTTTGGGTCATCCGCGCCGCCTGTTCGCCATTCATGAATAGGAGGGATTGGCCTCCTATCGGCCTTTCCCGTTAGGGAGGGCTTCATTGCTGATCTGCGGCCCTTCGGGCCTTGCATCATTCGCATCCTCGGTTCGCGACCAAGGTGGAAAGGGGATTGGCCTCCTTCGTCGGCCTTTCCCGTCAGGGAGGGCTTCATTGCTGATCCGCGGCCCTTCGGGCCTTGCATCATTCGCATCCTCGGTTCGCGACCAAGGTGGAAAG
Source organism: Flavobacteriales bacterium (assembly GCA_035441065.1). Classification (GTDB taxonomy): domain Bacteria; phylum Bacteroidota; class Bacteroidia; order Flavobacteriales_F; family PHOS-HE28; genus PHOS-HE28. Next base: position 110 of record DAORNP010000021.1, on the reverse strand, counting down.
GGGATTGGCCTCCTTCGTCGGCCTTTCCCGTCAGGGAGGGCTTCATTGCTGATCCGCGGCCCTTCGGGCCTTGCATCATTCGCATCCTCGGTTCGCGACCAAGGTGGAAA
>DAORNP010000020.1:37062-37788 GCA_035441065.1 Flavobacteriales bacterium | reverse complement strand
CTTCTGATCCGTAGTCAGATGCTCTATCCAATTGAGCTACGGGTCCCTGAAAACGGGGGCGAATATAGTCCGACGACTTTACCCGCAGCACAAACATCATTGCACCACTAGGCGCTTGGCCATCCGCCGCACATGATTGGACTCCGTAACGAAGCATGTCCCAGGCGCCCAGCCTCAATGGTTAAGCTGCACTGCCGTAGGCCGCTGCTCATGCCCCAGTCCTCATGCACCATCACGCGGCCTTGGGCATCCAGCACGCGCAGAGCGAGCCTGGACAGTTCCTCAGTATCCACTTGCACGGTGAAGCGTTTTTGGGCTAGCCCCCCCAGTTAGGTCATCTGCAGGACCTGTGCACGCGACGGGCCACAACCTGCTGAATTGATTGGGAGAATTCCGTGAATCGCGATCTGGGCGCTAAGGCCCATCGGGAGCCGTGCAGCGAAGGAGGTGGGGTGGAGGTCCTTCACCATGCTCCTTTTCTTGTGCGATGCACCAGGCCGGGCCAAGCCGGGCGTGATGTGCCGACCACGACAAGGATTGAACCGCGGCGCTTCGTTACGTGTTGCTGCCGCAAGTAGCTTGCACCCATGCGACCGAACGTACTCCTCCTTGTCGGCCTCTTGCCTGTCATGTCTTGGGCCCAGCCCTACCTTATCGGCAACCGGAGCATCACCTTCTTCGATGCGAGCCGCAACCGCAACATCGCCACCAACCTTTACTACCCCG
>DAORNP010000020.1:35764-37025 GCA_035441065.1 Flavobacteriales bacterium | reverse complement strand
GAATGGCCCGTGCTGGTGGTCGGCCATGGCTTCGTGATGGGAACCGATGCGTACGCGAATCTCTGGAACCACTTCGTGCCGCGCGGCTACATCGTTGCGCTGCCTGCCACCGAGACCGGCTTCAGCCCCAGCCACAGCAATTTCGGACTCGACATTGCTTTCGTCGCTTCGGCACTGCAGGCCGCCAACAGCGAAGCAGCGTCGCCGTTCTTCCAGCGCGTGGCGCCCACCAGCGCGCTCATGGGCCATAGCATGGGCGGCGGGTCCAGCTTCTTGGGCGCGGCCAACAACACCAGTATCACCACGGTGGTGAATTTCGCCGCCGCGGAAACGAATCCCAGCGCTGTCGCGGCTTGCGCGCAAGTGCAGGTGCCCACGCTCATGTTCGCCGGAGGCAACGATTGCGTGACGCCCATTCCGCAGCACCAGCAGCCCATGTACAATGCGCTCACCGTGCCTTGCCGTGCCTTCGTGAACATCCTGGGTGGGGGGCATTGCTACTTCGCCGACTTCAACTTCAACTGCAACTTCGGTGAACTCACCTGCACGCCTGCGCCAGCTATTTCCCGCGCCGCGCAGCAGGAAGTGGTGAACGACTTCGCCACCCTCTGGCTCGATCATTTCCTCAAGGGCGATGATGCAGCGGTCGCCGCTTTCATCGACAGCACCTCGTTCAGCACGCGGGTAACCGCCATCACAACCTGTGAACTTTCAACGTCAATCAATGAAGCAGCGGGCAACGAGGGCTTTGTTTGGGCCACCCTCGTTGATGATCGCATCAGCATCCGCAGCGAATCGCCTGCACGCGTGGAGTTGTTCAATGCGCAAGGCGTGCGTGTGCTTTCGCAGCAGTTGCGCTCCGGTGCAGAGGCCATCGATGTGCGCTCGCTTGCGACCGGCAGCTACCTCTTGGCATTGGAGGCGAATGGAGCCCGTAGCATGCAGCGGGTGGTGATCGCGCGTTAGCCCCATCTACCTTCGGCGCCATGTGGCGCTTGCCCATCTTCATCGCAGCACTGTTCGGTTCGTTGTTGACCGAAGCCCAGGACCGTGATATCGTGCACGTGTCCCGGTCGCAGGTGCGTTTCACCAGCACCGCGCCCTTGGAGACCATCACAGCCGGGAACGACCGAGTGAAGGGCGTGCTCGATCGCGCCGATCGCTCCTTCGCCGTGCAAGTGCCCATCGTGGAATTCATGGGCTTCAATGCGCCGTTGCAGCGCGAGCATTTCAATGAGAACTACATGGTCTCGATGTCTTG
>DAORNP010000020.1:34623-35747 GCA_035441065.1 Flavobacteriales bacterium | reverse complement strand
CCGGGCGCATCATCGAGGGCATTGATCTCCGCATGGCAGCCAAGCATGAAGTGCGCGCGAAAGGCACACTCACCATCCGTGGCGAAGCCCAAGAGCGCGTGATCCCATGCTCCGTAGAGGTGAATGCTGAGGGCATCCACGTGCGTTCCCGCTTCGAGGTGCCCGTGGCCGATCATGGCATCCGCATTCCGCGCGTCGTGCAGCAGAAGGTGGCGGCAGTGGTACAGGTTGAACTGGATCTCTTCTTCGCCGCGAAGCCATGAGGCTGATTGTCTCGATCGCTTTGTTGTTCCAAGTCGTTTCGGCTTTCGCGCAGTTCCCGCTGGTGCGCGAGTTCGAGTTGCGGCCGGGCCAACAGCGTCCGCGCATACAGTCCATCGCGCAGGATGATCGCGGCATCATCTGGGCGGCCAGCGATCTGGGTCTGCTTCGCACCGATGGACATGCCACCGAATTGGTCGCACGGGTGCAAGGCATCACGGCGCTGGCAGCACATGGCAGCACAACGGTGATCGCCACGGCGGATGGTGTTCTGCTCCATTGCGGCGGCCTGCGCTGCGATACGCTCTTGCGCGATACATCATTCGCGGCATCCCGCATCGATCATCTGGCTATTGCGAGAGACGGCAAGGTCTGGATCGGGACGCGCCGTGCCGGTCTGTTCGGATTGAAGGATGGAGTGCTCTCGCGCATCTCCTCGGAGTCGGGCTTGCCGGATGATCACATCAATGGTCTCGCAATCCTGCCCAACGGGAAGCTGGCCGTGGCTACCGACCAAGGCATCGCGATCGTTGAGGCAGGCGAGGTCCGCATGCGCATGAGTGAAGCCGAAGGCGCTCCGGACAATCTGGTGCTGTGCATCGCATCGGATGCCGGGGGACGGATTTGGGCGGGTACCGATCGAGGTGGTGTCTTCCGATGGATGCCCGGGCAAGAGCCATTGCTCATCGCGCAGCCATGGGCTTTCGGTGCGGTGAAACAAGTGCAGGAAACCGCCGGCATGCTGTGGGCAAGCACCGAGGGAGCGGGCCTCATCGCCATCGATCTTGAACTGAAGCGAGGCATCTATCGGCAGGATGCACCGGACAAGCATGACCCGCGAAGCCTGATGCGTGCCATTGACG
>DAORNP010000020.1:33907-34613 GCA_035441065.1 Flavobacteriales bacterium | reverse complement strand
CTCTGGTGGTGCGATGGCAGCGATGTGCTCCGACGTGCCGATCCGGCAATCCTGGTTGCGGCCGAGCATGAAGGCATCGAATTGCGCGACATCACGGCTATCTGCATCGACCGCGACCAACGTCTCTGGTTCGCCAAAGGGCACCGCCTCTTCCGGCACGATGCGCGCTTCAGCGAAGAGAGCCGACTCACGGAGGTGAAGGTGAATGTGAATATGATGACGCCCATTGTATCCTTGGCCGCGGCACCCGATGGAACGCTTTGGGCAGCCACATTCGGATCGGGTGTTCTTGCCGTTTCGCCAGATGGCACGATGAAGCGCTACACGACGCGCGATGGCTTATCGGAAGACAATGTGCTGCGCGTCCGAGCCTTTGAACGAGGCATGCTCTTCGCGACACTCAACGGCATCACGGTGATGGATGAGCTGGGCTTCCATCGAGCTGGTGGCGATGCAGGCTTCGTTTTCGATGCGTTGGCTGATCACGGCACTTCTTACATGGCCACTGATGGTCGTGGAGTGTGGTATGAGCGCGGTGCTGAGATGGGCAGGGCTTCCGTGGCCGATCGCACCTACTACGCTCTGCATCGAGGCAGCGATGGCCGGATTTGGGCGGTGGGTCCGGGCACCGGATTCTGTGCATTGAATGAAGGTCGAGAGGAGTGCCACGCAAGTGAAGCATCTCCCTTCGATGGCGACCTCTACG
>DAORNP010000020.1:8847-33897 GCA_035441065.1 Flavobacteriales bacterium | reverse complement strand
ACTGAAGCAGGTGGCCGGCTGATCGTGTTCGGGAGCACCGGCGCGCTGGCATTCGATCCGGCCACGGGTGCGCGAACGCAGATAGCCGCTGCGTTCGGGCTCGATGATGCGACTGCTGAATTAGGCACTGTCGCTGTAGATGCGCACGACGGGTTATGGTTCGCATGCAGCGCCGGCTTGCTCCGGATAGAACCGCGCGCACGCCACTTCGCGCAGCAGATCACCGCTTTCCTCACGTCCGTGGCGCTCGATGGGCAACCGGTGCCAATCGATGCTGGGATCTCTGCGGCGCATGATCGCAGCGCTTTGGTCATTGGCTTCACAGCAACGCATTGGACCGACCCCGAAGCGCTTCGTTTCCAGTATCGGCTGCTCGGCTTCAGCGAGCGCATCACCGAAACGCGCGACCGTACCGCGGCATTCCCGGAATTGCCGCCGGGCAGGTATCGCTTCCAAGTGCGGGCCTTCATCGGTGCGCCCTTGAGCGATGCGGCCTGGAACGAACTTGAGATCACCATCCATCCGCCTTGGTGGCAGCGCTGGTGGGTGATCGCGCTCTTTGCACTGATCGTATTGGTCGTGGTGCTGCTGCTCATCCGCGCGCGCGACCGGCGCATGCTCTACCGCCAACGGATGGATGAAGAGAAGGTGCGGTTCCAATTGGAGGCACTGCGCTCACAGGTCGATCCGCATTTCCTCTTCAACAGCTTCAACGCATTGGCGGAGTTGATCGAGAGCGAGCCATCGCACGCGGTGGAGCACGTGGAGCAGCTGAGCACCTTCTTCCGCAACATCCTTCTGGTGCGCGATCGCGAATGCATCACCGTGGAAGAGGAGCTGCGCCTGCTCAAGACCTACTTCGCCTTGGAGCAACGGCGATTCGGTGAAGCGGTGCGCCTGGAAGTGCGAGTAGGAGCGGAGGCGATGAAGCGGTGCATCGTGCCGCTCACGCTGCAATTGCTGGTGGAGAATGCTTTGAAGCACAATGTGATCGCCGGTGGCGAGCCATTCGTGGTCAACATTGCATCGGAAGAGGATGAGCTCGTCGTGCGCAACCCCATCCGTGAACGCGCCACGCCACCGCGGTCCACCGGCTTCGGCTTGGATAGCATCAGCAAGCGCTACGCAGCGCTTTCGAAGCGGCCCATCGGCATCTCAGCCGTTGATCATCGTTTCACCGTTCGGATTCCATTGCTTGACTTTGCATCATGAAGGTCCTGGTCGTTGAAGATGAGCAAGCCGCGGTGAAGCGCTTGCGGAAGATGCTCGCAGCGCTCGATGGAGGCATCGAGGTAGTGGCCGATGTGCCGAGCATCACCGGTGCTGTGGAGTGGTTTGGCGCGAATGCCGCACCCGATCTCGCGCTCTTCGATGTGCAATTGGCCGATGGCGATAGCTTCGAGGTGTTCAAGCGGGTGGAGGTGCCTTGCCCGGTGGTGTTCACCACAGCCTACGATGCCCATGCCCTGCAGGCCTTCAAGGTGCATGCGGTCGATTACCTGCTGAAGCCCGTGAACGCGGATGAGCTGCGGTCCGCCATCGAACGCGTGAAGCAGCTTGGCCTCATCCGCGATCATGTGCCATTGGCCGCTGCAACCGTGGCCGAGCAGCCGCAGGCCTATGCGAAGCGATTCCTTATCCGTTACGGGGAGCATTTCAAAGTGGTGGAGCCCGATCAGATCGCCTACATCCATTCGCTCCTGAAGAACACCTTTCTCCGTACGCGTGAAGGCAAGGACCTTCCGCTCGATGAGAGCCTCGATCGCCTGGAGAAGCAACTCGACCCGCAGCAGTTCATTCGACTGAATCGCCAATTGATCGTGCAGCTGCGGAGCATAAAGGAGCTGCTCACCTACAGCAAGAGCCGTGTGAAGGTGATCCTCGATCCACCATACAGCGAGGATGCCATCGTGAGCAGCGAGCGCAGCGCGGCGTTCAAGCGCTGGCTGGCTGGCGAGTGAGGTGATATGCCGCTTCGGCCAGCGTGTTTCCCGCTTCGTCGGCTTGGCGTTGGTTCCGCCCTGGACTGACCCGGATATTTGGACAACCGACTGATACATGGTGGCGCCGTTCCAACTTGATCCCACTGACCTCGATGCGCTCCTGGCCATGGATGCAGGGCAGCGACTCGGCGCGATCATCCGGATGAATGCGATTCACCGGTATTCGAGCCCGTTGGATGCGCTCAGCCTGCTGCGGTGGCTTGAAGAGCAGTCTGCGGAAGAGAACCCGTGCCCAGTTGCCGTAGTGAGCGGGATGCCGAGTTCAGAAGCAGGAATTCCCGTTTCGTCGGCTTCGACCGAGCAGAGCTCCGTGAGTCGGGTTACGTTCGCACCGAACCGCAAGAAGCAGTAGCCATGGCCGGGACAAAGAATCGTAGGTGGGTTTGGTGGGTAGGCGCCTTCTCTGGCCTGGTCATGGCGCTGCTGCTTGATTCGTGCAAGCATGAACCGCAGATTGGCCCTGGGGTTGTGGACGGCGGCAATGGCGGCACCGACCCAGGCGATCAGCCTTGCGATCCGAATGTGGTGTACTTCCAGCAACAGGTGCTGCCCATCCTCACCAGCAGCTGCACCAATCCGGGCCAAGGGCTCAACTGCCACCATACGGCCAACGACGACAACGACGACATCCAGATCACGAGTTATGCCACCCTGATGGCCAGCGGCATCGTGCAGGACGGCGACCTGATGGAAGCCATCACCGAGGACGACCCGGATAAGATCATGCCGCGCCCGCCATTCTCCCCGCTCACGCCGCAACAGATCGCGCTCATACAGCAGTGGATCAATCAGGGTGCGCAGAACAACAGTTGCGAATCGGCGGCCTGCGACACACTCAATGTCACCTACAGCGGCACCATCGCTGCGATCATGCAGGCGCGCTGCACCAGCTGCCATAGTGGGTCCACACCTTCAGCAGGAATCAACCTCACGCAATGGAGCGTGGTGAATCAGCGCGCCATGGATGGAAGCTTGGAGGGGGCGGTTCGCCATCTGCCCACCTACACGGCCATGCCGCCCTCAGGTCCGCAGCTCAATGCCTGTCGCATCCGGCAGATCCAGCTCTGGATCGCGCAAGGAGCACCCAATAATTGACGCGATCGGCCCAATGAACTCCAGCCTTACCAATGGCTCGTATGTTCGCGATGCGCGAACGCGCGCTCAAGCCGCCACCATGCATCGCCGCTATGTCCCGCTCGTACTCGCAGCTCTTGTATTGCTCGCGCTCCCCGGTTGCTATTACGACAACGAGGAGGAGTTGTACCCCAACACCTTCTGCGATACTTCTGCTGTGACCTGGAGCGGCACAATCGAGCCACTTGTGCAGGCGAGCTGCGCCATACCTGGGTGCCATGTTCCCGGAGCGCAATCTCCTGCGCTCACGAGCTACGCCGCCGTGAAGGCCATTGCCGACGACGGCAAGCTGCGCGGGGTGGTGGTAACAGGTTCGCCCTATTTCATGCCGCCCAGCGGGAAGCTGCCAGCGTGCAACCAGAATCAGGTGCAGGCTTGGCTCGATGCCGGCGCACCACAGAATTAGGACGCCATGAAAGCACGCACGTTGATCCTGATAGGCGCTGTCGCGCTAGCGATAGGCGGGTGGTACGGCTACTCGGAGTTCAACCGTGGACATGCGGACCTGTCCGAATCCAAGGCGGATTTCACGCTCGAGGCCGATGAGCTGCTTGCTGCATTCGTGAATGACGAAGCGGCAGCCAATTCGCAGTACGTGGAGAAGGTCGTGAAGGTGTCCGGCACGATCCGCGAGGTGACGAATGCAGGTGGAACTGCCCCTGCGAATGTGACGCTCGAAACCGATGATGAAATGGCCGGAATCGCCTGCGAATTCAAGCAAGGAACCTTGCCTGCCGCATGGAAGGCCGGTGACAAGGTGCTCGTGAAAGGCGTTTGCACAGGCTACACCGGTGGCGGAATGCTCCCAGGTGATGTGATCCTGCAGCGCTGCGTGACCGTGGAATGATGCTTGCCTGAACAAAACGAAACAACGAACCATGAACCTGCTGAAGACCTTCGCCCTGAGCCTTGCTCTGGCACCGCTCACCCTAGCCGCACAAGAGCGCTACATGACACGCACCGGCCATGTCGATTTCCACTCATCAACGCCGATTGAGGATATCCACGCCGATAACGACAAGGTGACGAGCGTGTGGGATGCTACTTCCGGTGCCATTGAGTTCTCGCTGCTCATCAAGGCCTTCACTTTCGAGAAGGCGCTCATGCAAGAGCATTTCAACGAGAACTACATGGAGAGCAACAAGTTCCCCAAAGCCACTTTCAAGGGCACTTTGAAAGGAGTCGCAGCGGACCAGCTTGCCAAAGGAGGTTCCTATCAGGTCACGGTTGAGGGCACGATCAACATCCACGGCGTTGATCAACCGATTAAGACCACCGGCACAATCACCGTTGATGGGAAGGGCGGCATCCGCGCGGAAAGCAAGTTCCAGGTGAAGCCTGAGGATCATGGCATCAAGATTCCCGGCGCCGTGCGCAAGAACATCGCTGAGACCATGGACCTGAACGTGCGCATGGATTACACCAAGATGCCCTGATCGGCAATCACTGCTGATCTGTCAACCTCGACAACCGACCACGATTCATGCGTTTCATCCCCTTGCTCCTCGTTGCCGCGCTTTGCGCCACGCACAGTCATGCACAAGAAGACCTGCTGGGATTGCTTGGAGAAGAGGAGTCCGGTCCGGAATACACCAACGCGGCTTTCAAGACCACGCGCGTGATCAATGGCCATAGCCTGGAGAACACAGCGGCAGGCGTGCTCGACTTCCGCATCGGCCACCGTTTCGGACCTGTTAACGGCGGTGGGCGCGAAGCCTACGGACTCGATGGGGCAACGGTGCGCTTGGGCTTCGATTACGGGGTGAATGATCGATTGATGGTCGGCATTGGCCGCAGCGGATACCAAAAGACCATCGATGGATTCGTGAAGTACAAGCTGGTCCGGCAATGCGACGCGGGCTGCAAAGCGCCGATCACATTGGCCGTGGTGGCGGCATCGTCCATGACCACACTGGCATCGGACCAAGTGCCTTGGTACAATCCTTCACGCACCGACTACTTCTCGCATCGCTTGTCTTATGCATGGACAGTGATCGTGGGCCGGAAATTCAACGAGACGCTCAGCCTTCAATTGAATCCGGGGGTCGTACACCGCAACCTGGTGGCCGCTGCCGATTCACCGAACGATGTCTTCCATGTGAGCGGTGCCGGGCGCGTGAAGCTCACCAAGCGGCTCACCTTCAACGCTGAGTATTTCAATGTGCTTCCAGATGGACTGGACGAGGGCTTCAAGCAATCGCTCTCTGTCGGGTTCGATATTGAGACGGGCGGCCACGTTTTCCAATTGCATTTCAGCAACAGCGCAGGCATGTTCGACCGAGCCTTCATCACCGAGAGCACCGGCGATTGGGGCAAGACCTTCAGCAACCCGAGCGATGGTGCCGGGGTCCACTTCGGCTTCAATATCTCCAGGGTCTTCACCCTGCACGAGCCCAAACGCCCAAAGGGATAACGGGCAGCACCAGGCCGATGGACCTAGCTGCGCGTCGTGGCTTCGGCCTGCTTCAACTTCAGGAACTCGGCGAGATTGGCGGCTTCCAGCACGCCAACCAACCGGCGGTCGTGCACCACAGGCAGTAATGGCAGCCCGGCCATGATCATCTGCTGCGTGCTCTCGTGCGCATCCGCAGCAATGCCTATCACAGGTGCTTCACGCGGCGGAAGGTCCACCAGACGGGCGTCGGCGTGACCGGCTTCAACGGCTCGAATCAAGTCGTTCTTGTGCAGGACACCGATGGGCAGTCCGTCGAGCCCGATGACCACCAACGCCGTGTCGCCACCATGCAGCAACTCCTGCGTGGCGTGGCGCACCGTGGTAACAGCGCCCATGCTCCAGTAGCGCGTTCGCATCACCTGCTCCACCGTGATTCCTGAACCACGTTGCGGGCCTCAGCTCCTGCCGCCATGAAGATGAAGAAGCCGATGAGTGCCAGGAATGGTTGACCTTGAAAGAGCCCGTAGCCGATACCAAGGATCGCCACGCCACGACCCAGGCCTGCTGCGATCCGGGTGGCCTTTTCGCGGGGCATGCGCATGGCCAGCAACGAGCGCAGGATCCGGCCGCCATCCATAGGGAAGGCTGGAATCAGGTTGAAGAGGAAGAGCCAGATGTTGAGGCCAGCGAGGAAGAGCAGCGCGTTGGTCCACAGCGATGCGCCACCGAGCAGCAGGTCGGTGAAGTACGACATCAGGCCGAGGGCAGCCATAGCCACGATTGCGATGAGCGCTATGGCCAGATTCACCGCAGGACCAGCAACGGTGATCCAGAACTCATGGCGTGGCTCTTCGGGCATGCGCTCCAATGAGGCCACACCGCCGATAGGAAGCAAGGTGATGTCGCGGGTGCCAACGCCGAAGCGCCGAGCAGTAAGGGCGTGGCCATACTCGTGCATCACAACGCAAGCGAACGCGATGGCCACCATCCCGAGCCGGAGTCCGATATCGTCCCACCCAAGACCTTCGGAGATGCCGGCAATGAGCACGTACAGCGGTAGAAGCACGAAGCTCCAGTGCAAGCGGACTGCGATTCCCTTGAATACGAAGAGGGGGAGCGAGCCGCGCTGAAGGATGCTGGCCATCAGCGATCGGCTTGCTGCAGCACCAGCAGCGGCAGGTGCGTGTGCATGGCCAGCTTGGCAGCAGTGCTACGATGGAAAAGGCCCTGGAACAAGCCACGTTTGCGGTGCAGCACGGCCAGCATGTCCGCATCGCCTTGCTCGGCCAGGTCGTTCAACGCGGCTTCTACATTCTCTGCGCTGAGGAACTGTTGGCTGTGCGGAATGCCGCCAAGCACTTGGTCGTAGGCCTGCGCACTGGATCCATCGGCCGTAACCTGGTCATTCACGACTCGAGCGATCCGCAATTCACTTTGGCTCCACCGAGCAATATCGAGCAGCAATACAAGGGCCTCACGGTTCACCGGGCCGCCATCATCTGCCAGCAAGATGCGCTTCGGGGCCCTGTATTCGGCTTTGCCAGGAACGGCTAGCACGGGGAAACTGCCATGCCTGATGACACTGGCCGTATTACTGCCGAACAGCGCCTCCTGCAAGCCGTTGGCGCCTTGGGTTCCCATAACCACGCAAATCGGCTTCTCGGTATCGGTCAGGTAGCGGTCCACCACGTTCGGGAGGTCGCCATGCTCGCAGATGGTCTCAAGATCCACATCCAATCCTTTGAGTGCCTCTCGCAGCACGGCCTCGAACTGCTTCAAGCCAGCCAATGACTCCTTTGCGAGGAGTTCGTCGATGTTCCACATGGTGCTGGCACCACCTGGGGGCATCATGAAGGTGTTGAGCAGGACGAACCGATTGCCCTCGGCACCGAAGAGGCGCACGGCGTAAACCGCCGCTTGCAGGGCGCCAGAGCTGAAGTCGGTGGGGATGAGGATGCGTGCCATGATCCAGGAATCAATGAGCGTGACCCTCAGAGCTGGGCTGCTTGCTTGCTGAATCGACCAGCCAATAGCCGATGAAAATCAGCGCCAGCATGGCGACGAAGCTGATCAGTCCCACGGTGTTATTGGCCCGCCCCGTCTCCTGTACGATCACGTCATCGGTGTCGAGGATTGCGAACCGGAAAGGGATGAGGAAGGCGAGCAGCCATAAGGCGAGTCCGATGAGCTTCTTCATGGTGACGGCGTGATTTGGTGCGGCGAAGGTAGCTCGGAGCGGCAACGCAGCTCAATTGGGCCCGATCACATCCGCCTCACAAGCCACTGTTGGAATTCGGACTTCAACTCGCGATAGAGCTTCTCGAAGGTCTGGAACCGATCACGAAGGCCGGTATGGTCCGTGAACCAACGGTGATCGATAGCGACAGGATGATCCTTGGCCTCGCGCTCCAGCTCATTCTCGGCCTGTTTAATGTCGTGGCGCAATTCATCGATCACCTCCTTCTCCCGGATGAACTGGTTCTGGAAGTGCTCCAGCTCGGCCATGATCTCCGGTTTCGTGTTGCGGCGCACGATGTCCTCCAAGCGATGCTCGAAGATGCCAATCTCATCCTTGTAGAACTTCAAGGAGTTGATCCATTCCATGTGGTCGAAATGAAGGTCGCCGATGCGGGCTCGTGGGGTGCTGGTGGTTGCGGTGCTCATGGGAGTTGTTGTTGGTTGCGAATTGACAGAGGTGAAGGGTCTCTGCGCCTGACGAAGATCAGCATTGAAACAGGAAGCGGCTAGATCAGCAGCTCAACGGCCTTGCGCGCCACACGGATGCCGATGGCTATGCCCATTCCCCCGAGCCGCACGGCCACGGCCACGCGCTCGGCCACGGGCTTCACCAATGGAGCTTTGCCATGTGCCCCGAACGCCATTGTGCCGCTCCAACGGTAGGCCACCTTGAACTGCCGGCCCGGCAGGATCAGATCAGCCAGAAGGCGTTCAAGAGCACCCTGTATTCGTGGCGTGCATCCTTCTTCAGCGGTTCGTTCACCATTGAGGTCCAAGTGGCGGCCACCGCCCAGCAACACCCCGCCAGCGCAATCGCGGAAGTAGTAGAAGCCCTCGTCCATATGGAAGGTGCCATGCAAGGCCAGTCCCGGTATCGGTTCGGTGATCAGTACTTGGCCCCGGGCTGGTACCACGTCAAGTGCTGGCAGCAGCGCTGGGGTGTATCCATTTGTGGCAACCAGGACACGCGCCCCACGCCAAGCCGTGCCATCGAGCAAGGGCAATAGGACTTCACCGGGTGATTCCACGATTTCGGTCACAAGCGCATTGCACCGCACTTCGACCCCGGCTTCAGCAGCTTTTTGGAGCAATGCGCGCAGCAGCTCGCCACTGTCCAAGGCGCCCTCCAGATCCGTTCGAGCCAGATGGTCGACTCCGGCCAGGCCGAAACCGGCGATGCGAGTTGGTTCCCAGCGGTAGGTGGTTGTTCCGGTAATTGGCCGCAACAGATCGTTCAGCCGATCGAACTCTTCGGCTACCCGCGGGTACAGGCGATCGCCCGAACGGAACACCTCATGTCCGCCCGAAGCCTCGAACCCGATGGCTGCATCGCCCAATTCGGCGCGCAGTTCATGCAGTCCACGCCAGCGTTCCTCCGCGCGGGTCAAGGCAGCATCGGCACCCTCGGCCTCGATGTCGTGGAGCAGCTCGCTCGGGCTTCCGAAGCATGCGAAACCAGCGTTGCGAGCAGTCGCGCCCGAAGGGTATGGCCCGCGCTCCAGCACCACCACGCGCTGCCCAGGATGGCGACGCTTGATGAAGAGCGCAGCGAAAAGGCCGACGATTCCAGCACCAACCACAATGAAATCGGATCGGGTGCTGAAAGCGGTTCGTTCCCAGATGCTTTGCATGGCGGTGGAGGGGCAGCCGCCAAAGATGTTCTAAATTGCGGCGGCTCGGAACCGGTCAATGCCCTGCACTGCTTGATGATCAGCCCCTTGCATAGCGCCATGATGCGCCTAATCGTATTCGTCTTCACGGTCCTCATCGCAACCTCGCTTGTTGCACAGGTGGATGTGGTCATGGTCTATGGCACCGTGAAGGACCACTCCACCGCGAAGAAGATCGATGGGGTCATTGTCACGGTGCTCAAGAATGGCGGTAAGCTGCTCGAGGTGCCCACCAACGCCAGCGGCAAGTACGAGGTGAACCTCGACTATGGTTCCGAATACAAGATACTGCTCTCGAAGAAAGGCTATGTGAGCAAGAACATCGTGATCGATACGCGTGACATCCCGGAGGAGGACAGGCAAGGCGGCCACGGCATCAACGCCGATTTCTCCATGCTCCAAGAGCTCGCAGGCATGGATTTCTCCTTGCTGCTGGAGCCTTTCGGGAAGGCGAAGTACGACCGCGCCGCCGGCAATATCTCCTGGGACATGGAATACACGGGCCGCATGCGCGACCTGCAGATCAAGCTCACCAAAGAGTATGAAGAGCGAAAGAAGCGCGAGGCCAATGCCGAAGTCGAGTTCGCCAAGCTGATGACTGCCGGCAATGCGGCCATGGTAGCAAGTGATTTCAAGAAGGCTGTGGCCAGTTTCCAAGAGGCGCTCACCCTGAAACCAGAGGATCCGGTAGCGAAGGCCAAGCTGAGCGATGCTCAGATGCGCATGGAGTCGGCTAACGCGGATAAGCAGCGCGGTGAGGAATACGCTGCAATCATCAAGGAGGCCGATGGCCTTTATGGCAAGAAGAGCTACGAGGCCGCGAAAGCCAAGTACGAGGCCGCGCTCGACATCAAGGAGACTGAGGCCCATCCTAAGGCGCGCATCAAGGAGATCGATGGCATCCTGGCCGACCTCGCCAAGAAAGCCGAAGAGGAGCGCCTGGCCAAGGAACTTCAGCAGAAGTACGAGGCTGCGATCACCGCCGCAGATGCTGCTTTCAAAGCCGAGAACTGGGATCAGGCCACGGTGAAGTACACCGAGGCAGGTACCTTGAAGCCTCAAGAACGCTACCCCAAGGATCAGATCGCGGCCATCGCGTTGAAGAAGGAGGAGTTGGCCAAAAAGGCCGAGGAGGAACGCAAGGCGAAAGAGCTTCAGCAGAAGTACGATGCTGCAGTAGCCGCTGGCGATGCCGCCTTCAAAGCCAACAACTGGGACATCGCCACTGCCAAATACAACGAGGCCGGTGCGCTGAAGCCCGATGAGAAATACCCGAAGGACCAACTCGCCGCCATCGCTGCCAAGAAAGAAGAGGAGAAGCGCAAGGCGGAGGAAGAGAGGCTAGCCAAGGAGAACCAGCAGAAGTACCAAGCTGCTATTGCCGCCGCCGACGTGGCGTTCACCGGTGCACGGTACGACGATGCTGAGGCCAAGTACAACGAGGCCAGCACGCTGAAGCCTGACGAAAAGTACCCCAAGGATCAACTGGCCGCCATCGCCAAGAAGCGAGATGAACTGGCCAAGAAGGCCGAAGAGGAGCGCAAAGCGAAGGAACTGGACGAGCAGTACAAAGCGCTGCTCGCCGAAGCGATGCAGGCCTTTACGGGCGACAAGCTCGATGAAGCAATCACCAAGTACACCGAAGCAGGCAACCTGAAGCCCAAGGAGCAATACCCCAGGGACCAGATCGCCCTTATCAACAAGAAGAAGGATGAGCTGGCCAAGAAAGCCGAGGAAGAGCGCAAGGCCAAAGAGACCCAAGAGAGATACGATGCAGCCGTCACGGCAGCCGATGCGGCTCTTGGCAAGGAGGAATGGGATGGCGCAACCGCCAAATACACCGAAGCTGCCGGCCTCAAACCTGCAGAGAAGTACCCCAAGGACCAACTTGCCTTGGTGGTTAAGCGCAAGGCCGAAGCTGAAGAGCGCCGCAAGCAGGAAGAATTGCAAGCCAAGTACGATCAGGTGATTGCTGCCGCTGATGGGGCTTTCAATCAGGACGATTACACCATAGCCAAGGCCAAGTATCAAGAGGCCTCGGCCCTGAAGCCCGCCGAACGCTACCCCAAAGACCGCATCGCCGAAGCTGATAAGCGGCTCGCCGAGAAGGCCAAGCGCGAGGAAGAGGAGCGCAAGGCACGCGAGTCGGAGGCCAAGTACGCCGAACTTATCACGCGTGCGGACAAGGCGTTCAGCTCCGAGAAGCTCTCTGCTGCACTCGTGGATTACAAGGATGCCGCTCTGCTGAAGCCTACGGAAGCCCATCCACGCGATCGCATCATCGACATTGAGTCCCGACTCGATGCAGCGGCTAAGGCGAAGGCTGAAGAAGAGCGTTTGGCGCGCGAGGTCGCTGACCGCAACAAGCGCTTCGCTGACCTCATGGCTGCGGCCGATAAGGACTTCGGCGCCAAGAAGTACGAGCAGGCTCGCACGGGATACACCGATGCACTCGGGGTGAAGCCTGATGAGCAGAGGCCTAAGGATCGAATTGCCGAGATCGAGGGCATACTCGCTGAACTGGCCGCCAAGGATGCTGCCGGTCGCGAAGCTGCCGAGCGTGCTGCTGCCGAGCGCGCTGCCAAGGAGGCCGCGGATAAGCTCGCGGCTGAACTCGCCGCTGCCGAGAAGGCACGTGCCGATGAAGAGGCGCGTAAGCGCAAGGCAGAGGAAGAGGAGATCGCGCGTCAGTATCGCGAGCTCGTTGCCGCTGGCGACCTGGCTTTTCAGCAGGAGAGCTTCGAAAGGGCACGGTCCAAGTTCACCGAGGCACTGGGCATCAAGCCGCAGGAGAAGTACCCGAAGGATCGTTTGGCCGCAATCGATGCTGAACTGGCACGGCGCGCGGCGAGCCAGAGCGAAGCAGAACGATTGGCCGAGCAGCGCCGCCGCGAGGAGGAAGAGCGCAAGCAGCGTGAAGCCGAGGACGCCGAGCGCGCCCGGTTGGCTGCGAATGCAGAACGTGATCGCTTGGAAGCTGAGCGGAGGGCTCAAGCCGAGCGCGATGCAGAGGCCCGGCGCCTCGCCGAGGAGCGTGATCGAATGGCCCGCGAGGGGTCGAAAGCGATGGAAGAGCGCTACCGCTCCGCAATCGTGAATGCCGATGAGGCCATGGCCGTGAAAGACTACCAGCGTGCCCGTGGGCTTTATGCCGAAGCCAGTGACCTCAAGCCCGAGGAGACCTACCCGCTGGCCAAGATCGGGCAGATCGATAAACTCCTTGCGGAACTCGAGCGCCAGCGGCGGGAAGCCGAATTGGCCGCGATCAAGGCCGCCGAGGATGAATCACAGCAACGCTCCAAACGCTCGACCACCATTGACCGCAGCAATGAGCAACAGGCCGAGGAGTTCATGCGCAAGGCACGTGAGCGCGAAGAAGCAGAGAAGTGGGAGCGCATCCGCAAGCACCAGGAGGACCTCTTGGCTGCCGAAGCCGCCAAAGCGGACGAAGCGAGCAAGAGACGCACAGGGGCTATTGATGGCAAAGAGCGTGTGCAGGAAGCGCAAGCTGGCCTTTACCGTGGCGATGAGACCCGGCGCGAGTTGAGCGCGGCCGAGATGCAGGCCATGAAGGACCGTTTGGCAGAGGAGGAGGAACGCAGAAAGAGCAGGTCGGACCAAGTGAGCGCGCAACAGTACGATCTGAAGGTGGCCACGCAGGACCGTGTCATGCAACAAGAGCAGACCCTGGCGCAACGGCAAGTGAAGGCTGCCGAGACCGTTGTAGAGCAAACGGAACGCATCCGTGCGACCGAGTCGCAGCGCACCGAAACGAGCGCCAGCCGTTCGGCCGCGCAGCGCAGTCAAGTGGAAAAGGTGATCGATCAGGAGGCTGAGCGGCAGCGGAAGGGCGCCGAGCTCAATGAGGACCGCTTGCGCGCCATCGAGGATCAGAAGCGCATGAACCAGGCACGCGAGGCCGGATACGTGCAGGCCAGCGATGCTGCGCGTGCGCGCAACAAGGCGCAGCTCGACGCCACGCCCACCGATGCGCCGCGCGACTTCGCCAACTACAACCGCAATAAGCTCGCACAGGAATATCCGCCTGGCGTCACCGAGGAAAGCTCAACGCAAGGGAACAAGGTCATCATCCGGCGCATCGTGGTGAACGGCAACCGCGCCGATGAGTACAGCAAGGTGATCGCGAAGTGGGGCATCTACTATTTCAAGAACGGCCAGAGCATCACCGAGGCCATATGGACCCGCGAGACCGAAGGGTAGGCCATCGCGCGCAATAGGATCGCTGCGGGAATGAGCACCATAGGAATCGAGACGGCGCAGAACGTCATGATCCACCATGAGGTGGCCGGTATCGGCGACCGCATTGTGGCTTGGCTCATCGATGGCTTGGTGAAGTTCGCATGGATCATCTTTTGGGCCATGCTGTTCTTCATCATGGATGGAACCGATTGGGGCGAAACCGTTGTAGCCACCTATTGGATCCTGATCTGGCTGCCGACTGCCTTTTACAGCCTGGCATGCGAGCTCCTCATGGACGGCAAGAGCATCGGCAAGAGCGTGATGAAGATCAAGGTGGCGCGCCTCGATGGTGGGCAGCCCACCTTAGGGCAGTACCTGCTGCGCTGGCTCATCCGCCCGCTCGATAGCCTCTATGGCCTAGGGTTGGTCGTGGTGCTGATCAATGGCAAGGGCCAGCGCATCGGGGATATCGCCGGAGGCACCACGGTGGTTTCACTGAAGCAGCGCACACGTTTAGCCGACACGCTTCTCACCGAGGTGCGCGACACCTACGAAGCGCGCTTCCCGCAAGCCGTGCGCCTTACGGACGCGCAAACAGCATTGGTGAAGGAAGTGCTCAGCAGCACCCGCATCGCAAACCGATTTGCCATGGTGGATGAAATGGCGGCCAAGGTGCGCGCCGCCACGGGCATCACCGGCGATGGCATGAACAACATGGAGTTCCTCCAGACGGTGCTGCGCGACTACGTGCATCTCACCGGGCAGCAAGGCGCGGGCACGGGCCACTTCCATGGTCAGCGCGCTACCAGCCCGTCACCAGCAGACGGCGCGCCCCGTTGATTCCGCATCTCTGGTACTTGTCGTAGGCCGTCGCAGCACGCTCACGGATCTGCTCGGCCGTCTCGCGCCGCACCCAACCATTGAGCGCGGCGCGCAGCGTATAGGCCTCGGGCGCCATCAGACCGGTGGTCCAAACCAGCGGCTGAGCCTTGGTGGCGCGCAGGTGCTCCGCGAAGTAACGTTTGCTGATGCACGCCAGGATGATGGTCTCACGCGTGTTCCCAACCGGTCCGTTGTAGCGCTCTTCCAACGTGAAGTCCATGAGGCCATCGTGGCCTACGTAAGCGATCAGCGATGCATTGCCACCCGCGTTCAGCGCGGTGCCATTGGCCAGCACTTGGCGCGGCCCAGCGCCGCCGGCGTAGCGCAGCAGATCAATGGTGGCTTCTCGGATGTTGCGGCCATCGTAGGCTTCGGCGACGATGTACACCGAACTGTCGCGATGCCTCCACACTGCGCGGTCTAGGATATGCGGCTCCGTAGCTGCTTCGCAGGGAATGCGCGTCCATTCCTCAGCGCGATCGAAGTGCGTCTTCACGCCGTACCCAGCGCCCCAATACAGATTAGTGCGCGCGTTCTGCCCATTGCCGATGCCTGCGGGCACCTTTACGATACCTTGGTGCTCGTTGTCGCAAAGGGCAACGAGCACATGAGCCACGCGCGGCTGCTGGGCGAATGTCGAAATCGATGCGAATAGGAGTGGAGAGAGCAATGCACGCATGATGCCTGAATGCACGCGCCTCTTGGGGGTAACGAGCCTCAGCGCAGGTCGTTCACCTCGACGCCAGGATGCTTGCTCTTGTCAAAGGTGAAGAGCGCATCGGCCAGGTCGGGGTTGGCGGTGAACTTCTTCACGGTGTAGGTGACCACGTTACCGTCCTTGTAGAGCACCTGCACGCTGCGCGGGTCGCCCTTGGCTTTCTCAACCGTGAGCAGTACCGTGTGGAAGGGCTTCTTCGCGGGCTCGATGGGGAATAGCTTCACCACCTGGGTCATGGTGCCGCTTGCATCGGGCTTCTCCTCCACGAATTGGCTCTTGAAGCCTTTCTCGTATTGGGTGAACATCGTGCTGGGATCGAGGTCCTGGTCCATTTCGGCCGGGTCGTTCAAGGTGACCTCGTTGGTTTCCTTGCTGTAGGTGTAAAGCACTTTGCCATCGTTGATGATGGTGTTCTTGTCGAGCACCAAACGGAAGCGCTTGCCCTTCACCTTCATGTTGCCCTCTTGCTTCACATCGAGCTTGTCCTTGGTGCTCTGCAAGCGGCTGGTGAAATCGGCCTCGAAGCTGCTCCAGCCCTTGGCCTGGGTCATCAAGCGGTCAACGATTGCTTTCGACTTGGGGTCGTCCTGCGCGCGTGCAACGATGGGGGCGAAGAGGAGGGCGGTGGCGAGGAGAAGGGCGGTCTTCATGGCGGGGCGAAGTTCGGGCGCTGAAGTCAAAGGCTGTGCCAGTGGTCAACGCGGGTGGTACAACAGGTTGGCCCTTCCAACGATATGATCCATGGGCACGAAGCCCCAATACCGCGAATCGGAGCTGAAATGACGGCTATCACCCAGTACGAAGCCATAGTCCTGTTCAACGGTGTACTGCGTCAGGGGCAGACCATCAATCAGCAGCTGATCGCCGCTGTTGCTCAGGCGATGGCCCTCATAGGTGCTCATCAAGCGGTCGTAGAGCGGCAGGTTGTCCACGTTGATGCGCAGCACGTCGCCCTTCTCCGGGATCACGATCGGGCCATAGTCATCGCCGTTCCAGGGATATCGCGGGCTGAAGGGGAACACGTTCAGTCGCTGTCCAGTGGCCAAGCGCATGGGAGCGATGCTGATGACGTCTTCGTCATGCTCCAATGCTGCGACCAGCTCTTTGTTCAAGGCGGTTTCCAAGTTGCTGCGGCCAGGAATGACCAAAGCATCGGGCAAGCCATTCCGCTTGGCGAAGGCATGCGGATCGCTGCCCTCGCGCAGGCGCACCAAGTGGCTCATGGTCACTCCCGGTGCCTCGTTGAACGGAGCGCCATTCACCAACAAGCGGCCTTCGCGGATCTCCAGGGTATCGCCGGGCAGCGCCACCAGGCGCTTCACCAATAAAGGCCATTGCCACATGGGCTCTCGGTCCTTGAGCGGATCGCGGAATACGATGATGTCTCCCCGTGCTTGGCCGGTCCATGTCGTCCAGCGCTGCACCAGCAGCAGATCGCCGGGATGCAAGGTGCCGAACATGCTGGTGCTGCGCACGGATACGAAGCGCAGCACGAACGCGTGCATTGCAATCAGCAGCCCCAACGCTAAAATGAACGCACGCAGCCACGGGTGGCGCACGAGGTCGGCGAGCGCGACGTTATTCAGTCCGTTCTTCGCGGTCAGCGGCGGGTCGTCCTGATTCGCTGACATCAGCCTCAAGGAGAGAGCTTGCTATTTCACGCCCGAGAACATCCGTTTCCATCGGACCCCCGTTTCCGGATCCTTGGTGAACCAGACCAGCACGGCCTTGCCCACGATGTGGTCGAATGGCACGAAGCCCCAGAAGCGGCTGTCCTGTGAGCGGTGGCGATTATCGCCCATCATCCAGTAGTAGTCCTGCGCGAAGGTGTAGCTGGTCGCGACCTGTCCATTAATCAGAATCTGGTCACCCTTCACCTGCAGATCGTGCCCTTCATAGACGGTGATCACGCGCTTGTACAGCGGCAGGTTCTCCAACGTGAGCTCAACACTTGCGCCCTGCTTCGGTATCCAGATGGGGCCAAAGTTGTCTTCACTCCAATCGTAGCGCGGGTCGTTCGGGAAGATGGGGAGCTTGCTGCCGCGCTCGAAGCCCTTGGGATTGTCCTGCCGGGCGAGTTCGGTGAAGAAGGGGTTGTTCGACTCCAGCGCTTTCACCTGCGCGCTCGATAGCGCAACGTTCACGGGCTCTCCTGCAACCGGGCGCTGCCCGTTCTGCAGTGAATAGGACCCCATGTCACCGACCCCGATGTCATTGTTCACTTTCATCATAGACTGAGTGCGCTCGGTGTAATTCACCTTGAAGGTGGTGTTGTAGCTGAACTGGGCCTGCTCGGGCAAGGTCTCCTTCTCGCCGTTCACATAAACAAACCCGTTGCGAACTTCCAGATTGTCGCCAGCCACGGCCACGCAACGCTTGATGTAGTTCTCGCGCTTGTCGATCGGGCGCACCAGCAAGCCGCCCAAGGGCACGCTCACGGTGCGGTCGTCAACACGGTTCAGCATGCGGGTATTCGGGTCGCTCAGCTTCGTGCGGCCCATATCGCGCACCATCTGGTAGTAGCTCTGGTTCTGCACGTTGGCCACCACGGTATCGCCCTCCGGGAAGTTGAACACGACGGCATCGCCGCGTTCCGGCTTTCCGAAGCCCGGCAATCGCCGATAGGGCTGCTTGAACCATTCCACGAACGAAGGCGTGCTCGTTGTGAAGGGCATGGTGTGGTGCGTGAACGGGAAGGTGAGCGGGGTCATGGGCAGGCGCGGGCCGTAGCTCAATTTGCTCACGAAGAGGTAATCGCCCACCAGCAGGCTCTTCTCCATCGATGGCGTGGGGATGGTGAAGGCCTCGAATGTGTACGTGCGGAACACCGTGGCCACGATCACCGCGAAGAGGATGGCATCGCCCCATTGCTCGAACAGGTTGCGCTTGCGCTTCTCCGGCGGGATGGGCCCGATGTATGCATCCTTCGAGAAGATGGTCTCCGGCACCTTCCACCATGGCAGGAAGGTCATGAGCACGTACTCCTTGTAGTCGCGACGGCCCAGCACGATGCTGATGTTCACGTTCATGATGATGAACATGAGCAGGTTCACCCCCGGCACGATGAAGAGCACGATCCACCACCAGGGCTTGCCGGTGATCTTCAGCCAAACCAGGATGTTGTAACCCGGAACGAATCCGGCCCACGCGGGCTTACCGGCCTTCTGGAAGAGTTTCCACAGGCTGGCCATGAGCACGGCGAAATAGGCGTAGAGGAAGATGTAGGGTATCAAGGTGGATGGTTGGAGGTTGAAGAGGTGGAGGGTTGGGCCGCTGCGGTCAGGCGCTCATGTCGAGCACTTCGTCCATGGTGAAAAGGCCTTTCCGGTTCTGAAGCCATTCAGCGGCGATAACAGCGCCCAGTGCGAAGCCCTTCCGGTTGAAGGCTTCGTGCGTGATCGTGATGCGGTCGTTCGGCCCGGCCCAGGTAACGCTGTGCTTGCCAGGCACCTCGCCGGTGCGTTCGGCCGTGATCGGAACGGTTAAGGGTTGAAGGTTGTCAGAGGTTGAGGGCTGGCCATTCGATTCAAGCACCCAGCCCGAATACCTCGCGGTGCGCAGATCGATGTCGTTGGCGAGGGTGATGGCCGTGCCGCTGGGCGCATCGAGCTTGTGGATATGGTGCACCTCATCGATGCGTGCGGCATAGTCCGAGTGCTTTTCCATGAGTGCGGCCAGCTGCCTGTTCACGCGGAAGAATAGGTTCACGCCAATGCTGAAGTTGCTCGCCCAGAGCAGACTGCCCTTGTATTCTTCCACCAATGCGCGCACCTCAGGCAGCTTTTCATACCAGCCGGTGGTGCCCACCACCACCGGAACGCCCATTTCCAAGCAGAGCCGCATGTTGGCCAGCGCTTGGTCGGGTTTGCTGAACTCGATGGCGACATCTATATCCTTCGGCGGAGTGCCGGCATTGCGCGCATTCACACGGAGCATCACTTCATGCCCGCGCGCGGTGGCTTCGGCTTCAATGGCCTTGCCCATCTTCCCATAACCGTAGAGCCCGATCCGCATGGTGGGCGCCGAAGGTAACCGCCTGCCTTTGAGGCTGTGGTAAACAAGTGTGAATGGCTTTTGGCCTTAGCGAAGGGCAAGGCTGAAGCTGATGCCAGGCGCGCCCAAGGCAGCTGTCGAGAGTGATGGCCCCAAGCTCGCGTTCAAATCCCGGCTCACATCGAAGCGCACGAAATGGGCGTCAACGCTGGCATCCACCACGTTCATGAGATACACCGCGCCCAAGCAGATGTAGCTGATGTCGCGCCACCGCCGATAGGTGTCCGTGACTTGAAGAACCTGACTGGCGCTGAAGCGGCCGTTGAATTCGTCGGTGGTGCTGGGGTCTCCGTCCACGATGGCGATGTAGGCATCCTTGTAGCGGAGGTACTCACGCGTGTTCTCCTGGATGAAATACACGCAGGTGCCCAGGCCGGCCCATGCGATGGGGGCCTTCCAGTACTTGCGGTTGTAAATCTGGCCGGCGCCGGGGAGCACGGCGCTGAGGAGGGAAGCTTTGCGAGGGGAGTGGCGGTGGCGCCAATTGATAGAGTCGTGGCTGCTCTGGGAACAGGCGTTTCTCGCTGACAATGCAAGCGCCAAACAGAGTAGGTAATGGAAAAACCGCACGGAGCAAAGGTCGCGTATGCCTCACCCCATCTTCTTCACCAGCCAATCCAGCTCATCGGAGCTGCGGAACCGCACCTCGATGATGCCCTTGCCGGTGCTGTCCGCCTTCACTGTCACACGCGTCTCCAGTTTCTCGCTGAGGCGCTTGCTCAGGGCCTTGTCGAGAAGAGGTTTTGGCGCGGAGGCGGGCTTGCTGATGCCAGCCACAGGCGTTAGTCCGCGTGCGATCTCCTCCACCTGCCGCACGCTCAGCTGGCTCTCCACGATCTTGTGGAAGAGCGCCACCTGGCGGCCGGGATCACTGATCGTGATGAGCGCGCGCGCGTGCCCCATGCCGATGCTGCGGTTGCGCAGGCCCAATTGCACCTCGGGCTGCAGCTTCAGCAGGCGCAGGTAGTTGCTCACGGTCGCGCGGTCCTTACCCACTTTCTCGCTGAGCTTCTCCTGCGTCAGGCTCACTTCGTCGATCAGGCGCTGGAAGCTCACGGCCACTTCAATAGGATCTAGTTCCTCGCGCTGGATGTTCTCCACCAGGGCCATCTCCAGCATGGCCTCATCATTGGCCACGCGCACGTACGCAGGTACCTCGGTTAGACCGGCCAGTTGCGAGGCCCTGAAGCGACGTTCGCCACTGATGAGCTGGTAGCGCTCGTAGCCCACCTTACGGACGGTCACGGGCTGGATCACGCCCAACTCGCGGATGCTTTGCGCCAATTCCGCCAATGCTTCCTCACCGAAGTGCGCGCGCGGCTGGAAGGGGTTGGGCTCTATCTGCGCAACCGGCAGCATGGTGGTGCCGCCCATGGGACGCTGAGAGGCATGCGCATCGCGCGAGGTGATATCCGCAGCGGGCTCGTCCAATAATGCGCTAAGCCCACGTCCCAGCCCTTTCTTCTTGATCATGTTCTCGTTGTTCATGCGGTCACTCCATCGTATCGGCTGCCATCACGCGCTCATTGTCGGGGATGCGGGTAAGGCTGTTCTTCTGCAGGATCTCACGGGCAAGGTTGAGGTAGTTGGTAGCGCCCTTGCTGCTGGCGTCGTGCATGATGATGCTCTTGCCGTGGCTCGGCGCTTCGCCCAAGGCTACGTTACGGTGGATAACCGTATCGAACACCAGCTGCTGGAAGTGGGTCTTTACCTCATCCACCACTTGGTTGGCCAAGCGCAGGCGGCTGTCGTACATGGTGAGCAGCATGCCCTCGATCAGGAGGTCGGGGTTCAGGCGCTGCTGCACGATCTTGATGGTGTTGAGCAGTTTGCCCAAGCCTTCCAAGGCGAAGTACTCACACTGCACGGGCACGATCACGCTATCGGAGCAGGTCAGGCTGTTCACTGTTACGAGGCCGAGCGAAGGGGAGCAGTCGATGATGATGAAGTCGTAGTGATCGCGCAGCGGCTCCAGCACCTTCTTCATCTGGCGCTCGCGCTCGGGCATATCGATCATCTCGATCTCAGCGCCCACCAGATCGATGTGCCCTGGGAGCAGGTCGAGGCCGGGGTTCTCGGTGGCTACGATCACCTGCTGGGCAGGCGTGCCGTTGATGATGCACTCGTAGATGCTGGCCTTCACCGCGCGCGGATCGTGCCCGGTGCCACTGGTGGCATTGGCCTGCGGGTCGGCATCAACGAGCAGGGTGCGGCGCTCCAGAGCGCCCAGGCTGGCTGCGAGGTTGATCGCGGTAGTGGTCTTGCCCACGCCGCCTTTCTGGTTCACGATGGAGATGATCTTGGCCATGGTGCTGGGGATTCTTGTTGGTGATTGATGGGCCGCATCATGATGCGCCCGTTCGGTCAGAGTTCAATGGTTTCGCCGATGGCGGGAAGGAGCAGTTGGATCTTCGATTGCGCGAAGGCCTCCACGGCCGCGTGGGTGTCGATGGCGATGGGAGGGAAGGTGTTATAATGAATGCCCACCACTTTGGTCACGCCCATGAGCTGGGCTGCTTCAATGGCGTCGGCCACGCCCATGGTGAAGTGGTCGCCGATGGGCAGGCAGGCGAAGCGCAGGTTGAAGCGCTTGAGCAATTGCATGTCCATGGTCAGTGCCGTGTCTCCAGCGTGGTGGAATGACCCATCGGGGCCTGTGACCACGAAACCGCCGGGATTGCCGCCATAGCTGCCGTCGGGCAACTGGCTGCTGTGCAGTGCCGTTGTGTACCTCACGCGGAAGGGACCCACCGAAGCGGAGCCGCCGATGTTCAGGCCCACGGTCTTTCCAAAGCCCTTCTTCTCGAACCAAGTGGCAATCTCGTAGTTGCTCACCAAGGTGGCACCGGTGCGCTTGGCAATGGCGTCGGCATCGGCCAAATGATCGCCATGGCCGTGGGTGATCAGGATCTCCGTAGCGGGAATGCGTTCCACATCAATCTTGCCGGCCAACGGATTGCCGCTGACGAAAGGGTCGATGAGCACATCGTGCCCGGCGGTATTCACGCCGATGCACGAGTGGCCGTAGTAGGTGAGCTTCATCAGTTGCGCGAAACGTTGGGTCAACGTTTTGGTGCCGACAAAGAACAGCTTGGAACAGCGCTCTTACCTGTTGATAAACAGGCGAGTTTTGAACAAGGGAAGGTGCTAAGGGATGACCCTACTCAGAAGAGCTCTTTCACCTCCACGAAGTTGAAATCGAGGCGGAAAAGGCTCTCGTAGTCCTTGCCGGTCTCGGCCATCTCTTCGTCGCCGGTCTCGTAATGCCAGTTCACGCGCACCTGCTGGCCCCGTTCGTTCACGGCATCGAGCTTCTGGAAGATGTTGTAGAGGTGCTTGCTGCTGCTGGTGTCCAGGTAATCGATCCGCATGTTCACCGTGGTTTCCTCCTTGGGCTGCTCCAGGTACTCTTCGATCCACCGGTACACACGGGAGTAGAATTGCTCAGAGTTGCTCGGCAGCGATCGCCCGATGAACTCCATGACGCCATTGTCGAGGTCGAGGTCGATCTCGGGTGAGTGCTCGGTGCGGTCGATGTGGAATCGTTTGGCGGGCATGGCGTGCGGTGCTTCGAGCCAAATGTGCGCCTCATTGGCCATGGGCCATGCACTTACGGCGGCCTCAGCGTCAACAGCGCTGCGTGGAGAACGACGAAGGCCGATGGGGTTGCCATCGGCCTTCGCTGTGAACATAATCGGACCTCAGCGGCCGGTGTATGCGGTGATTATCTCGCGGTCGGTGGGCAGGACGATCTCGGTATCGTTGGCGCGGCGCACCCAATAGAGGTACTTGCCGCTGCCCTCGCAGGCGTAGGCATTCATGCTCTCCTCGGGGCCGAGGGCGCGTACCGGGAAGGTTCGCCAGGTGCCGTTCTTCTCCTGGACGGCCACTTTCACCTCGATCACATCACGGCAGGCGTTGCGCAGATCGAGTTGGTAGGTACCGCTGAAGTCGCGCTTGTAGCCATCGACATAGCTGTGGCAGTGCTCGCAGGGCGCGCCCCACTTGCTATTGGTCTTCACGAGGCAATCGGCGAAACTCTGGTCCTGTGCGGAGGCAGCGAAGGACAGGGCGATGGTTGCGGTAAGGGTCAGGATTCGGGTCATTTGCAACGGTTGTTCTCGAGGATGATGCGCGCTTCGGCATTGCCAACGCGCTTGCTGTCTTTCCAGTCATTGCAGGCGCCGGGCTGGTCGCCGGTGGCTTTCTTGCTCCAGCCGCGGTTGTTGTAGGCTTCGCCATTGCGCGCATCGAGGGCGATCACGCGATTGAAATCGGCGATGGCCTCATCGTGACGGCCGAGTTTGGCTAAGGCGCTGCCCCGGCTCAGATAGGCTTGTGCGTGCTCCGGCTTCTCGCCGATCACTGTGCTGAAATCGGCGACGGCCTCTGCGTATTGCTTCAAGATGCTGTGGCAGAAGCCCCGGTGCAGATGCGCATTCACATGAGCCGGTAACACGGCTATGGCCTCCGTGTAGGCGATGATGGCCGTTGCATAGTCGCCACTGCGATAGGCCCGCTCTCCGGCTTTGTAGAAGTCCTCGGCGGGATCGGTCCTCACCATGTCGGCGAGGTATTGCGCGTTGGCCGTGGCGCAGAATAAGAGTGTGATAGCGGTGATGGCTTGACGCATATCCAGGTTGAAAGGGTCAGTTCTTACGCTTGCCGCACGACGGGGTTTCCGCAGCCGTGGCCGCTTGCGTGGCCAGCCATGCCCGGAACGCATCCATGGTGGCCAGGCCTCCGTCGTCGTGCGGCGGCCGTGGTAGGTTGCACCGTCCGGTGAGCCGCACGGTGTTCAGCTTGAAGAGTTCCTTCGAGAAGCAGCGGTCTTGGCCCGCGCGGCACCCGAGGATCACGGCGTCTTCTTCCACGGAGAAATGGATGCGCTCGGGATCGATATTCATCACAGGCACCACATCCTGTCGGAAACGTCCACTCGCATCATACAGATCGATCACCAATTGCTGGCGCTTATCCAGCTTGAACACGGCGCTCCCTCCGAAGATTTCGTTGAGCACTTCGAGGCCATCGGCTTGCGCTGAGGCGATGCTTGGCACAATGCAGGAAAGGAGGAGTAGAACCAGAGTACGGTGAACCATGCGGCTGGCTTTAACGTACACCAGCGCCCGAGGTTCTGCCCAACCATGCAAACAACCCTACCCAGGATGCTCCGCCCAATGGCTACTGCGGCATTCGTGCTCTTGGCCGCATCGCTTTTCGCACAAGGCAAGTTCAAGGCGAATGGCCGCATGAAGATCGAGGGCGGGGACATGGCCGGCGCGCGCGCGGTGGTGTACAAGAATGGCGTGAAGGAGCGCACGATCGCCTCGGGCTTGAGCAAGTTCACTCTGGAACTCGACCTCAATGCCAATTACATCGTCTCCTTCGAGAAGGACGGCTACGTGGCCAAGAAGATTTCATTCGATACGCGCGTGCCAGCGGATGCCTTGGCGAATGGATTTACGCCATTCGATTTCGCGGTATCGCTCTTCAAGCAGTACGACGATATTAATATGGTGGTGTTCAACCAGCCGGTGGGCATGATCCGGTACAGCGCCCCGGCGGGCGATTTCGACTACGACACGGACTATACCAAGTCGATCCAATCGCAGTTGCAAGAGGCGGTGGCCCAAGTGGAGAAGAAGCAGAAACAAGAGGCCCAGGGCGCTGCCGAGGCGGAGAAGCACAAGGCCGAAGAGGCCAAGGCCCAAGCCAAGGCCGACGCCGAAGCAAAGAAGCAGGCCGCTGCCAACG
>DAORNP010000020.1:6451-8832 GCA_035441065.1 Flavobacteriales bacterium | reverse complement strand
CCGCTGCCGCAAAGGCGAAGGCTGATGCCGATCGCGCTGCTGCTGCCGAGGCCAAGGCCCAAGCCGAAGCCGATCGTAAAGCCGCAGCCGAGGCCGAGAAACGAAAGGCCGATGAGGCCCGCGCCGCTGCCGAGGCGGCCAAGGCTGAAAGGGCACGTGAGGAGGCCGCTCGCAAGGAAGCTGCGAAACCGCAGGTGACCACGGTTCAGCCCCAAGCCGAAACGAAGCCGGCCCCCAAGCCTTTGCCCGTAGCAGAACCGAAGCCCAAGCTTGTGCCCCCGGCACCTGCCCCGCAACGCAGCACCTTAGCTGCGGAACCCAAGACCGGCGAGGATGGCCGGCGCAGCATCGAGCCGGTGATGGTCGAAGAGCCTTCGCGCGTGGCCAAGGCACGCACCATCGCCAACGAAGAGGTGAAGCCCGAGCCTCTTGCCACCGATGCGGACCTCTTCCGCACTGAGGACCTCATTGTGGAGGCGAACAAAGTGACCACAGTAGTGAAGCTCGAAGTGGGCGGTAGAACAACCGAGTACCGCCGCATAGCGCACAAGTGGGGCGGGGTGTACTACTTCAAGGACGGACAAGCCTGCAGCGCACTGGTTTACGAGATCGAGGCATTGCCGCAAGAGCAGATCGCTGGCGCTACCCCGCGCGGAAAGCTCGATTAATGAATTTACTTGTCGATTGGGGGCAAAGGGCTATCCCTGCAACCTTCCGTTCGCCTTGTGTAGGCCACGTTGGCAATGCGCCAACCGTCAGGCTGCTTCACCATGGTGAACACATCAACTCCGCAGTGCGAGAAGCGCCCATCCACATGGAAATCGTACTCCATGGTTGCTGTCGCGATGCTGGGAGATGGCTGATTGACTTGCGGGTTCCAGTAGCGCTCCACATAGCGCTCCTCGCCCTTGGATAGCTGGACGAGGTAGTCCCTGAATGGGCGTTCATGCGCAGGCTCTTCCCCGAGGAGCGAGGCGATCTGCAAGTTGCCCCCGCGCAATAAAGTGGCGGACATCGCTGCCGTATCGCGGGCGGTCATGCTTTGGAAGAAGCGGTCGATCACGTGTAGGATTTCGCGCTCTTCCGATTGGGCATTCGCTTGGGTGAAGCATGCGAGGAAGAGCAGCAGGGGGTAGGGCCGGATCATGTCCGCAAAGTAGCACTGCTCACATTGTGCTGTTGAAATGTGGTGCGAAGGTGCACCGGCCCCGGCTTGGGCCCCGGTCTATGTTCGCCCTCCGCTCCAGCAGGTACCGCTTACCACGGCTGCGCGAGCGCCCTCCAAAACCACTTCTGACATGCGAACGCTGAGTCTCCTCGCGCTCTTCCTTGTCGCCTTCAGCACTGAAGCCGCGAACCTGCAGATCAAGGGTACCGTCACCGATTCCGACACGCGGGCGCCCTTGGCCAATGCTTTGGTGCGCGTGTACAAGAATGGTGTGAAGCAGCATGTGTTCCATACCGGTTCCAACGGCCGCTATGATGTGGTGCTTGACAATGGCGCCGATTACGTGATCCGCTTCTCGCTTCCTGGTCGCATCACCAAATGCTTCGGTATTGATACCCATGGGCCATCTTGGGATAAGGACAACTCCACCACGCAGGTCGAGATCGAGATGACCCTCTTCGAGCAGGTCAATGGCCTTGACCTCACCTTCTTCGACATGCCCATGGGCCTTGCGCGGTTCACGCCCATGACCGGCCTGCTCAGTTGGAACAGGGCTTACGAGGAGCGCATCCAGCCCGAGGCGGCGAGGCTCGTTGCCGAAGCCAGGTTACGCCGCGATCAGGCGCTGGCGAAGCATCCGTAGAGCTCTTCGGGCGTTTTCGTCATGAAAGTGCAAGGTCATGGGGACCAAGCAGCCTTTGAGGACCTCTCGCAGTCTTTGATGGCATGAATGCGCTTCCATGGTCACAGCGCCAGCTCCCATTCGGCAAAGGCGCTGATGAATTCCCCAATCTGATTGAGCGACTGCGCGGCACACCAGCCCGCGTGGCGGACCTCCTATCCAATCAGTCCATTGAGCGGCTGGTGCTGCGCGTGCAAGGCAGGTGGTGCGCCATGGAGCATGTGGCGCATCTGCTCCTTCTCGATCAGCGCTTCCATGCCCGAATCGACGATTTCCTAGCGCTCAGGCCGACCTTATGTCGCATCGAACTCGGAGATCAGGACCGCTGGCTCGACCTCGCTCGCTCCCGGCAGCCGGGGGACCTGCTGGAGGAGTACCGGCTCACGCGCCTCGACCTTGTGCGTCGCATTGGTGCTTTGCAAGGGCATACCCTTCGGCACAAAGCCATGCACCCGTGCTTGGGTTCGGCATACACCCCAGTCGATATGGCCCTCTGGATCGCAGAGCACGATGATCATCATCTATTGGCCA
>DAORNP010000020.1:3368-6350 GCA_035441065.1 Flavobacteriales bacterium | reverse complement strand
CACTCGTACTGTTCAGCCGGCTCATTGTCGGCTCATTGTTCATCGTCAGCGGCCTCATCAAGGCCAATGACCCTTTGGGCTTTTCCTACAAGCTACAGGAGTATTTCGCGGAGAGCGCGCTCAACCTCCCGGCCTTCGAGCCCTACGCACTAGGTCTTGCCATACTCGCCTGCTTGGCCGAGGTGGTGCTGGGCTTCGCGGTGCTCTTCGGTGGCCGGTTGCGGCTGGCATCGGTCGCACTCTTCGTGCTCACCGTCTTTTTCGGCTGGCTCACCCTCTACACGGCCACCTGCGATCCGCACGGCATGTACACGGTGATGGTGAATGGCGTTGCGGAAGAGCGCCCTGTGACCTGCGTGACCGACTGCGGCTGCTTCGGTGATGCCATGAAAGGAAGCGTGGGCCGCAGCCTGACACCGTGGGAGAGCTTCTACAAGGACGCCATCCTCTTCATGCTCATCATCCCCATTCTCATCCATGCCTTCCGCACCAAGGGCAGTGCATGGAACTCGAAGAGCGATGACATGATCCTATTGCCCGGCGGACTGCTGCTTGTAGCCATCTGGAGCTGGATCTTCACGTGGTGGGGACCCGTGTGGTTCACTTTGCTGGGCTTCCTCGGTTATGCCATGATCAAGCGCGGTGTGCAGGGCGTGAAGGCGGAGTGGATCACGGCGGCCTGGGCATCGGTGCTCACGCTCTTTTTCACATGGTGGTGCGATGCGCATCTGCCAGTGCGCGACTACCGGCCCTATGCCGTGGGCAAGAGTATCACGGAGCAGCGCGTGAGCAAGCCTGCCGTGAATCAGATCTTTATGAGCTACAAGAACCTGACTACTGGGAAGGTGGAGGAGTTCGATACCGCGAAACCCTACCCGTGGGATGATCCCAACTACGAGGAGGTAAAGGAGAGCATGCGTATCGTCGAAGTCGAAGCCGGCGTGCCCTCGCCGGTGCAGGACTTCCGGTTGATGGACCGTGATGGCTACGAGCTGACGGACGACATCCTGAATGAGCCGACCCCTGTTCTTTTGGTGACTGCCTATAACCTGAAGAAGACGGACACCGCGAACATGAAGGCCATCGCGCAGCTGGCCGATGATGCCCAACGCAAGGGTTGGTATGTCTATGGCCTCACGACCAATGCCTGGCCCGAAGTGGATGAATTCCGTTACGCGCACCAGCTCGCTTTCGAGTTCGCGCAATGCGACGAGAAGGTGATTAAGACCATGGTACGCGCCAATCCTGGCATCCTGTTGCTGAAACAGGGCGTTACGCAAGGCATTTGGCACGGCAACGACGCACCATCGCTCGCAGAAGCCGAAGCAGTCCTGAAGTGATGCGCTGAGGCCGCTAGAAGTTGGGCTTCAGCATATACTTACTGTAGAAGGCATTGATAGCGGCCACCGCCTCATCGGGCTTGTCCACAACGGAGAACAGTTCCAGGTCGTCCATGTTGATGTAGGCATGGCGCTCGCCCATGGTCTGCTTGATCCAATCGATTAGCCCCTGCCAGTACTTCTTGCCCACGAGGATGATGGGGAAGCGCGCGATCTTCTGCGTCTGGATGAGCGTGAGCGCCTCGAAGAGCTCATCGAGCGTTCCGAAGCCTCCGGGGAGCACGATGAAGCCCTGCGAGTACTTGGTGAACATGACCTTGCGCACGAAGAAGTAGTCGAAGTGAAGGCTTTTCTCCTTGTCCCCGTATGGATTCGATGATTGTTCGAAGGGCAGTTCGATGTTGAGGCCCACGCTGGTGCCGCCGCCGCGCTGCGCGCCCTTATTCGCGGCTTCCATGATGCCGGGGCCGCCACCTGTGATCACGCCATAGCCGTTGCCGGTGAGTTGGAAGGCGATCTCCTCGGCGAGCAGGTATTCCGAAGCATCGGGCTGGGTGCGGGCGCTCCCGAAGATGCTCACGCAGGGGCGGATGCGCTGCATGGCCTCGAAGCCCTCAACGAACTCGCTCATGATCTTGAAGATGGCCCAGCTGTCGTTGGCCTTGATCTCGTTCCAGCCCTTGCGCTTGAAGGCGCGCTGTATGCGGCGTTCGCTATCGGCGGTTGCCTTGGTGTCTTTCTTCATGTTCTGCCGGCGGTCTTCCCGCGAAGGAAGCCCACTTCACCAGCGTGATGTGCGGTCAACGATGCCTGTTATCAACCGTCAGGCTGGACAACCTCAATCTGAGAGCTCCACTTTCAGGAAGGGCCACGTGTGCCCGCGACCCATCATCACCACTTCCTCCGGCGTGCCACGCGCTACCACCATGCCACCACCAGCGCCGCCTTCAGGCCCCATGTCAATCACATGGTCGGCCACCTTCATCAGGTCGAGGTTGTGCTCGATCACGAGCACCGTGTTGCCTTGCTCCACCAGGCGCTGCAACACATCAATCAACTGCTTCACATCATCGAAGTGAAGGCCGGTGGTTGGCTCGTCGAGGATGTAGAAGGTGTTGCCGGTGCCCTTCTTGGTGAGTTCAGTGGCCAGCTTGATGCGCTGCGCCTCACCGCCGCTGAGCGTGGTGCTGCTCTGGCCGAGCTTCACGTAGCCCAGGCCCACATCGAGCAGGGTGCGCAGCTTCTGGTTGATCTGCGGGATGTCCGCGAAGTGCATGGCGGCCTCTTCCACCGGCATGTCCAGCACATCGGCGATGCTCTTGCCCTTGAAGCGCACCTCGAGCGTCTCGCGGTCGTAGCGTTTGCCGCGGCAGGTCTCACAGGGCACGTGCACGGCGGGCAGGAAGTTCATCTCGATGGTGCGTACGCCCGCGCCCTTGCAGGTCTCGCAGCGGCCACCGGCCGTGTTGAAGCTGAAGCGGCCACTCTTGTATCCACGGATCTTCGCGCTCGGCAGCTGCGCATACAGCTCACGGATGTGATCGAACAGCCCCGTATAGGTTGCGGGGTTGCTGCGCGGCGTGCGGCCGATCGGGCTCTGGTCCACCTCGATCACCTTGTCGATATGCTCCAGGCCCTTGAT
>DAORNP010000020.1:833-3358 GCA_035441065.1 Flavobacteriales bacterium | reverse complement strand
GGTAGGGCAGGGGATGCACATCGCTCCGATAGAAGTGCTTGCTCAGGATGGGGTAGAGCGTATCGCCGATGAGCGTGCTCTTGCCGCTGCCGCTCACACCCGTGACGCAGATGAAGGTGCCAAGCGGGAAGTCCACATCAACCTCCTTCAGGTTGTTGCCCTTCGCGCCGCGCAAGGTCAACCGCTTGCCATTGCCTTGGCGGCGAATAGCTGGCACTTCGATGCGCAGCTCGTTGCGCAGGTAGCGCGCGGTCACGCTGTCGCCTTGCGCGAGGTTCTTCGGATGGCCTTGCGCCACGATGCGGCCGCCGTGCTCACCGGCACCGGGACCGATGTCGATGAGGTGGTCGGCGCTCATCATCATCTCCTTGTCGTGCTCCACCACCAGCACGCTGTTGCCACCATCGCGCAAGCTGCGCAGGCTGGCGATCAGGCGTTGGTCGTCGCGCTGGTGCAGGCCGATGCTGGGCTCGTCGAGGATGTACAGCACGCCTGTGAGCTGGCTGCCGATCTGCGTGGCCAGCCGGATGCGTTGCGCTTCACCGCCGCTGAGCGATCGCGCGCTGCGATCGAGCGTGAGGTATTCCAGGCCCACATCGAGTAGGAAGCCGCTGCGGGCGGTGATCTCCTTCACCACCTCCTTGGCGATGATGGCCTTGTTGCCTTCGAGCCGATCGACGAGGCCCTTCATGAAGCCGTGCAGTTCGGTGAACGAGAACTGCGCCAGTTCCGTGATGTTCTTGCCATCGATGCGGAAGTGCAGCGCGGTCTTCTTCAGGCGTGCGCCCTTGCACTCGGGGCAGGCCACCATGTGCGTGAATCCCGCAGCCCATTTCTGTGCCGTCTTCGGCCCTTCTTCCGCTTGTTCAAGGATGAACGGGATGATGCCCTCGAACTGCACGGTGCGATCGCTGAGGCCCACGCTGCTGCTCACGCGCAACGGTTCGTCCATGCCGTTGAGGAGCGCGGCAAGCACCGCATCCTCCATCTCATCAACGGGCGTGTCCAGGTCATGTCCGAAATTTTCCAGCACCGCCTCGATCTGCTTGAATACCCATGAGTTCTTCGCGCTGCCAATGGCCACAATGGCGCCCTTGCGGATGCTCTTCTTCCGGTCGGGAACGATTTTGTCCAGCGCCACTTCGGTGACCTGCCCCAAGCCGCTGCATCGCGGACAAGCCCCGTATGGGCTGTTGAAACTGAAAAGATTCGGTTCCGGCTCCTCGTAAGCGATGCCTGTTGTGGGGCACATGAGGTGACGGCTCAAGAAGCGCGGCTGGTGCTGGCCTTTGGCTTCAACCACCATCAAGCTGCCTTTGCCATACTTCATAGCGGTGAGGATGGTCTCGCCCAGACGTTTGGCGCTGCCTTCGTTCACCTTGATGCGGTCCACCACCAATTCGATGTCGTGCACCTTGTAGCGGTCGAGACGTGGCCGCGAGGTGAGGTCGATCACTTCGCCATCGGCACGGGCACGCAGGAATCCCTGACGCAGCAATTGCTCGAAGAGCTCGCGGTAATGGCCCTTGCGACCGCGCACCAGCGGAGCCAGGATCAGCACTTCCTTTTCGGCATATGCATCGGTGACGACCTGGATGATCTGCTGGTCGGTGAACCGGATCATCGCCTCACCGGTCTCGTAGCTGAAGGCATCGGCGATGCGCGCATAGAGCAGGCGGAGCAGGTCGTAGATCTCCGTTACGGTGCCGACGGTGCTGCGTGGGTTGCGGCTGATGGTCTTCTGCTCGATGGCGATCACGGGGCTGAGGCCGGTGATGAGGTCCACATCGGGGCGTTCGATGCCTCCGAGGAATTGCCGCGCATAGGCGTTGAAGGTCTCGATGTAGCGGCGCTGGCCTTCTGCATGGATGGTGTCGAACGCCAAGGAGCTCTTGCCGCTGCCGCTCAAGCCAGTGATCACCACCAACTGGTCGCGTGGGATGCGCACATCGATGCCTTTCAGGTTGTGAACCCGGGCGCCGAGCACTTCGATATGCTCTTCGGCGAATGTTTCAGCAGAACCGCTGGTGCCAATCTCCTTCTTCACCGTGCGCCTTTTCAGAGGGGCGCAAAGGTCGCTTCAAGAAGGGCAGCTTCGGACAGGCCGGATGAATCCTTTCGGGAGTCCGCGCCTCTAATCGGCCATCGTGTCGTGGAAGCCCTCGGCTGGCAGCAGGATCGCGTAGGTCTTGCCCTCCTTGTTGGTGAGCTTGGTGTCGCGCAGCCACGGGTTCAGCAGCTTCACGGTCTTATAATCCGTGTTGTGGCGCAGGGCGAAGGCGGCAATGTCCTCGATGGGGCCTTTCACCTCCAGGCTCCGGGTCTTGTAAGGCGGGTACAGGTCGCGGTTGCGGAGGTGGAATCCGTAGCGCTCTGGCTCACGGATGATCTCCTTCATGGCCAGGATGCGGAACACATATCGGCTGGTCTCCTCGGGAAGGAGCAGGTCGAAGTAGTCTTCCTTCTTCTGTCGCCCAAGTTGCTTATCGATGCCACCGAGCCCGAGATTGTAAGAGGCGGCTGCT
>DAORNP010000020.1:364-784 GCA_035441065.1 Flavobacteriales bacterium | reverse complement strand
GTGCTCTTCTCCACGTTATAGCGCTCGTCCACTTCGCCATTCACCTCCAAGCCATGGTTCTGGCCGGTCTCTTTCATGAATTGCCAGTAACCGGTGGCACCTGCGGGCGAGACCACGTTAGTGAAGTTGCTTTCCACCAATGCCAGGTACTTCATGTCATCGGGCACGCCTTCTCGGCGGAGGATGGACTCGATCAGCGGGAACCAGCGATTGGCGCGCTTGTGCGCGAGCAGGGTGTTGCTCTGCCAATAGGTGTTCACCAGCAGCTCGCGATCGAGTCGTTCGCGCACATCGATGCGGTCCATGGGCACCGGCTCGCCGCAGAAGGTGAGCTGGCTGGGCAGGGTGAGGGAGAAGACTTTGTAGCCGTCGTTGAAGCGCTGGCGGTGATCGAGGTCGGATCCCGTGCTGCTGGTGGAG
>DAORNP010000020.1:0-210 GCA_035441065.1 Flavobacteriales bacterium | reverse complement strand
GGACCGTGTGCAGGTTCTCCCAGACGCTGATGAAACGCGCGATGGCGAAGGCCAGGAACACGTTCACCAGGCTGAGGCCGATGAAGATCAAGGCAACCTGTCCATCGCTGAGCCCGAGGTAGCTGAGGTGGTGCGTGGTGTGGTCCCTGCCGCCCACGAAAGGGCTATGACCGCGCATGATACGATTGATGGAGACGGTCGCGGTGTCGG
>DAORNP010000019.1:19487-38309 GCA_035441065.1 Flavobacteriales bacterium | reverse complement strand
GGCAGCGCCAATATCGGCGATCGCATCAGCATGTTCGAGGCCATCCATGGCAGCGCGCCTGATATCGCCAGCATGGGCATCGCCAACCCCAGCGCCATGCTGAATGCCGCATGCATGATGCTCGTGCATCTGGGCCTGCCCGAAAAGGCCCTGGCCATTCAGAACGCCTGGCTGAAGACGCTGGAGGACGGCATCCACCCGGGCGACATCTTCCGCGAAGGCCTCTCCAAGCACCGCACGGGCACCAAGGCCTTCGCCGATGCGGTGATCGCACGCCTAGGCCAGAAGCCCGCCGAGCTGAAGAGCGTGGAGATGAAGGGCGGCGGCGTGCCGAAGTTCCATTACGAGCGCCCGGCGGTGAGGCGCGAGCTCTGCGGTGTGGACATGTTCGTGTGCGACCCTGTATGCACTCCGGATGAATTAGCCGCCAAGCTCTTGAAGGCCGCGCACGGCGTGCTGAAGCTGAAGCTGATCACCAACCGTGGTGTGAAGGTGTGGCCCGAGGGCGTTCCCGAGACTTTCTGCACAGACCATTGGCGCTGCCGCTTCGTGGGGCCCGAGGTATTGATTGACGATGGCAAGGCCGCCTACAGGCCAATCGGCCGCAAACAAGTGGTGCAACTGATGCACCTGCTCACCGAAGCGGGCATCGAAGTGGTCAAGACCGAGAACTTCTACCTCATCGACGGCGTGCGTGGATTCTCGCTTGGTCAGGGGGAATGATCGACCTCGTTTCGGGAATACCCCCTGGTGCGGCTGCCGACCAGCGACCAAGCCTGGTTCATGTCACGCTTCTGGTCCATTCCGGAGGATCAGCCCAGCCCTTCGCGAAGTGTGATCGTCTGCGCTTCAATCCAGGTTGTCGAACCGGTAGATATCATCCACTGGCGAACCAGCTGGCATGTCGCATACCGGATGCACGAGCCCATCACTGAGGCGGTAGATCCAGCCATGCAGGTGCGGGCCTCCCCGGTCCTTCCAGGCCTTCTGGATGATGCTGGTCTTGCTGAGGTCAGAAACCTGCTCCTGCACGTTCAGCTCAACCATCCGGTCGAAGCGCGCCTGCTGGGTGGGTTGGGCATCCACCTCGGCCTTGTGCAAGCGGTAAACATCCTTGATGTTGCGCAACCACTTGTTGATGAGGCCGAGTGAATTGTGCGTCATGGCTGCTTGCACGCCCCCGCATCCGTAGTGGCCGCAAACGATCACATGCTTCACCTTCAGGTATTCCACGGCGTATTGCAGCACGCTCAGCAGGTTCAGGTCCGTGTGCACCACCATATTGGCGATGTTCCGGTGCACGAAGATCTGGCCGGGCAGGGTTCCGGTGATCTCGTTGGCGGGCACTCGGCTGTCGCTGCAGCCGATCCAGAGGAATTCAGGGGTCTGCACGGTCTCCAGCCGTTTGAAGAACTCCGGGTCCCGCTCGGTCATCGACTCCGCCCACACTTTGTTGTTCCTCAGAAGTTGCTCGTATGATTCCATGGTTGTTTCGGTTTCAGGTTGATTCTTGTGCTCGGGTGGATGGGCTACGGTTGCTTGCGCCCGGCTTCCGCGAAGCTCCTCACAGAGGAGACCAGGTCGTTGGTCTTGGGCATGGCGCTCCTGTTGTTGAAGCCCACGAGTTCCACTTGGATGTTCCGGTCTGCACTGGTGGCCACGTAATCGTCGATGATCTCGCGCACATCGGTATCGAGGTTGATGGTGCGCGTGGCGTCGATCACGATGCGCGTCCCATTGGGCAATTCGCTCAAGGTGCGCTTGATGCCGGCCTTGTTCAGGAAGGTGACGTCCTCGCTGAGGGTGATGTACACCGGCATCCCCGGCTTGTATTTCCGCGCATCGAAATGGTAGGGTACCTTGAAATTCTTCCAAAGGATGTGGATGAAGGCCACCACAAGACCCAGGATCACGCCGCGCAGCAGGTCATTGGTGACGGCCATGAACCCCACGGTAACGATGAAGGGGACGAATTGGGGCAGGCCCTGCTTCCACATGCCGCTGTAGAGCGCGGGCTTGGTGAGCTTATAGCCCACCAGCAACAGCACCGCCGCCAGGCTGGCCAAGGGCACCATCCGAAGCAGCCCTGCGACGGTGAGCACCGAGACCAGCAGCCATGCGCCGTGCAGGATCGCAGAAGCTTTCGTTTGACCACCGCTCTGGATGTTGGCCGAGCTGCGCACCACGACTTGCGTAAGGGGCAATCCGCCCAGCAGGCCGCTCACGATATTGCCCGCGCCCTGCGCGTAGAGCTCGCGATTGGCCGGGGTTATGCGCTTGCGCGGATCCATTTTATCCGTGGCTTCCACGCAAAGCAGGGTCTCGATGCTGGCCACCACCGCCAGAGTGAAAGCGATTCGCCAGAAGGCAGGAGAGGACACCGAGGACCACGATGGGAGCTTATAGGAGCTGGTCTCCATCAGGTCGGGCAGCTGCACGTAATGCCCGTCACCGATCGTCAGCATCGGATGGCCATCGAAACCAAGGGCCATCACGATCCCGAGCACCACTGCCAGCAAAGGGCCGGGTACGTACCGAAGCAACTGGTTGCGCTGAATGAAGGGCCGCTCCCACAGCACCATGAGCACCACGCACGCGATGGCGATGAGCACCGCGCCCCAGTTCGGCGATTCCATTGCGTACCAGATCTCCTGGAAGGTGTTGAGCTTGTCCGGTTGGTCGAAGCTCTCATTGCCCATGGGGTCCTTGTCATCTCCCAGAGCATGAGGTATCTGCTTGAGGACGATGATGACGCCGATGCCCGCCAGCATGCCTTTGATCACGCTGCTGGGGAAGTAGTAGGCAATGATGCCTGCACGTGCGATGCCGAGGCCCACCTGTATCAGGCCCGCCACGACCGTGGCAGCAAGCAAGGCCTCGAAGCTGCCAAGCTCCGCGATACCCATGGCCACGATGGCGGTGAGACCAGCGGCAGGTCCGCTCACACCCAATGGTGAGCCGCTCAATGCGCCAACGACGATGCCGCCTACCAAGCCTGCGATGATGCCCGCAACGGGCGGGGCACCTGAAGCAACGGCAATGCCCAGGCACAGGGGCAATGCCACGAGGAACACAACGATGGATGCAGGCAGGTCCTGCTTGATTCTCGAGAACATGAAGGATGATTGAAAGCGTTGCTGACGGGACGAAGGGCCTGCAAGGCAGGCAGTCAACAGGCTTTCGGAGGCGGCACGCTCACCTGAGCCAATGGCCCCACGAAAACGCGCTCATCCGATGGCCCGGGCATGCGAAGCTCCAAGCCGTGCACGGCGTCCACCAGAGCGCTTCCATGGTCCCAGCAACGCTCGTTGTGCTTCACCACTTCCTCTTCAAGCAGCGGCAGCGCTTCGAATCCCAGCTCCACCCAGGCCGTGTTGCACATCCAGCCCACGGTTTGCGGGGTGCAGATCAGCGCCGAGGAGAGCAATAGGCTCAGACCCGCCATCAGCAGGTTCAGCCGCAAGGCGCTCGGGGTGCGCTTCAGGTTCATGCGGTGGCGAATGTAGACGCGCCGACCTTGCCCCGAAGGCGCTTTTGTTCAGTTAACAACACCCGCCTCAATTGCTCGCCCAAGCGCTCGACAGCTGTATCACGGGGATGTCAACGCGGAACTCGCTGCCATCAGCCATCCGTTGCATCAGGTAGGTGCCCTCCATGCGACCAAAAGCGCCCCGAAGGTCGCACGCGCTGCTATAGGTGAACTCCTCTCCGGGCGCCAATACCGGGGTCTCGCCCACTACGCCGGGGCCTTCCACCTCCCGGCGTCCGTGAAGGCTGTCGTTGATGATCCAATGCCGGCGCAGCAGCTGAACGGTCTCTGCCCCGCGATTGCTGATGGTGATGCGGTAGCTGAAGATGTGGCGCGAGGCCTTCGGGTCGCTGTGCGCCGGCTCGAAGCGCGCGCGCGCCGAAACCATGATGCCATGCGTGACCGCCGTGCTCATGCCGCATAATTACGACTTGGCGCGACCGCTTCCGAAACCCTTACCCGCCTCATCGCCCCCGCTTCCCTCCACATCCCGGCTGTGTACAAGTTGGTCGGATCGAACAGGAGCCGCGTGGCGCATTGCCCTAGGATCGCGTGCCGAACAAATTCCGATGCGCCACTGCCTGCTCTTCGCCGCCCTTCTTGCAGCACCTGCCATGGCCCAGTACAATGGGCCGGAGAGCGTCGAATATGATCCTGCGGGCGACCGCTATTTCGTGAGCAATACCAGCAGCGGCATGATCAAGGTGCGCAATCAGGCTGGTGCGGTCAGCGATTTCGTTTCCGTTAGTCCTTCGCCCTACGGACTGGAGCTCATGGGCGATGTGGTTTATGCCTGCAGTGGCGGCACCATCAAGGGCTACGCGCTCAGCAATGCCGCGCAGGTCTTCAACCTGAATCTGGGCGCCACTTTCCTGAATGGCATCACCACCGATGGCGAGTACATCTACGCCACCGACTTCAACAGCAGCCAGCGCAAGGTGTACAAGGTGGATGTGGCTGCGAACAGCGCTAGCGTCCTGGTGGCCAACACCGGCGGACAGCCCAACGGCATCGTGTGGGATCCGATCGGCGATCGGCTGGTGGTGGTGTTCTGGGGAACCAACGCGCCCATCAAAGCCTATGACCGTGTGACCGGCGCCGAGACCGTGCTCACGGCTAACTCAGGGCTTGGCAATTGCGATGGCGTCACCATCGATTGCCTCGGGAATTTCCTCGTGGCCAGTTGGTCGCCCACGCGCATCTCGCGCTTCGAGCCCACTTTTGCTTCAGCAGGCGTGAATCTTGGGGTTGCCGGTTTGAGCAGCCCCGCAGACATCGACTTCGACCATGTGAACAACAAGGTCTGTATCCCCAACAGCGGCAACAACACCGTTGTGCTGCACGACATCGATTGCACGCTGGGAGTACCCAGCAGCGCCGCGCCCGTTCCCTTGCGCGCCATCCCGAATCCCACGCCCGGACTTGTGCGACTCGATCCACCGCTCTCGCGCGATGAGCCTTACTTGCTCCTCGATGCCCGCGGCTTGCTCGTGGGCGGCGGCACCCTCAAGCAAGGTGCGCAGCTCGACATCAGCCGGTTGAGCAAGGGCATGTACACCATCGAGCTCACGCGCGCCAAACAGCGCGTGCGCGTGGTGAAGGAGTGAGTCAAGGCCATTAGCGGGCGATCACCAGTTGTTGGGTGGCCATCATACCGCGCTCGCTCATGACCACGCATCGGTAGCTGCCCGGCGCGATGCCGGAGATGTCGATGCGCTGCTGCAAGGGTTCGGTAGTGAACCGGGTGGAAAGCACCGATCGCCCGGCGGCATCCGTCAGCTCAATGCTGAGCATTGATTCCGATGACGAATCGCTCCATCGCAGCTCGACGGTCTCACTGGCCGGGTTGGGCAGAAGCGAGAATGAGGCGGCATTTCTTTCATCCACCGCGCCGATGATCTGCGTTGCGATCACACGCACTTCATCGAGCATGAAGCCATCATACTCACGCGCGGCATTGCTGCTCATGGTCCAGCGCAGCCACAGCGGCCCGCCGCAGTAGGCATCGAGATCGATTTCTTCTTCTGCCCATGATGGCATCTGTCCATCATACACCGGCAGATCCTGTCCTTGATCCTCGAAACCCGGACGCGTGTAGCGACCGCAGAGCGGCTCCCACGTATTGCCATCGCTGCTGGCCAATGCATGCACGCCATCAAAGCGGCCCTCCAGGTCCCAGCGCGCGAGGAATCGCATCCGTGCGCTCACCGCGTTGCCCAGGTCGATAGGCGTCGACAAGCTGATCGAATTCACGGTCTGCGGCTCATAAGGGCCAAAGGGTGAATCGGTGAGGTAGGCTCCGTTGGACGACGCGAAATTGAAGTCGACGTCCCAGGCATCGGTGCTCCAGTTGGCGAGGCTGCTGCAATCGTCGGTGAACACGACCGCCTCGTTACCGATGGGCTTGCGCACCTGCTCGCGCCAGGCGAAGGCGCCGTTGCTCACCACGATATCGTAGGCCACTTCGTCGCCGATCTGC
Organism: Flavobacteriales bacterium; assembly: GCA_035441065.1. Taxonomy (GTDB): domain Bacteria; phylum Bacteroidota; class Bacteroidia; order Flavobacteriales_F; family PHOS-HE28; genus PHOS-HE28. The sequence continues at coordinate 32,301 of DAORNP010000019.1, read as the reverse complement.
AGGCCGGGGCTGATCTGCAGGGCGATTGAGTCGAGCCGCTCTTCCAGATCGATCAGGCCGGTGTAGGTGATGGGTGCACCAACGCTGGCGATGTTGGCCACTGGCTCAATGCTCACTGTCAGTGGCCCTGGCTCCAATCCGATCCGCTTGATGGTGAATCGCGCGTGTGCGTTGTTCGTGAGCAGGTAGGCGGGTGAGCGGTCGGTGGTCTTTCCCATCACGCCGCAGAGCTCGGCTGCGCGCAGGTTCTGGCGCAGGTTCTCGCGGCCGATCTCCGCGATGCGCCACGCCGGTGGCCAGAACCAATCCGCCGGGCCACCGCATTCGGGCGTGCAGGAGAAGATCTTCGGCTTGGACTGCTGCTCGCCGTACATCCAATCGTCACTTCCTCCATTCACCACGTAGAACACGGTCTGGTCGGCCGTGCCGAAGCGGTAGCGGTTGTCGCGGGTGCTGGTGAGCGCGCCCTCCACGAATTGCGCGCTGTCTGGCGTGTAAATGCCGTAACCGTAGCCCCATGGATAGATGAAGAGGTTCCCATGCGCATGGTAGTTGAGCGCGAAGCGGAACGCATGCGCTTCGCAGAGGTCGCGGATGGCCTGTGTCTCCGGCTCACTGAACGCGGAAGGGCCTCTGTACACATCGCTGTTGGGATTGCCCGATGAGCCTTGGTTGTCGAGCGCCCAGCCCAATGCGTAGTTGCGGTTCAGGTCCACACCGAAGACGCCGTTGCCGTTCACGCGGCGGTTCTTGCGCCACATGCCTCCGCCATCAGGGTCGGTTGTTTCATTGTACGCATAACCATCTGGGTTCAGACATGGCACCACATACAGCTCGAAGTGGTCGAGCACGTAGGTGGCTTCGGCTTCGCTGCCGTAATTCTCCAGCAAGTGCCAGAGGAAGTAGATGAGCTGCGATGCGCTCACCGGCTCGCGCGCGTGGTGCAAGGCGGTGTACAGCAGCTCCGGCCTGTCCTGATCAGTGTCCGCATTGTTGCTCAAGCGCACCATATAGATCGGCCTTCCCTCGTGCCCGGCGCCGATGCTCTCCTTCGCCGTGATCAGCTGCGGGAAAGCCACGCGCATGGCATCGAGCTGATTATTCAGTTCATCCAAGGTGAAGAAGCCGCCCATGCTGCCTAGTTGCCAGTTGCTCGGCTCAGGCCAGGTGTCGGGTGCATTGCAGGCCTCGCCTCCGCCGCGATGAGCAGGTGCCGGCTCAAGGCTGCGTGCGCGGTAGAACGCGCTCACATCGTCGATGAGCACCTGCACAGGGAAGCCGTGCGCCCTGGCAAGGGAAAGTTCTTCTTCCGAGAGCTCGGCGGTGACGGCGACGCCAGCCTCAATTGCAGCATGGTCGATGGCCAGGCCCAACGCTGCAAGTTGCTGCATGCCACCCGCTGGTGAATCAAGGGCGATGCGGGCACGCGCATAACGTTGGGCCGATTGGGCGAACGAAGCGGTTGCGACGAAGAGGGTGATGAGCAGTGCGATGCAGCGCATGGGTGATGATTGGCCCCGCCAAGTTAGCCGGATGCGCGCGGCATCCATTCACAGATGCGGACGTCTTGTTCGCGACCCGCATGAGCAACGCATCTCTCACCACCAAGTCCGTGCGCGGCATGCGTGTAAAGTGCAACCAGCAATGGGATGCTATGCGCCCCATGGCCGATGGCACCCGGTTCTGTGAATCATGCGCCAAGCCGGTGATCGACTTCACCTCATGGGAGCGGCCCGCCATGCTCACGTGGTTCAAGCAGCATCCGGAAACCTGCGGCCAGTTCCGCATCGACCAGGTGCAGCCCGACCTGAAACCCCTGTCCGAGTTGCCGCGCGATCTGCTGCGCGGTGCCTTCGCTGCCTTGGCGGCGCTGAGCATCGCCAGTGCACATGCGCAACACGAGCCAATGGCCCCGGCTGCAACGGAGCAGCTCCCCTCAAGCGGAGCCAAGGACCAAGCCTATCATGTGATACAACCTCCTGAGGATGACGAGCGCTGTTGGATAGAGAAAGACGCCGGTGCCGTGAGTGCTGCACCGGCTCGGCGGTCGCGCTACTACACCTCGTGGCGCTTCCCCTTCATCTACAAGCAGCGCGTCTTCCGGGGGCGGATCCGCGTGACGGGTTGCCCTTCGTTCTGATTCCGGCACCCGACGAATCGTAAGGTGCTCTGCAGAATGGCCGGCTATTCCAAAGTGGCACGGTTGCTTATCGCAACGATGGCTACAGTGAGCTGGACAATACGTAAAGCGAGTGAGCCCCTCCTCACGGCATGCGCAGCACGCGTGTGGCCCAGCTCGCTTGCGCCCCATGCACAAGCAGCTGATAGGTGCCCGGTGCCAGCGACTCCATCGGCACCACGAGTTGCAGCGCTGCTGCGCGCTGATGCTGCAACCACAGGCGGCCACCGGCATCGTAGAGCTCGATGCGCACATCGCCCGCGATGCCCGATGGCAACTGCACGGTGATATCGTCGCGCGTTGGTGAAGGCCACGCCGCGAATCCTTGCATCGTTGCATCGGACAATGCCAATGTGATCAGATTCACAGGTGCGCTCATGGCACTGCATCCATTGGCAGCGGTGTGCTCCACGGTATAGTCGCCCACTTGCGGCGCCCAGAGGCTCTGCCCTGTGGCCCCGTCAAGCGGGAAGCCATTGAGGTACCACTGGTAGCTGGGGCCCGAAGTGCTGGTGAGCAAGGAGCCATCGACGCTGATGGCGGGCGTGGGCGGCGCGGGCAGCAGATTGAAGGAGAGCGCGTTGCTGCTCGCGCACCCCGGCGCGGTGGTGGCAGTTACCGTGAGCGGGCCGGAGCCGGTGTAGCTCGTGGGGTTGTCCGTGGAACCGTTGCTCCAGAGGTAGGCGTCATATCCGGTGGGCGCGCTCACTTCAACACTGCCGTTGGAGCACATTTCGTTAGCACTTGCGCTGATGGTCACAGGCGGCAGGTTTGAGGTGGTCAGCGCATTGAAGGCATGCACACGCCCGTAACCGAAGGAGTGGTTCGGCAGGGTCCCGGTGAGCGCATCGCCCCATGCTGTGCTGATGATGGCTTCACGGATCTGCTGCCAATCGGCGTTGGGGCATTTCTGCAGGTAGAGCGCGGCCACGCCAGCCACTACCGGGCTGGCCATGCTGGTGCCACCGTTACGCACGTGCATGCACAGCTCGTCCATCTTGTCCGCGTTGGTGCTCGTCCAGTTGTCGATGATGGCCAATGGTGCTGCGGCCATGGTCACATCTCCTGGTGCTGCGATGTCGGGCTTGTACCGGTTGTCGCGCGTGGGGCCCATGCTGCTGCCGCTGCTGATGGTGTACGGGTCTATCGGGGCGTTGATGTAGTTGCCGGCGCAGGGCTGGTATTGCGTCTGGTTCCAATAATTGGCGGTGGTGAGCGTGCGTGGCGAGCAGGCCCAGCTATCAACGATGTGCGAGTTCATGTCCGGCTGCACGTAATGCGCCATGGCCGGATACTCCGCGGCGGTTGGAAAGGGCAGGCCGAGCGGTGCCGCGAGTGTAGGACCGATCACATTGCTGGTGGCCGTCACCGTGGTGAGCGTCCAGATGTCGCAGGTGCCCGTGCCGGTGGTCATGAAACGCCAGAGGTAGTCGGCGCTATCGGGCGATGCGATGCGAATCTGCATCTGCACCTGCTCGCCGCGCGGCAGCGCAAGGAACTCAACGGTGCCGAGCGTGTTGCCGCTGAGGCCCACCAGCGGCTCCGTGATGGTGGTGCCCATGTTCTGCGCAAGGTTCTGGAAACCGGTCCTGCCACGGAATTGCAGGCTTGGCGTTACGCGATCAGCACCGATGGCGTATTGCACGTTCTGGAAATCGTCGATATCGGCCCACAACTCGAAGAACATGTTCGGGTATGGGAAGACATTGAACTGCGGCCCATTGGCGTTGGTGGTGAACCAGGTGAAGGTGGTATCGCTGCCCACGTTGTGGCGCACATGGTAGGGGAACTGCGATCCGCTGTTACCGGCGGCGCACACCATGAAACGCCCGCGCCGCGCGGCGATCAAGCTGTCGATGAAGAGCGCGGCGGCGTCCTTGCCGTCATGCGATCCGCTATAGGTGCCCAGGCTCGCGTTCACCACGGCAGGCTTGCCAGCGGCATCGGCGCGGTCGAAGATGTACTTCACCGCATCGGCCACACGCGCGCGGAAATCCCCGCCGCCTGCACTGCTGTATCGCACCACGATGAGGTCGGCCCCGGGGGCCACGCCTTTGTGACGGCCATTCGCGCTGCCATCACCAGCACCGGTGCCTGCCACCGTGCTGCCATGCACCGATCCGTTGAAATCGGCCGTGATCTGCCCCGCATCGATCTGCGCCTTGGTCCACTCACGGCCATAGCCGAATTCGGGCGGCGCGCCGGAGCCGCTCATGCTCTGGTCCCAATAGTTCAGCACACGTGTGGTGTTGTTGGGCAATTTGAAGTCCGGGTGGTCGATCCCGAGGCCGTCGTCGATGAAGCCCATGACCACACCTGTTCCATCGTAGCCCTGGGGCAAAGGGGCGAGCCCCGCATGCACTTGGTTCACGCGCGCCTTCACGCGCATGCTATCACCGAGGAAGGTCATCCGGTCGCCACCCCACTCGAAGCGCTCAACAGCAGGGTCGGCAGCCAGCGCGCGCACGTTAGCCACGGGCATGCGCACGCTCACGCGCCTGGCCATGCTCATCTTCACGATGCCGCCATGCGCCTGCACCGTTGCTTCGACTGCGCTGGCGCGACCGTGTATGAAAAGGTCGATGAAGGCATTGGCATCGTGCGGCTGGCTCAGGTGATGGTCGAGCAGGAGGTCGATCTTGGTCTTCACCGTTGTTGTGCGCGCCTCTTGTGCCGAAGTGGAAAGCGCGATCGCAATAACGGAGAGCAGTGCGTAGCGGATCAGCATGCGTTGCGCCACCGCGCTGGTGCGCTCAGGCAGCACGCGAATGTATCGCCGTTCATGGCGCGCACAGACCGGCGTGGTCCGGGATATCCACCACGAAATCGACGCTGTGCTTGGAGGCATCCACCCGGCAGCAATAGTGCTGCAGGCCATTGGTGACCAGCAGCCACTTCACCTTGAACACACTGTTGTAGCGCGCGGCCTGCTCGAACACGGCCTGCGAGATCCGCACGCCGGGCGCCTTGCATTCCACCAGTGCCACGGCCCTTCCGTCAGCGGCATGCACCACGATGTCGGCGCGCTTGCTCAGCCCGTTCAGCGTGAGGGCGCGCTCCACGGCGATCAGCGACGCGGGGCAACCCTTGTCGTTTACCAGGTAGTTGATGAAGTGCTGTCGCACCCATTCTTCGGGCTGCAGCGCCACCCATTGGCGGCGAATGGCATCGAATACCTGCGGGCCTTCGCTGCCATGCCTAGTTTTGACGCCGTGGTCGGGTAGCGCCAATGCCGGTGTTCCCGTATCGCCCATCCCCGCAAAAGTGCGCACCAAAGAAGAGATCGTCAGCAATTGGCTGCCACGCTACACCGGCGTGGAGGTGGCCGACTTCAAGAAGCATGTGCTCCTGACCAACTTCGACAACTATATCGACATCTTCTGCCAGCTCACCGGCGCCGCCGTGGTGGCCAAGGACAAGGCGATGAAGGTGGCGGTGGCCGAGGACATGGCCATGATCAACTTCGGAATGGGCAGCCCCAACGCAGCCACGCTCATGGACCTGCTGAGCGCTGTGAATCCTGAGGCGGTGCTCTTCCTCGGTAAATGCGGCGGCCTGAAGAAGAAGAATCAGCTCGGCGATCTCGTGCTGCCCATCGCGGCCATCCGTGGCGAAGGCACCAGCACCGACTACTTCCCGCCGGAGCTGCCGGCACTGCCCAGTTTCATGATCCACCGCGCCGTGAGCCACGTGATACGCGATATGGAGCTCGACTACTGGAGCGGAACGGTGTATACCACCAACCGTCGCGTGTGGGAGCATGACGAGGCCTTCAAGGAGAAGCTGCGGATACTGCGTGCCATGGCCATCGACATGGAGACCGCCACGCTCTTCATGACCGGATTCGCCAACGAGATTCCCACCGGCGCATTGCTGCTCGTGAGCGACCAGCCCATGGTGCCCTGGGGCGTGAAGACCAGCGCCAGCGATGCCAAGGTGACCACCGGTTTCGTGGAGACGCACATCCGCGTTGGCATCGAGAGCCTGCGTGAGATCATCAATGGGGGACGGAGCGTGAAGCACCTCAGGTTCGAATAGGCCATGGCAGCCTCCGCCACCGACGAGTACAAGAAGCTGATGACCGAGCTGCGCGCCGGCACCTTCCGTCCGGTGTACATCCTGCACGGAGAGGAGGGCTTCTTCATCGACCGCATCGCGGAGGAAGTGGAGCGCCTGGCCCTGCAGGACCATGAGCGTGATTTCAACCAGAGCATCCTCTATGCCCGCGACACCGATCCCGATCAAGTGAAGGATGCCTGCCTGCGCTTCCCGATGATGGCCGAGCGCCAGCTCGTGGTGGTGCGCGAGCTGCAGGCATGGCGCATTGATCAGGTGGAGAAGCTGGAGCCCTATCTGGCCAGGCCCACGCACACCACTGTGCTGGTGCTCTGCTACAAGCACAAGAAGATCGATGGGCGCAAGAGCATCCTGAAGACCGCAGTGAAGGGCGGCGCTGCCGTGCTCACCAGCGACAAGGTGCGCGAAGAGAAGCTTCCCGAGGTGCTCATGGGCTTCGCGAAGAGCCAGAAGCGCAAGCTCGGCTCCACCGAGGCGCAATTGCTGGCCAGCCATCTCGGCAGTGATCTGGCCAAAGCCGTGAAGGAGGTGGAGAAGCTCTGTCTGGTCACCGAGGAGGGCGGCGCCATCACCAGCGATGTGATCCAGCGTTTCGTGGGCATCAGCAAGGATTACAATGTGTTCGAGCTGCAGAACGCCATCGGCATGCGCGATGCCGCCAAGGCCCAGCGCATCGCCAATCACTTCGCCAGCAACCCGAAGGAGAACCCGCTGGTGCTCACCGTGGGCTTCCTCAACACCTACTTCAGCAAGCTGGCCATCGTGCATGCCATGCACGGCAAGCCGCAACCGGAGTTGGCTGCTGCGCTGAAGGTGAATCCCTATTTCCTCAAGGATTACTTGACCCAGGCACGGAACTACCCGCTAGCGAGGATCGTGGAGGCTCAGCGGCATCTGCGCGCATGCGATCTGCGCAGCAAAGGATTGGGCGGCGACGGCGCCGATCACGGTGAGCTATTGAGAGAGTTGCTGGCGAAGGTGATGAGCTGAGGCAGATTGTAAGCACCTCCTTAACCATTTGCTGCGCTCGTTTCACCGGTAGATGAGCAAGCGCTGGCTGGCCACCGGCCGATCGGCGGTGAGGAGTTGGATGCTGTAGATTCCATCGGAGAGTGTTCGTGTTGAAAGGTGGGTCACTTGGCTGGTCTGAGCCTTCTGCAGCACCACGCGGCCCAATGCATCGCGCACCACCACCACCGCACCGGGCAGGTATTCCGTTGTCTCGATCGTGACGTTGTCGTGCGCAGGGTTGGGGTACACCCGCACGTGCGTTCGCTCCACCTCCTGCACCCCCAAATTGAACCCATGCAAGCGGCTCACCATGCGCTGCAGGGTGTCGTTGGTGGTGCCATCATCATAGCCGTGGTAGGCGCCCCAGATGTAGTACTGGCCGTCAGGGGCGGGGGTGATTCCTGCGATGGTTCTGTGGTAGCTCACCGGAGGGAAAGCCGTATTCGGCTGATAAAAGTATCCGTCGGTGCCACAATCAGCGAAATGCTCCTCGAGCAGGTTTCCCAGCGAATCGATTAGAGCGATGCTGCCGCGCGCCTCTCCATCGACGTGAGCAAACGCGCCGGTTACAATGAGTTGGCCAGATGGCAATGGCTCGATATCGAACACGTAGCCTTTCGGAGCGTTGTTCGGATACAGTGAATCGGTGTAACGGTAGCGGCCGGAATAGTTGAATTCAGGATCCAATGATCCATCCGGCATGAAGCGCACCAGGTTCAAGGTGTCCGGCAGCCCTTCGATCCGGAAATTCCCGCCCGCGTAAATACGGCCATCGGCCATCGGCAGAAAACTGTACGCCGTGCCCCAAACGACATTGGCTTGGAAGCTCGGGTCCAATGAGCCATTGGCGTTGAAGCGGATGATGCGGCCAACCGACTGGCCATCCCATGTGCCCATGCTGCCCGAGCCGATGAACTGCCCATTGGGCAGCTCCTTCATGGTGGTGAGCACGCCGTTGCAGGGCCGGTGCGTGCGGGTGGTGTCCAGATAGCCCTCGTTGCTGAACCAGGTGAGGCAGTGCGGGCCCACGAAGCCGCGCACCGTATCGCTCAGCATATGCCGCCCCCCCAGGACCACACGGCCATCGGGGAACACATGGTAGTCGCCGCCTTGGAACGAACTGAAGTAGGGGGCTTGATTCATGTCCAAGAACGCGGGGTCGATTAGCCCTTCAGGATCAAGGCGCCTCACGGTAGCGCTCAGGCTCACGTAGCTGCGATCCTGCCACTTGGTGAGCTTGCCTCCACCATTGGTTAGTGGAAAGGTCGGGAAGCTGAGGTCCTGCAGCCCGTTGGCCAAGAGCCTTGCACTGCCGCGATCAAAGGAATCGCCCGGGAATCTGATGCGCCCGGAGATCAACAACCTGCCATCTTGTAGCGGCAGTACTGAGTTCACATTCTGAACCTCTATTTGGGTTCTGAAGTTCAGGTCGAGACCAAACGGTTCCTGCGGCCACGCATCGCTCGCTGCCGTTAGTCCAGCGAGTGAAGGTATCAGCCGCACTAGGCGGCTGAATCTCATTGGCGAATGACGAGTTTCTCTGTGACCAGTTCGCGACCCGCGTTGATCAGGCAGATGGTGTAGCTCCCCGATGATACTGCACGTGTATCCAGTGCCAACTGTCGTCTTCGGTCGCTCAATCTGGTTCTATGGACCACACGTCCAGAAATATCGCGTAAGATGATTGCCGCATCTTCCGGATCTGCCATCAGGTCGTAGTCAACAGCGGCCCATGTACTGGCGGGATTGGGATGCACCGAGAGCAAGCCCATGGTGGTGCCAGCGACGGAAGGTGCAGGGTGCTGACGGTTCGCCTTCGGCCCACCTATTGAACCACCCGTGAGCGGCGCGCGGCAGATCTGGTAGTGGAAGCACAGCAAGTTGCTGATCCATGTGGCGGGCCGGTCATGCGCGTCAACCACTAGCCCCTGCAAATCCTCCACCTCGCCAGTGGTCAGTTGCGCCTCACTTCGGCCATCGGCTTTCGCTGCAGCAAGGACCGCGATGTAGTCGCGCATGCGCTGGCGCTCTAGCATCCCGGGCGCCTTCAGGTCGTGCTCGTCCGGGATGTGCCGGATCACATCATCTGCTTTTTCCCAATCGCCTTCGTCCATCCAAGCGATTGCCTCGGCGTAACGTGCGGCGGGCGTGCGCAAATTCTGCCAGACATCCCGCAATTCATGCGCTTGCGCGCCATCCTCATCCCAATGGTGCCGGTGAAGGAGCAGGTTGGCGGCCTGGCTCATCTCCGCATGGTGGTGCGCCATCTCGGCTTCCAATGCGGTGCGGTAGGTCTGCGACTCCCAACTCGCCACGATGCTTGCGAGCATGTACTCCGGTAGGGGGTAGAGGCATTCGTTCCGGAGCCAGTCCAGGAAGCCCTCCTTCTTTGTAGCATCGGGATTAGCGATGCAGATCTCAGCGCGCATGGCATCGGGGAACCACTGCTTATCCATGGCTTCTTTCAGCGAAGCCACGCTTAAGTAGGGACTCAAGCTGAGCAGGTAGTCGCGCAGGTTCCAAGCGTCCTGCGGCCACGCGGCCGTGATCTCGCCCACCACCTCGTCGGTGCTGCCGCCATCAATCAACTGCTCGAACAGGTAGCGCGTGTTGCCGTACGCGAGTTTCTCGGCCAACAAATAATCCACGATGGGTTGGAGCATCATGCCGCTCTCGTGATTCTCATCGTATGGAATGGCGGCCAGCACTTTGCTCGCGCAATGGTTCGGCGGGATCTGCGTGGAGATCGCAGGGCCGAGGTAGGTGGGCGGCACCACGCTCTGGCGCACATGCAGCGGCTCATAGGCCCCGCTATTCCGGTGCCAATAGGTAATGTTGCCGTTCTCCGTGGTCACCTCGTAGTCCGAGACGCCTTCGGGGCCGGGCACTTGGTCGAAGGTGTTATCCGCCGGGCGGTAATAGTCGCCTTGGTTGGTGCGGATGGTGTGCTCATCCTGTTCGTCAAAGTCAGCACTCACAAGTTTTCTGCTCCAGAAATTCTGGCTATTGCTATCGTTCTCGTTGCAGATGAATTGCAGTCCACGAAGCATGGTGTACGATTCGTCAAGGTCGGCGCAGAGGCCCTCGCCGATGTAGGCGCGCTCCAAGCCGCTGGCCGTGTTGCGGAACACCAGATCGTTGTGGTCACGCGAATAGCCCACCACGATGCCTTCCGTCTCGACATGTGGCCCGCGCTGGTTCAGCACATTGTCGTCGATGGCGAAGCCCCAGCTATTGGTGCTGAAGACAGCGCGGTGCCGATTCTCCCATAGCGCTTCTTCCAAGTTCGTCATTGTCGCCTCACTACCCCCAAGGTCGAACACGTTATGCACCACCTGGAAGCCCGTCACGCCAGCGGCATATACGCCGCAGATGTTGTCCTCGAACAGCGCGCCGCGCACGATGAAGCCGCGCGCGGTGGTGGCGTTGCGGGCGTTGATGCCATGGTCAAGGCCGGTGAAGCGGCTGCGTGTAAGGTCGTTCTCGTGGCAGAAGGTGCCATCCGGGGGCATCACGGCGCAGATGCCATCCACGGTGTAGCTGGCATCGATGCTGATGATGCCGTGCCCGCGCTTGTGGCTTTCCGTCACGGTGGTCTGCAGATTCTCGAACGCGCAGGCATCGAAGGTGATGCCATCCACCTTCCACAGGCTCACATGCGCATAGAAGTCATCGCCGCCGCGGTAGGCGTTGTCCACCGTGAAGGTGCAACCCGTGAAATAGCTGTGGTTACGGTAGGGTTGCCCGTTGATGGTGTTCTGATAGGCCATGAACTGTGCGGAACGCCGGCAATTCTTGAAGACCGTGTTGGTGGCGCGCACCACGCCGCCGAAGGTGTCCCAGCCATCGCCCCACGTGCTGATCGCTTCACGGGCGTTTTCAATGGTGGCGTCGCTAAGGATGATGATGCCCTGGTGGGAGGGGTTGTTTTCTGGGAATTGGTTTTGAGCATTGGGCACCTCTATCAACCCCGGCCTTGCCGCGCGGTTGCTGAGTTGAAGGTTCGGCGAGTTCATCTGATTCTGATTTCAACGCTTAAAGGCGGCTTTCGCGCTCATTCTTTACGCGTCAGGTCACACGTTCCCCATGGCGTTGCGGTTGAGGTATAGCACGCGCTGGAAGTTGTAGGTGAGGTTGGCCATGGCGATCTGCGCATGGGCGCGGTCCAGTCCGCGGCAGCGGATGTTGAGGCCCTTGATGCACATGGTCATGTGCCCGAAGACGTGCTCCACACGGGCGCGCACGCGGCTGCGCACTTTGTTCCACAGTCGCTGATGCTCGGTGAGCGGCTTGTTGCGCCGTGCTTGCTCCACGGCCTGCAGGCTGATCTCCAGCTCGCGCATGGCTTCATGGTTGACAGGCGTGCCGTAGGCGCTGTCGGCCAGGTACTGCTGCCCGGCGTCGCAGTCCTCGGCCAGGTCGGGCAGGGCCTGGCTGTCGTGCATGTTGGCGGGGCTCACCACGAAGTTGTCTATCAGCTTGCTGTGGCGGTCAACCTTCACATGGTTCTTGTAGCCGAAGTGGTGCTTGCCGTGCTTGCTTCCCCAGCGCGCGTCGATGTCCTTCTGCCGTGCCTTGCTGGGGCTCCAGCCGCGCGGGGCCTTGCCTTGCTTGATGCGCTCGTTCTCCTCGCGGCTGTTGCGCTGCACGGGCGCCTTCACCATGGTGGCGTCGACGATCTTGCCTTGGTTGAGCAGCAGCCCGGCCGCTTCGATGCGCTCAACGAAGGCGTCGAAGAGCGCGTCGAAGACCTCGGCCTTGCGCAATTGCTCGCGGTAGTGCCAGATGCACTTGGCGTCGGGCACGCGGTGCTGGAGCTCCAGCCCGAGGAACTGCCGGAAGCTGAGCCGGTCGTTGATCTGGAACTCCGCCGCATCGTCGCTCAGGTCGTAGATGCGCTGCAGCACAAGCACCTTCAGCAGCATCACGCGGTCGTATGCCGGGCGCCCGCCCTTGCTCGGGTCATGCGCGGGGAACGCCTTCTCCAACACAGGGCGGAACGCTTCCCAATCGATCATGCGCCCAAGTCGAGGCAGCAGATCGTTCAGCGCGTTGAGCTTGGCCAGTACGTCCTGCTCATCGAACAGGCCTTTGTGCGGTTGGTGCTTCATGGCCTCAAATAGATCCAGTGCAACCGGCCATGTCAAGATCGTGCAACAGGAAGTTGCTCACAGGTTATTAGAGGTGCCCTATTGTACAGATGGCCTAATTCATGGCAGAAGAGATCGTCGCTGCCGGTGAGACCATAATTGACCATTATGATGAACTGCCCTTGCTGGTACTGGGACACTCCACCGGATGATGCCATGATGCCAGCGGGTGTCATGGAATCCACTTGGAAGAAATACACATGTACAAAGTGGACGATATCACCTCCGAACATGTTGTTGATCCATTGGCCGTGGTAGAACGAATATCCTGTGAGCGTGTCGAAAATCGCACTATCGTGATAGGTGATTCCCTCCAGACTAAAGCGCAAGCGCGAATCCTGAATGACAGGAATCGTATCGCTCACCTCCACAGTTGGATTCTGCAAATGCGAGAATC
>DAORNP010000019.1:8974-19472 GCA_035441065.1 Flavobacteriales bacterium | reverse complement strand
GCCACATGAGCCGCTGAATTCGCTCCTTGGTCACCGGCATGTATTCCGCTCCCATCCTGCGGTCGCAGGAAATGGAACCAAAGCTTGACCACTGAGATGGGCATGCTCTGGTAGCCAAAGGAAGTGTCAGGGTAGGTCCACTTCGGGTGAATGCAGAACAAGCTATCCGGCATCATCCATGATTCGGCCTCAATCTGATCTTGCGTATGGCAGTTGCCAGCGGATTGACCTTGCAAAATGGCCGGAGTGAAAGTGAGATGGCACACGATCAACCATATTGCCACTGGCCGGGCGGCGTTCCAATAGCGTGTCAGCCTTGCGCATACATTCGGTGCGTGGCAGTGCTTAGTAGCAATGATGTGCATCATTGGTCAACGTGTTGTAGGCGAAGTTAGGCAATCAAGACCCTCATGCTTTTGGAGTCGGCTGTCCCGAAGTGCCCGGCCAAATTGCGGTAACGGGTCTTGGCGGGCGGTCACTCGCGCCCTCGGCTAGTCGCACTCTTGAGAGAGTTTCACGCGAATGTGATGGGGTGTGGGGCCCTACTTCCCGAAAACCTTCTCGCCTTCAATCCAGGTCGCCACCACTTTAGCCAGGCGCAGCGCTTCAGGTGAGGCCTTCTCCAAGTCGGCGTTCACCACGGTGAAGTCGGCGCGCTTGCCCACTTCCAAAGTGCCCAGCTCGTTATCGCGGAATGCCGCCAGTGCGTTCCAAATGGTCATGCCCATGAGCGCATCGCGGCGGCTCAGCGCATTCGACATTTGATAGCCGCCTTCGGGCCATCCGTCAGCGGCTTGCCTGAGCACCGCGCTGCGGTAAGTCTGCAATGGATCGATGCCCTCCACAGGGAAGTCGGTGCCGAGCGCCACGATGCCCATTGCCTTGCGCAGGGCATCGTAGGCGTAGGCATCCGCCACGCGGGCTTCGCCCAAGCGATCGCCGGCCCATGGCCCATCGCTGGTGGCGTGCGTGGGCTGCACGCTGGGGATGATGCTGTACCGTGCGAAGAGGCCGCGATCGCTTGCGCTCACCACTTGCGCGTGCTCGATGCGCCAGCGTTTGTCGTTGGCCCCTCCGAGCACTTGGGCATACACATCGAGCAGCAGCTTGTTGGCACTGTCGCCGATGCAGTGCGTGTTCATCTGGAAGCCGTGCGCATCGCACCATCGCGCCACATGTTCAAAGTGGTTGCGCGATGCGAGCTGCAGTCCGTGATGATGCGGCATGTCGGAGTACGGCTCCTTCAGCAAAGCGCCGCGCGAGCCCAATGCGCCATCGGCGTACACCTTGACGCTGCGCACGCTGAGGCGATCGGTGGTGATGGCCCCGCTCCGCGCGAAATGCTCCAGGTAGGGCGCCGAGTCGCTCACCATGGCGTACACGCGCATCTTCAAGCTGCCTTCTTCGTGCATGCGCTTGATCAGGTCGATGGTGCCTGGATCGAGGCCGGCATCGTGCACCATGGTGAGGCCCACGGCGAAGCAATCGCGCTGGGCATCGAGGAGCGCCTGCCGCTTGGTGGCTTCGGATGCCTGCTCCATGATGGGCTGAAACAACTGCACCGCATTGTCGATGAGCACGCCGGTGAATCGGCCATCGCGCTTCAGCATCAAGCCGCCCTCAATGGCCTTTTCGGGATCCAAGCCCACCGCGCCCAAGGCGGCTTGGTTCACCACGGCAGCGTGGCCATCGATGCGTTGCATCAGTACCGGCCGATCCGGGAAGAGTGCATTGAGCCGCGTGTTGTCGGGATACTCTTTCACCGGCCAGCGGTTCTGGTCCCAGCCGCGCGCAAGGATCCAATCGCTGCCTGGATGCGCTTTTGCGAAGGCTTCCACGCGCGCGACCGCCTCGTCCCAATCGCGCGCGCCTTGCAGATCGACCTTCTGCTTGTTGAGCCCATAGCCGTAGAAGTGGCAATGCCCATCGGCGAAGCCGGGATAGATGTGCTGGCCGGCAGCGTTGTAGGTCTGCTTGGCGCGGTAGCGGTTGCGGATCTGTTGCTCCGGCCCGAGCTCGATGATCCGCCCATCCTTGATCGCCATGGCCTGATGCACGGAGTCCATGCCATCGAGCGAGTGGATAACGGCGTTGTGGACGACCACATCGGCCTCGCGGTCGCGATAGCCGCAAGCAGCGATGAGCACGAACGTGAGCAGGAGCGAACGATTCATGGAGCGATCATTTGGCGGATACGCGAAGGAAGGCGCGCGGGATCCACGAGCAAGAGGGCGAGCAGGCCGACGAAGGGCAGCATGGGCACACGGTAGCGCACCAGCGCGCCCACCACGGGCACCGTCCATCCGATCAAGAGCGATAGCAGAAGGATGAAGGCGAGCGCGAATAGCACAGCGGATACATTCATGCTCTTCCACGCGCGGCGGCGCCAGAGCGCAAGCACCAGCAACGCCACGAGCATGAAGCTCTCGGCTGCGCCCATCCACGCGAGCGGCCCATTGGCCAGCACGGCGAACGGACTGAGGAAGGCATTGGCGAGTGCGTGCGGCGCATGGCGCGCGAAGCTCCAAGCCGTCGGCTCCAGCACCGGCAGGTCGATGTAGCTGCCCGTGGGCACTTCGCGCGTGAGGCCGATGAAGTCGCTTTGCTTCATCGTGAGCGCATGGAGCGCATCGGCTTGCGGCACCCGGGGGCCGATGAGAAGCGCAGCACCAATGAAAGCGGCATGCACGATGAGGAATTTCAGTGCTGCGCGGCCCGGCGCGTGGCGGCACCAGGCAAATGCGATCAATGGCGGCACGAGGCAGAGCAGCACGTAGGCCTTCACCAGCAGCATGAGCGCGGCACCGAGGGCAAGCGCAACGAAGCGGCGCAACGTGAATGCGCGCTGCCATGGCCCGATGGCCGCGAGGAACAACAGGCCCATGCCCAGCATGAGGAGGCACTCCTTCAATACGCCGCTGCTCCAGAAAAGAGCGCTAGGCCAGAGGAAGACCGTGATCGCCAACCCGCGGCGCGCATGCGCGACCATGGGCTCCAGCGCGCGATACAGGGCCACGGCTCCTGTCAGGCTCACCGCTGCAGCGAACACCGTATGCACATGGTAATGGCCGAAGGAGACGAGACGCAGTGCAGCATTGAAGCGGATCATGGTGTGCGCATCGTTGTGCAGTCCGGAGTCCCAGCGGCGCACCCAATGGTTCATCCGGCTGTAATAGGTGTCGGTGAACCAGGGCGTGTCGTTGCCGATGCCGAGGAGCATGCGCAGGTAGTCGCCCGGGCTGGTGAAGAGGGCGCCGTGCAGCACGCTGCTGTCATCGAAGTATTTGAAGATGTCGGCGGTGGCGCGGTCGGGGTAGGCATAGGTGTACACGGCCCACACGGCTGTTCCGGCCAGCACTTTCGCGGCGAAGAGCCCGGCGATCACGCGCATCGGCAAGCCCGGTGCATCGCGGAAGAAGGGCACGCGCCGCATCGCGAAGAGCAGCAGCGCGAACCATCCGATGGCGAGCAGGGTGCCGGGCATGGGGGCGAAGGTGACGATTGCAGCACGGACGGGCGAAGACGCTTGCGGTGGCCGCGCCTCACCTGGATCCGGGCTTCTGTCAGCCTTTATCCACTACGAGCTTGAAGCCCACGCCGTGCACATTCACGATCTGCAGCTTGGGATCGGGCTTCAGGTATTTGCGCAATCGGCTGATGAAGACATCGAGGCTGCGACCAAGGAAGTAGGTGTCGTCGCCCCAGACCATATTGAGCACGAGTTCGCGTGGCAGCACCTGTTCGGCGTGCAGGCAGAGCAGGCGCAGCACATCGGCCTCCTTGCGCGTGAGCTTGCGTTCCTCGTTCGGGTGGCTCAGGGTGAGGTTGCGGTAGTCGAAGGTGAAGTCGCCCAGTTCGAAGCGCTCGCGCTCGCGGGCATCGTCGCCCTTGCCCATGGTGCGGCGCAGGATGGCTTCGATGCGCAGCAGCAGTTCCTCGTGGCTGAAGGGCTTGGTGAGGTAGTCGTCGCCGCCGGCCTTGAAGCCCGCGATGCGGTCGTCGGTCTGGCTCTTGGCGGTGAGGAAGACGATGGGCACCAACGCATTCACCAGGCGGATGTCCTCCGCAAGGCTGAAGCCGTCCTTGCCGGGCAGCATCACATCCAGCACGCAGAGGTCGTAGGGGTGCTCGTTGAATTTCTTCAGGCCCTCTTTGCCGTCACGCGCCAGATGCACCGCATAGCCCTGACGCTTCAGGGCATCCTGCACCACGAAGCCGAGGTTCTGGTCGTCCTCGACCAAGAGGATGGTGGGTTTGTCGCTCATGCTGTCTGGTTCAATGGGAGTGATAAGGTGAACATGCTGCCTTTGCCCAACTCGCTGCGCACGCTGGCGCCGCCGCCGTGGGCCAGGGCGATCTGCTGCACGTAATGCAGGCCAAGCCCGAAGCCCTTCACATCATGCACGTTGCCGGTAGGCACGCGGTAGAAGCGCTCGAACACATGCCGCTGATCCTCCTTGCGGATGCCGATGCCCTGGTCCTTCACCGAGAGCAGCAGCTCGTTGCCGCGCTGGCTGCTGCGGATCTCGATGGTGGTATCGGGCCTTCCGTATTTCACGGCGTTGTCGAGCAGGTTGAAGAGGGCGTTGGTGAGATGGACGCGATCACCGGTGACCGTGCTCTGCGCGGCCTCCAGATGCAGTTCCACCTGCATGCCACGCTCTTGCGCAGGCAGCTTGATGCTCTCAGCGGCGGCTTTCGCCACGTGGTGCATGTCCACCGCCTCGCGCTTCATCTTGATCGTGTCCTTCTCCAAGGTGGCCAATTGCAGCACGCGCTCCACCTGGGTGCGCAGCCGCTCGTTCTCGCTGCGGATGATGCGCGCGTATTCGCGCAGCCGCTCTGGCTCTTGCACTATGCCCGGGTCGCTGAGCACCTCGGCGCTCAGGGCGATGGTGCTGATGGGCGTCTTCAGCTCGTGCGTCATGTTGCCGATGAAGTCGTTCTTCATCTCGCTCAGCCGCTTCTGCCGCATGATCACCCACACGCTGTACGCGAAGAAGCCGAAGACGATGAGCGTGACCACGGTGGGGAAGACCCAGGTCCAGCCCGTATTGCTCTCTTCAGCATGCAGGGTGCTGCGCCGTTTGGGGAAGTACACGGTGAAATAATGGCCGTCCTTGTCGAGCTTGGGGAGCTGATCGCTGGGCAGTGTATCCTTGGCAAGGGAGTCCTGCGAGACGTAGTTGACATACACGATGCTGTCGGTGAAGCAGTCGTAGATGCCGTACCTGAAATCGTCCTCGATGTGCCGCCTGCTGAACTCCTTGCGGAGCAGCGCCTCGAGCAAGTAGGGGTGCAGGGTGTCGTTGATGGTGACCGCGAAGTAGTTGGGCCGCATCTGCTTCACGGCATCGTACAGGTCGGTGCTGTCCTTGTTGATCGTGAGGATCTGCTCGGTGACATCGCCCAGGGCCGTCACCACCCGATCGTTGAACTGCAGGTCGAGCTGCGCCGCTTGCTCCTGGTTGAGCGCCACCTGCTCGCTCCGGTACGCGGATGATTGCTGGAGCCAGATGACCTGCGTCACCACCACGCCCACCACGCTCAACGTGGCCAGAAGCATCAACGTGCCGATGGCGCGGCGTCCCATTGGGGCAATGTTAAGCGGCGGCTTCCGCCAACGGCCAGGTGCTTAACAAGCCTTCGCAGCGGTGCGGCCATGGGGATTTGCTGCCAGCTTCACCTGCCTGGGCCAAAGGGAAAGAGGAGGGCGCTTGTGAATTCGCCCGATCGCCCTACTTTCGCGCCCCATTCTCAGGAAAGCCCATGTACGCCATCGTCAACATCGCCGGCCAGCAATACAAGGTTGAGCAGGCCCAGAAGCTGAAAGTGCATCGCCTCGAAGCCGAGGAAGGCAAGCACGTGGAGTTGGATAACGTGCTGCTGGTGAGCGACGGCAAAACCGTGAGCGTGGGCACCCCCAAGGTGGAAGGCGTTCGCATCGCCGCCAAGGTTCTGAGCCATGGGAAGGGCGACAAAGTGCTGGTGTTCAAGAAGAAGCGTCGCAAGGGCTACCAGAAGCTGAATGGCCATCGCCAGTACCTCACCGAGCTGTGGATCGAGGCGATCCTGGGCAAAGGCGAGAAGTTCGATGCCAGCAAGAGCACCGCTCCCAAGCCCAAGGCGGTTGTAGCCGAAGCGCCCAAGAAGGTGAAGAAAGCCGCTGAGCCGAAGGCGGCCGCCGCAGCCAAGCCCGCCAAGAAGGCTGCTGCCAAGAAGGCCCCGGCCAAGAAAACAGCCCCTAAGAAGAAATAACTCCTCGACTCCGCTCGGAGTGATCAAAAGCCACAATAGCCATGGCACATAAGAAAGGTGAAGGCAGTACCCAGAACGGACGCGAATCGCACTCGAAGCGACTCGGTGTGAAGATTTTCGGCGGCAGCGCGGCTGTGGCTGGCAACATCATCGTGCGCCAGCGCGGCACCAAGCACCACCCTGGCAAGAACGTGGGCATCGGCGTGGACCACACGCTCTTCGCTCTCGTCAACGGCACCGTGAAATTCGAGAAGAAGCGCGGCGATCGGAGCGTGGTGAGCGTAGAGCCCGCCGCCCAAGCCGACTAGCATTATCCCCGGACCCCTGTGCGAAGCCCTTCTGCCGCTGGTGGAGGGGCTTCGGCGTGAAAAGCCGCAGCCATCCTGACCGATACCTTTGATCCCGAACGAAGAAGCACCATGCTCGAACTGAATTTCCTGCGAGAGAATCGTGAAGAAGCCGAGCAGCGCTTGGCCAAGCGGAGCATCGACGCCAAGGCAGCGCTGGATCGCGTGAAGGAATTGGACGATGCGCGCCGCGCCGCCCAGACAGAGCTCGATGGCCGCCAAGCGGAGTTGAACAGCATCAGCCGAAGCGTAGGCGAACTGATGAAGACTGGCAAGAAGGATGAAGCCGAAGCCGCCAAGGCGCGCAGCACGGAGCTGAAGGGCGGTATCCAGGCCTTGCAGGAGAAACTCGAGTCGTGCGAGCAGGCGTTGCGTGACCACTTGGTCACCTTGCCCAATGCCCCTAATCAAAAGGTGCCCAACGGCAAGACGCCCGAGGACAACACCGTAGTGATGCAAGAAGGCGCCATCCCGGATCTGGGCGCCAACGCCAAGCCTCACTGGGAGCTGGGAGAGGAGTATGGCTTCCTGCACATGGATCTGGGCGTGAAGCTCACTGGCGCTGGATTTCCGGTGTACAGCGGCCAAGGCGCTCGCTTGCAGCGCGCGCTCATCGCTTTCTTCCTCGACAAGGCCACTGAGGCCGGTTACCGCGAGATCATCCCGCCGCACATGGTGAACAGCGCCAGCGCATTCGCCACCGGCCAGCTGCCCGACAAGGAAGGCCAGATGTACCACGCAACGGTCGATGACCTGTACCTCATCCCTACGGCCGAGGTGCCCATCACCAACCTCTACCGCGACGAGATCATCGACCCCGAGCGCCTGCCGATCAGGAACGTGGGCTACACGCCTTGCTTCCGCCGCGAGGCCGGCAGCTATGGCGCTCATGTGCGCGGCCTCAATCGCGTGCATCAGTTCGATAAGGTCGAGATCGTGCGCGTGGAGAAGCCGGAGAACAGCTACGCCGCACTCGAAGAGATGGTGGAGCATGTGAAGGGCCTGCTGCGCGCGCTCGAATTGCCATACCGCCAGCTGCTGCTATGCGGCGGCGACATGGGCTTTGCCAGCGCCATGACCTACGACATGGAAGTGTACAGCGCGGCCCAGCAGCGTTGGCTCGAGGTGAGCAGCATCAGCAATTTCGAGACCTTCCAGAGCAACCGCCTGAAACTGCGTTACCGCGACGAGAACAAGAAGCCGCGCCTCGCCCACACGCTCAACGGCAGCGCGTTGGCCTTGGCACGGATCGTGGCCGCGCTGATCGAGAACAACCAAGGGCCCGACGGCATCCGCATCCCCAAGGCCCTGCACCCCTACACCGGCTTCGCGCTCATCACCAAATGACCCAAGGCATGCGCAGCACCACCGGTTCGGCGTTGCTACTCGCCGCCCTGCTCATGGCCTGCGCACGAACCCCCGATGCCGACCAGCTCACCGCTGTGGACCGATTGATCACCGCCACCGATGGCGCCACGCTCACGCTGAACGAGCTGGGCCGCCAACGCTACGAGCTGGCCGACTCGTTGCTCGCTCAAGATTCCGCGCGCTTCGCCCTTCGTTTCCAGGACACGTTGGAGCCCTCTTCCGCGCAAGTGCTGGGCAGCCAATGGCTCACGCTGCACCACGCAGCAACCATGGGCCGCGACCACGAGCGCGTGCTCGGTGAGTCGATCCTTGCCGGCGAACGGTTGCGGCTGCTGCGCAACGACATCGCCGCAGGTGCCGTGGCGGCGAAGCAAGCGGCGGCCATGATCGCCTCTGAGCAGAAGTACCACGCTGAGCTGATCGGCGGCGTTCATGCGGTGATGGACAACTACCGGCAGCTCCAGCACGCCTGGGATCGCCGCGACACCGTGGAGCAGCTGCTCGCCAACACCCCCATGCCATGAAGCGCCTGTTGCTCATCCCCGCGCTGCTCCTGCTCTCCGCTGCCTTCGCGCAGCCCGGCACCGATGAGCAGCTTGCGGCGCAGTACTTCCAGCAGGGCGATTTCACCAAGGCCGTGCTCTACTACGAGCGCCTCTACAAGCAGCAGCCCACGGACTATTACTACGACCAGCTGCTCAAGAGCCACATCGGCGTGCCCGACCTGGAAGCCGCGCAGAAGCTGGTGAAGGAGCGCATGCGCCGCAACGGCGATGAGCCGCGCTACGCCATCGATATGGGGCGCGTGCTGGAGCTGATGCGCGAGAACGACAAGGCCCAGAAGGAATACGACCGTGCGCTGAAGCTCATGCGCGGCGATCAGAACAGCGTGCGCGCCGTAGCCAATGCCTTCCAGGCCTACAACAAGGTCGATCTGGCGCTCGCCGCCTACGAGAAGGGCCAGCGCACCTCCACCGATGGCATGGGCTACGCCTTCGAGATCGCCAACCTGCACGGGCTGAAGGGCGACCTGCCCAAGATGGTGGCCGCCTACATGGACCTGCTGGCCGCCAACGAGGGCTACGTGCAAGCCGTGCAGAACAACCTCTCGCGCCACTTCGAGTTCGATGCCGCCGATGCCCGCACCGAGACCTTGCGCACCGAGCTGCTGCGCCGCATCCAGCGCGACCCCTCGCGCTCCATCTTCTCCGAGATGCTCATCTGGATGCTCATCCAGCAGAAGGACCTCGATGGTGCCTTCGTACAGGCCAAGGCCATGGATAAGCGCCTCGATGAGGGCGGAGCGCGGCTCATCGACCTTGCGCGCATCGCCGAGGCCAACAAGGAATACGGCGTGGCCTTCAAGTGCTACGATTACGTGGTGGGCCTGGGCCGCAACGATGCCAACTACTTCGGCGCGCGCACCGGCGCCGTGCATGCGCGCTACCTGCAGCTTACGCAGCAGCCGGAGCCGCTTCCTGCGGAACTCCAGGAATTGGACCAGCGCATGGCCGCCACGCTCACCGACATGGGCCTGGCCAAGCACACCGTGAACCTCTTGCGCGAGCGCGCGCACCTGAATGCCTACTACATCAATCAGCCTGCGGTCGCGATCGCTCTGCTGGAGGAAGGCCTGGCCATGCCGGCCGCCGATGCCAAGCAGAAGGCCGAGATCAAGCTCGACCTCGGCGATGTGCATCTGATCAGCGGCGATATCTGGGAAGCCTCGCTGCTCTACAGTCAGGTGGACCTCGACTTCAAGCATGATGCGCTGGGCCACGAAGCGCGCCTGCGCAACGCCAAGGTCTCGTTCTATTCGGGGGATTTCAATTGGAGCCAGGCCCAGCTGCAAGTGCTGAAGGCGAGCACCAGCAAGCTCATCGCCAACGATGCGCTCGAGCTCAGCCTGCGCATCACCGACGCGCTCGGCGCCGACAGCAACGATGTGCCGCTGCGCTTCTTCGCGCGCGCCGAGCTGCTGCGCGTGCAGCACCTCTACGACCGCGCGCTCGCGACGCTCGATTCGCTCACGACCGAATACCCCATGCACAACCTGGGCGACGATGTGCTCTATGAGCGCTACCGCATCGCGTTGGGGCGTCGCCGGTACGAAGAAGCAGCGGGTTACTTGGAGAAGGTCCTCGAGCAGTATCCGCTCGATATCCTCGTGGACAATGCCTTGCTCGATCTCGGCCACCTGTACGAGGACCATCTGAAGGATCCCGAGAAGGCCAAAGGCTTCTATGAGAAGCTCATCATGGACCAGACCGGCAGCATCTTCGTGCCCGAGGCGCGCGACCGTTACCGCAAGCTCCGCGGCGACGCACCCGATGCGCCCGACGAGAAGAAGCCGCCACCCTCGCACCCGTGATCATCTACAACGTCACCATCAGCATCGATCGCGATGCGCACGATTCCTGGCTCGCTTGGATGAAGGAGGAGCACATCCCGCGCGTGATGGCCACGGGCCTTTTCCTGACCAGCCGCATGCACAAGGTGCTCGCCGACGACGATAGCGGTGTGAC
>DAORNP010000019.1:6188-8964 GCA_035441065.1 Flavobacteriales bacterium | reverse complement strand
GCCATCCAGTACACCGCCGCCGACATGGCCCAATACGAGCGCTACCGCGACGAGGAGGCGCCACGCCTCCAAGCCGAGGCGCATGAACGCTTCGGCGGCCGCTTCCATGCCTTCCGCACCTTGCTGGAAGTGGTCCACGACGCATGAGCCAGATACGCGCGAAGAAGTTCCTGGGCCAGCACTTCCTGAAGGAGGACAGCATCGCGCACGACATCGCCATGGGACTCACGGGTCATGGTGGCTATACCCATGTGATCGAAGTAGGGCCCGGAACGGGCGCGCTCACCAAGCACTTGCTCGCGCGTAGCGAGTTCAGGCTCACCTGCTTCGAGGTGGATCGGGATTCAGTGCCCTACCTGCGTGAGCACTTCCCCGGCATCGATGTGCGCGAAGCCGATTTCCTGCGCATGGACCCGGACGCAGTCACTGATGGTCGTTTCGCGGTGGTGGGCAACTTCCCGTACAACATCAGCACGCAGATCGTCTTCAAGGTGCTCGACCACCGCGACCGTTGCACCGAGCTGGTGGGCATGTTCCAGAAAGAAGTGGCCGACCGCATCCGCGCGCCCCACGGCAGCAAGACCTACGGCATCACCAGCGTGCTGGCGCAGGCGTGGTACGATGTGGAGCTGCTCTTCCACGTGGAGCCGGGCAGCTTTATCCCGCCGCCGAAAGTGCGCAGCTCGGTGATCCGCATGAAGCGCAACACCGTGGACAAGCTGCCCTGCGACGAAGCGATTCTCTTCCGGGTGGTGAAGACCGCCTTCAACCAGCGGCGCAAGACCTTGCACAACGCGCTGAAGCCGCTGCCAGAATCGGTTGGCGGAATCCCGGAGCGCTTCGCCGGCAAGCGCGCGGAGCAATTGAGCGTGGCAGAGTTCATCGAGCTCGCGCGGGAGCTAGGTGAGGCAGGGCGATAAACCTGAGCTGACCAGAGCTCGGCTACTTTCGCCGCATGAGATCGGCGCCTTGGAGCATCCTGTATTACATCGCCGCGCTGCTCCTGTTCTGTTCTATCGTGTATGCGGTGATCGGCTCCGGTGAGGCCCTGCGGCCTAACCTGGCCGAGCAGCTCAGCGGCGCAGTGTCCGCAGTGCCTGCAGCCGGGGCACTGGACCATTTCACCGACACGCTCAGCGAAAACATCAGGCACCCGTTGGCCGTGCTTCTGCTGCAAATCGCTGCAATCATCGCGATGGCGCGCGCCTTCGCCTTCGTTTTCGCCAAGCTCGGCCAACCCTCCGTGATCGGTGAGATCGTGGCCGGCATCGTGATGGGCCCGAGCGTGGTGGGTTACTGGTTTCCGGAGGCGTTCGCGTTCATCTTTCCCAGCGGCTCGCTCGAGAACCTCCACGTGCTCAGCCAGATCGGCCTGGTGCTCTTCATGTTCGTCATCGGCATGGAGCTCGATCTGAGCATCCTGCGCGGCCGGCTGCACACCGCGCTCGTCATCAGCCATACGAGCATCGTGATCATGTTCGCGCTGGGCGCGCTGCTGGCCCATCGGCTCTACCTCAGTTTCGCGCCGCCCACGGTCGGGTTCCAGTCCTTCGCGCTTTTCCTGGGCATCGCGATGAGCATCACCGCCTTCCCGGTGCTTGCGCGCATCATCCAGGAGCGGGGGCTTACCCGCACGCGACTGGGCGCTATGGCGCTGGCCACTGCTGCAAGCGACGATGTGACGGCCTGGTGCCTGCTCGCTGCGGTAATCGCCATCGTGAAGGCAGGTAATGTGGCGAGCGCGCTGTACACCATCGCCGCAGCTGTGATCTATGTGGCGTTCATGGTCGGGGTGCTCAGGCCATTCCTCAAGCGCTTGGGCGAGGTGCATGGCGAGCGCCGCACGATGGGCCGCCCGCTCGTGGCAGGCTTGCTGCTCGTGATGCTCGCTTCGGCGTGGATCACCGATGCCATCGGCATACACCCGCTCTTCGGGGCTTTCCTCGCAGGTGCCATCATGCCGCAGAACCTCGCGTTCCGCCGCGTGCTCATGGCCAAGCTCGAGGATGTGAGCGTGGTGCTCCTGCTGCCGCTCTTCTTCGTGTTCACCGGCTTGCGAACGCGCATAGGCCTGCTCACCAACGAAGACCTCTGGTGGACCTGCGCGCTGGTGGTGTGCGTGGCGGTGGCGGGCAAAAGCCTGGCAGCCGGAATCGCAGCGCGCATCACGGGCCACGATTGGAAGGAGAGCCTCAGCATCGGTGCGCTCATGAATACGCGCGGCCTCATGGAACTGGTGGTGCTCAACATCGGCTATGACCTGGGCGTGATCAACGCTGAGCTCTTCGCCATCCTGGTGATCATGGCGTTGGTAAGCACGTTCATGACAGGGCCCGTGCTCAGCCTCATCGATCGGCTCTTCCGGAAGCCAGAGCCGCAAGCGAGCGACACCGACAAGACCACGGGTTGGCGCGTGTTGCTCTCCTTCGGACAGCCGGAGAGCGGCAGGCGTGCTTTGCGCCTGGTCCGCCAACTCGCAGGTGCCGAAGCGAAGCCCAATGTGACCGCGTTGCACGTGACCCCGAGCAACGATGTGAATCCCATCGACAGCGAGGGCTTCGCGCGCGATGGCTTCAGGCCCGTGCTGAAGGAGGCCCAACGGCTCGAGGTGGATCTGCGCACGGAGCACCACGTGAGCGGTGATGTAGGAGCGGATATCCTGCGCACGGCCAACAGCGGCTCTTACGACCTGCTGGTCGTGGGTGCTGGCAAGCCATTGCTGAAGGGCACATTCCTAGGAGACCTGTTGGGGTTCACCACGCGCGTGATCGACCCG
>DAORNP010000019.1:0-6178 GCA_035441065.1 Flavobacteriales bacterium | reverse complement strand
CTCATCGGCACGCTCACCGGCAAGGAATCGCTGCTGCCTACCGACGACCAGCTCGATCCCAAAGTGCGCCAGCTCATCGAAGAGGAGCAATGCAGCGTGGGCGTGTTCATGGACAAAGGCTTCACGCAGGCCGACCGCATCCTGCTGCCCTTGGGCGCACCGGGTGACCTATTCCTGCTGCACTATGCTGAGCGCCTGCTGCAGAACGAAGGGCGACACCTCACCCTGCTCGATGTCACCGGCCTCACGCAGCGTGATCCCTCGTTCCGCAATGGAACGCAGCAGCTCCAGCAAGCGGCTGGTGATCGGATCGAACTGGTGCAAGGGCGCGCGCTCGATGCACAGCTGCTCGCGCAGCATGATCTGCTCCTCACCAGCTACAAAGGATGGAGCCGCGCTGCTGAGGCGCGCGAGCCTTGGCTGGTAGAGGTGCCGAGCACCTTGATCATACGGCCTTAGCGGCCGCAGCGCTCGCTTCGGAGAGCCACTTCCGCGCTGTCCGTTCGTCGTGGAACACGCGTGCCGGGAACTCCGTGGGGAAGTAGCTGAAGTAGAGCTTGGCGATGGCCTCGCCCATGCCGTCGCCCACCACCACGGCCAAAGCGCGCATGCTGCTATGGCCGCGTTCGGGCTTGAAGTGATCATTGCTCGTGATGCTCAGCTCGAAGTCGATCCCTTCAGGGATGAACGTGAGCATCATATAGGGCTGCTCGCCGCCCAGCTCAAGCCGCGCCAAGCGGTTCTCCTCGAAGCCGGCGCGGTCAATCGTGACATCGCCCTTGAAGCGCTGCTCGATGAAGCCCGGCGCCGCTAGCGACATGACGGCGCAACGGGTCTCGATGGTGCGAGGGGCGAATGGTGCGGCCATGGTGCAAGGTTAAGCACAACTAAAGAGGCCGGGGGCTATACTCGCACAACCAAACCCTTCCGCCATGATCCATCGTTACGCGCATCTCGCACTCTTCTCGCTGCTGGGCTTCGCGGCCGCAGCACAGTATTGCAGCCCCAATTTCGCCAACGGCTGCTTCAATTGGTACAGCATGTCCGTGCAAGCGGGATCCATCAACTGGGCCCCGGGAGCCGATGCCTGTTCCACATCGGATTACACTTCGGTGAGCACCACCGTTGATGCGGGCGCCATGCTGCCCATGAGCGTGACCAATGGCGTGTGGTGCGGCTGTGCCGTGTGGGTTGACCTCGACCAGAGCAATAGCTTCGAGGACAGCGAGAACCTCTACTTCAACTATGTAGGTGGAGCGCCGAGTTATGAGTACCAATTCAGCATCGCGATCCCGGAGAGCACGCCGAGCGGCCAGTACCGCATGCGCATCATCTCACCGTGGGGCAGCGATGGTTTCCAGACATCCAATGGCAATGGCTTCGGCCCATGCGGCGCCTTCCAATACGGCGACTTCAAGGATTTCACCTTGAACGTGATCGGCGCTGCGCGGGTCGAGGAGAATGAAGGTGCCATGGAGGTGCGGCTCTCGCCGAACCCCGCCAATGGCCAAGTGAGCATCACTGGCCTGCCCGCTACTGGAACGCTGCAAGCCTTCGATATGCGCGGCGCCTTGGTTAGGCAAGTGCTGGTGACGCGGGGCACCGCGGTGATCGATACGCGCGATTGGCAGCCGGGCACCTATGCCGTGCGCATGGCCGATGGCAGCCGGAATGTGCGTCGTTTCGTGGTTGAATAGCTCACCACTTCAGCGCCACCTTGCCCATGGTGCTTCCATTGGCCAAGGCGTCATGCGCCTGCACGAGCTGATCGGCAGGAAGCTCCGCATGCACCAAGGGCTTCAGCAAGCCTTGTCGATGCGCCTCCACGACTTCCGCCAGGCAGCGCGCCACGAGCGCCGGTTGGTGGTCACCGAGCTTGAGCATGTTCACGCCAAGGATGCTCTTGCTCTTCATCATGAGGAAGATGGGCAGCATCAATCCCATGCGCCAGATGAAGCCCAGGGTGCTGGTGCCGCCGCGCTCGGCGCCGCCGAAGAGCACCATGCGTCCGCCAGAGCCGATGAGCCGCATGTCCTTCTTGAAGCTGCGTCCCGCAACGGCATTGAAGCTCGCGCCCAGCCGATGCTTGCCGAGGACCTTCAGTGCCTGGGCCTCGTAGTCGCCTGCGGAGCGATCGATCACGTGCGCGGCACCCAGCGCTTTCGCACGCGCCACCTTCGAGGCATGGCCCACCACAGCGATCACCTCGCAGCCCGCATGCGATGCCAATTGAACGAGCAACTGGCCGACACCGCCAGCGGCGCTATGCACCAGCACGCGCTCTCCGGCATGCAATGGGCATAGCACTTTGGCCATGTACCATGCTGTTACGCCTTGTGTGGCCAAGGCGAGCGCTTCGCCCAACGGCAGTTCATCGGGGATGATGGCGCAGGCACGTTGATCGGTGACCGCCAGCTCAGCGTATCCGCCGAACCGCGTCATGGCCACCACGCGCTTGCCGAGAAGGCCATCTGGCACTTCTTGCCCCACGCGCTCAACGCGCCCCACCACCTCGTAGCCGATGATGCTGGGCAGCGGAGGTGCTTCGCGATAGAGGCCGCGCACGGCCATGGCATCGGCGTAGTTGAGGCCGAAGCCCTCCACGCGGATCAGGACTTGATTGGGCGAGGGCTGCGGTTCGGGATGCTCGCGTAGGGCGAAGGCGCGCTGCGGCTTACCGTGCGCGATGAGGGTCCAGGCTTTCATGCTTGGCGGGTTGAAGGTTGATCGGGAGGAAGGTTGATGCTGGTGCGGCTCGCCGATCATGATCCGGCAACCACCACCACGAATTCGCCACGTGGTTCGTGCGCGGCGAAATGAGCGGCCAGTTCGGCGAGCGTACCGCGGAGTGTTTCCTCGTGCAACTTGCTCAGCTCGCGCGAAACGCTGGCTTGTCGGGCGCCTCCGAACACCTCGGTCAACTCACTGAGCAATCGCGCGATGCGGTGCGGGCTCTCGTAGAGCACGATGGTGCGTTCCTCTGTTGCAAGCGAACGGATGCGCGTCTGCCGGCCTTTCTTCTGCGGCAAAAAGCCCTCGAACACGAAACGCTCGCAGGGCAGGCCGCTCGCTACCAGTGCGGGCACGAAAGCTGTGGCTCCCGGCAGGCATTCCACCGCTACGCCTTCGCGGATGGCGGCGCGCACGAGCAGGAAGCCCGGATCGCTGATGCCGGGCATGCCTGCATCGCTGCATAGGGCGAAGCGCTCGCCGGCCATCAAGCGCGCTACCAGCTGCTCGGCCATGCGGTGCTCGTTGTTGCTGTGGAAGGAGATGAGCGGCTTGCTGATGCCGAGATGCTGCAAGAGCCTTCCCGTCACGCGCGTATCCTCTGCGATCACGGCATCGGCTTGCTCGAGCACCTGCTTGGCGCGCAGCGTGATGTCGTCGAGGTTGCCGATGGGTGTCGGCACCAGTACCAAAGGGGCCTTGGATGCGCTCACTTCAGCCCTTGGATGAAGTCGCGCAGCAACGCGTGCAGGTCAGCGAACTCGGTGAGGGGCAATGTCTCAGCGCGGTCCATCACGTCGTGGTAATGCGCCACGCCACCGAGGGTGTAGATGTAAATGGCCGGAACACCGCGCTTCACGAAGTGGCAATGGTCGCTGTTGCAGGCCGGGCCGCGCGCCTTCACCTCCTTCAGATAGCCCTTGCTGCCATTGATCGCCACGAGCTGGTCGAAGGCCTTCTGCTGCGCAGTGGCATTCACCACCATGATCCCGTCGTCGCCCGTGCCGAGGATGTCGAGGTTGATCATCATGCTAACGTGCTTCCAGTCGATGGGGCGGTCCACGGCGCACCATTCGCTGCCGATCAGGCCGGCCTCTTCGCCCGCGAAGGCCACGAAGAGCAGGTTATGCTTGGGCGCATTCCCGCGTTTCGTGAAATGCTCAGCGAGGCTCAGCAGCATGGCCGTGCCGCTGGCATTGTCATTGGCGCCGGGGAAGAGCGCATCGGCACCCATGCGGCCGAGGTGATCGTAGTGCGCGCCGATCACGACCCACTTTTTGCTCTTGCCCTTCACCATGCCCAGCACGTTGCGCGCGGGCCTGCGCACGACCAAGGCGTTGCGGATGCTCAGGTCGATCGAGCTTGAGCTATCGCTGAGAATGGCTTCGGCCACTTCGATCAGCGGGAAGCGCCGGGCGTCGGTGGCCACGCTCCAGGTGAGCTTCTTCGCGGGCTTCACCACCACGCAATGGTCCATGAGCTCGCGCTCCCACTGGCGGAACATGCGCAGCGAATCGCCGTTGCCCGTTTCGGGCCAGTGCAGGCATGCGGCCTTGCCCAGCAGCACGCCCATGGTCATGCCCTTGCGCTCGGGCCCTTGCAGGTCGCTGGGTGTCACATGCACCAGTGTGAAGCTGCCGGAAAGGGTCCCGCTCTCCGCATCCAACAGGAATTCGGTTCCTGCGTTGAGCTTGCGCCCGTCGATGGCCACGCGCATGCTGTCGGGGAAGCTGTTCACATTGAACTGGAAGGGCTGGTAGAAGTCGGCCTTCACGGGCTTCACGCCGAACTGCCGGAATTTGCTTGCGATCCATTCGCTGGCGATGCGGTCGCCATCCTTCACGTAGCCGCGGCCATGGAAGTCAGGTGAGCAGAGCGTATCAAGCCAGGCACGGGCACGTTGGGTCAAGGGATCCTGTGCATCCGCTGTGAAGAAGCACGCGCAGGCGAGGATGAGGATCAGCTTCCTCCTCATGCGAAGCGGCGCTCGATCAGGTCGGTGAACGCATCCACGGCCTCGGGATCCGGCGGTGTCTTCAGCTTGGCGAGCAACTCTTCCTTCAGGAAGGCTTGCGCTTCACCGAGGTCCTTGGCGCTGTTGAGCAATGAGACCCCCACTTCATACGCCTTGGCATCGCCGCCGAAGAGCTCTTTGGTGAACCAGAACTTGTCGCTGAGTGCGATGGCCTTGGATAGGTCGGCGATGCGCGCGCGCTCGAGCTTTTCGGCCACGGATGTAACAGGCTTGGCTTGCGCGGCCTGAGCGGCTTGCGGTGTAGCGGTCTTGGCGGCTTGTGCTTCGCGCAGGAATTCGGCGGCGGTCTTCATCACCGGTTCGGGTTCGCTCGTCGCCGCGATGGCTTCCTCCAGATTGGTTTGGCGCGGCGCCACGGGGCGCGTGTTCAGGCGAATGGCCGTTTCAGCGGGCTTCGGCTCCGGCGGGGCAGCGGTTTTAGCAACGGGTTGCGCGATGGGTGCAGGAGGTTGGGGAGCAGGCGGCGGCGCGGAAGCGACGGCCTTCTCAGCCGGTGCGGGTGCAGGCTTCGGTTTCTCCGTTTCTGCTGAGGCCCGTGCATGCTTGGATTCGCGGGCTTTGTGGCGAATCACCACCAAGCGCTCATAGAGCTCGCGCGCATCGTTGGTGGCTTCATCGAGCGCGGTGAGCGGCAGCGTGCCTTTGCGCAATCCTTCCTCGGCCTTGCCAAGCGCTTCTACCAGCGCGCTCATCGAACGGAACCCCTTGTCGTTGCTCATGGGTGCTTGGGCCGTTACCGGAGGCCCCGGACGAAGATCCCTATTTTCGCCGCACGCGCAACGGGCCTTCTGCCCAGCTTTCCACAGCTTTTTGCATGTTCCTCGAACACACCGGTAGCCAAAGCCCGCGCAGGGGCTGGATTGAGGTGATCTGCGGCAGCATGTTCAGCGGCAAGACCGAAGAGCTGATTCGACGCTTGCGCCGCGCCGAATTCGCCAAGCAGCGCGTGGAGGTCTTCAAGCCGCAAGTGGATACGCGCTATGCCAAGGCCGAGGTGGTGAGCCACGACAGCACAAGCTTGCGTGGGCGCCCCATCGCCAACAGCGAAGAGTTGTTGCACTTGGCAGAGGATGTGGAAGTGATCGGGCTTGATGAAGCGCAGTTCTTCGATGAGCGGCTGCCGGTTGTGTGTGCAGAGCTTGCCGCCAAGGGTGTGCGCGTGATCGCCGCCGGGCTCGATATGGATTTCCTTGGAAGGCCCTTCGGCCCGATGCCGCAGTTGATGAGCACGGCCGAGTATGTGACGAAGGTGCATGCCATTTGCGTGCGCTGTGGCGCGCTCGCGGCCTTCAGCCACCGCATCAGCGCGGGGCACGACCTGGTGCAGTTGGGCGAGAAGGAGAGCTACCAGCCGCTTTGCCGCGTGTGCTTCGATCAGGACCGTGCCTCCGGGAACGCGCAATACCCACAGCC
>DAORNP010000018.1:26526-39272 GCA_035441065.1 Flavobacteriales bacterium | reverse complement strand
CGGTCTTCACCTGGAATTTCGGTGATGGCTCGCCGATACAAACGTTCGACCATACGAACTGGGGACAGACCATCACGCACACCTACCAGCAGGGCACCGTGGATTGCGAGACCACCGTGCAGCTCACGGCCCAGAACACCTGCAATACGCTGCAAGGCGGCGCGAGCCTGGCCACCTTCAATCCCATCCGCATCTGGGACATCGATGATGCGAGCATCGCCGCGAGCGCTACGCTGCTCTGCTGGCCCGATCGCACCGTCACTTTCGCCAATACCACCGAGCGCAACTGCCTCAATCAAGGCAACATCTTCCAGCGCTACGAGTACTGGAACTTCGGCAACTACTGGGGCACAGGCCAGGATAGCATCATCGACTGGGCGCCCTGGCCGCCGACCTTCCCGCGTGTCATCCAATACCCCGGTATCGGCACCTATGAGGTGATGCTGCTCGACAGCAACTACTGCGGCATCGATACCGCGTTCATCACCATACAGATCGTCCCGCCGCCCTCGGTCACGCTCACCGTGTCGCCCGACACCATCTGCGTGGGTGAGACGGCCTATTTCGACCAGACGACCAGTGGTGGCGCCAATTACTTCCAATGGAATTTCGGCGCAGGCGCTGGCTTTCAATGGACCGGCGCCGGCGATCAGGCGCACACGTACAACACGGCGGGCACCTACACGGTCTCGTATGCGGCGAGCATACAAGGAGCAACAGCAGGCTGCGCCGATACGGCTTCCGTAACAGTGGTCGTGCTGCCGCGCCCGACAGCGGACTTCACGTTGGATCAGGATGCTGCCTGCGATTCGATCACGGTGGCGATTACGGACCAATCGGTCAGTGCAGTGTCCTATGCATGGGACTTCGGCGATGGCACCACGAGTAACAGCCCTAGTCCATCGCCGCACTTCTATGGATCACCGGGCACCTATACCATCAGCCTTACGGTTACGAACGCGCTGGGCTGCACGCACACCTTCTCGCGCGATGTGAATGTCTTCGCGCCACCCACTGTTGGCATTCTGGCGAACAACCTCTGCTTCGGCGAAACCGCCACGTTCACGTCCGTGATCGGAACTGCTCCGGGCAATCCGGTCACGAGTTGGGCTTGGGATTTCGGCGATGGCGGAGCGAGCAGCGTTGAGAACCCGACGCACCAGTTTGCTGCTGCGGGCCCCTATACGATCACCCTTGCGGTGAACACTCCCTATTGCGGCAATACGGGTACGCAGGCTGTGAATGTGCAGGCGCGACCCACGGCGGCTTTTTCGCCGAGCGCGCTCCTCGGCTGCTCGCCCATGGACGTGAGCTTCACGAATGCCAGCATTGGCGCTACGCAATACGCATGGGATTTCGGCGATGGCGGAACCAGCACGCAGCCTTCACCGACGCACACCTTCATCAATCCGGGCACAACGAACATCGTGCGAGATGTACGCTTGATCGCGAGCACGCCATTCGGCTGCGCCGATACGGTGATCGTGCCCATCACGGTGGCGCCGGGTGTGGTGGCGGGTTTCAGCCACAATGCAGTGCCCGGCTGCGCGCCCATGGACGTCACCTTCGTGAATGCGAGCACCGGTGCGAGCAGCTACCTCTGGGATTTCGGCGATGGCAGCACGAGTACCGCAGTGAACCCGGCGCACACTTACACCAACACCAGTTTCTTCCTCAGCATCCACACGGTGTCGCTCACGGCCTATTCGCCCGCCGGATGCCAGGCCACGACCACCATGCAGGTCATGGTGTACCCCACGCCGGATTTCACCTTCGTTGCCCAGCCGGATAGTGGCTGCAGCCCGCTGTCCGTCACCTTCCCGAGCGTGGTGGGCGCCGTGAGCTACCTCTGGGGTTTCGGCGATGGCAGCACCGGTTCCGGTCCTTCGCCTACGCACACTTACATCAACAACACAACGAACGACCAGGTCTTCCCGGTGATGCTGGTGGGCAGCAATGCATTCGGCTGCGTGGACACCGCGTATGCCGATGTGCTCGTTTTCCCGAATCCCACGGCCCAGGTAGCTGCATCGCCATTGATCGGTTGTCACCCGCTCACGGCGCAGCTCACCAACCTCAGCACCGGCGCTTCCAGTTTCGTTTGGAATTATGGCGATGGCCAGCAGAGCGATACCACGGCATCCGTGCACGGCCACACCTGGTTCAACTTCCCTGGGCCAGGCACCGTGAGCTATCCGGTGAGCCTTACAGCGATCACCGATCATGGATGCACCAGCACTGTAACCACGCAGGTTCAGGTGCATCCGGAAGTAGTGGCGGGCTTCGTTCCGCCAGCGGAAGGCTGCGCGCCGCATGCCGTCACCTTCATCAATACCAGCACTGGAGCCAGCACCTACCTGTGGAATTTCGGGGATCAACAGGGCAGCTCGGCATCTTCGCCGCAGCACACCTACTTCAATCAAGGGCTGAATGATGCCACCTTCATCGCGCGGCTCATTGCCACTTCACCGTTCGGATGCGTCGATACCGTTTCAGCCCCGATACTCGTTCATCCGCAGCCCATTGCGCAATTCATTCCGGGTGTGCTCAATGGGTGCCAGCCTTTGAATGTGCCCTTCCAGGATCTCTCCGTCGGTGCCGTTGTGGCGTCCTGGTCCTTCGGCGATGGAACCATGCTGGATACCCTGCCTGGCAATCAAATGCACAGCTACACGCATGCGAGCGGCACGCCGGTCACCTTCATCCCGCAGTTGATCGCGACGAACGCATGGGGATGCAGCGATACCACCGTCGCAGCGATTGATGTGTATCCGGCCATCACGGCCGCATTCACGGTGCCGGCCATGGGTTGCTCGCCGCTAACCCTGCAGCCCATTAACAGCAGCACTGGTGCCAGCAGCTACATGTGGGACATGGGCGATGGCATCACGCTGGTGGGCGCGAATCCCACGCACACTTATGTCAATACCACCGCCGTTGATCAGGTGCGCACAATTACGCTCACGGCCACGTCGCCGTATGGCTGCAACTCCATCGCGCAGCAGCAGGTCATCGTATCGCCGGTGCCACAGGCGAGCTTCTTGGCCTCGCCCTTCGTGCAGCAGTTCCCGGATGCCACCGTGGCACTGAACAATACCAGCGGCCCCGGCAACTGGAGCCACGCCTGGAGCTTTGGCGATGGCGCTGCATCGAACACTCAACAGCCCGGTTCGCACACCTATGGAACCTGGGGAACCTTCACCATCATGCTCGTTGTGAGCGGCACCGCTTGCTCCGATACTGCCACGCAGCAGGTCACCATCACACCGCCATTGCCCACGGCCAGCTTCATCGGTCAGGGCGAAGGATGCGCGCCGCTTACGGTCTCCTTCACGAATACGAGCCTGATGGCGCAGAGCTACCAATGGAGCTTCGGCGATGGCGGCACCAGCACGGCCGATAACCCCACCTACATCTACAACGTACCAGGGACCTATTCCGTGACCCTCACCGCTTTCGGCGTGGGTGGCGCCGTGAACACCATGACCAAGGTCGATAGCATCGTAGTGCGTCCAAGGGCGAACGCCTTTTTTGTGCTGCAGCCCACGACCGTGGTCGTGCCCAGCCAGCCGGTGTTCACGTACAACCTGAGCGCGAACGCGGATCAATTCACTTGGGACTTCGGGGACGGCACCATCAGCAACGCGTTCAATCCCACGCACTACTACCAGCAAGCGGGCATCTTCGATGTGACGCTGATTGCCAATAACCAGTGGAACTGCCCGGACACCTTCACGGTGATGGGAGCCACTACCGCCGAAGTGAGCGGCGAAATCGTGTTCCCGAATGCCTTCACGCCGGGCAGCGGCCCAACCGATGGGCAGTACGACCCGATGAGCTACGACAACGACCACTTCTTCCCCAAGTATGAAGGCGTGGAGAAGTACCGTCTCGAGGTCTTCAATCGCTGGGGGGAGCTGGTATTCGTGAGCGATGATGTGCGGCGCGGCTGGGACGGCTGGTACAAAGGCGCGCCCGCCAAGCAGGATGTCTATGTCTGGAAATGCAACGCCACGTTCAGTGACGGCCGCGATGCCGTGCTGAAGGGCGACGTCACCCTCTTACGCTGAACCATGGAACGCAAACTCTCCACGTTCGTCGCGCTATTGACTGTGTTCGCTGCCGGCGCGCAAACCGGCTATAAGCGCCCGCACAACCAGATGCTCGATCAGGCCAAGGCGCACTTCATCGCCGAGGACTACGCCGAAGCGGCCAAGCTCTACAAGAAGCTGCTGCCCGTTGACACCTCATTTGTTGAGGTGTACTACGAGTATGGCGTGTGTCTCGCGAACCTGCCTGGTCAGCGCGATAAAGCTGTGCCTCATCTGGAGCGCGCCGTGCGCGGAGGGCATACCGAAGCGCACTACGAACTGGCCCTGCAACGCCATCGCCAGCAGCGCTTCGAAGAGGCCGCCGACCTGCTTCACCGATATAAGCAGCTCCACTATCGTATGGTGAAAGATGCCGAGGTTGATCGCGCGATTGCCATGTCCTCCACGGCGAAGGATCTCGTGAAGAGACCCATCGAGATTGATATCCGGAACATGGGCGCCCTGATCAATTCACCGCAGCACGACTACTGTCCCTTGGTCACTGCGAATGGCAATACGCTCTACTTCACCAGCCGTCGCCAAGGCACCACCGGTAACCTGAAGGATCCGACGGGTCAATGGCTCGAGGATATTTATGTAGCCAAGCGCATCGATGATGTCTGGAGCAATGCCGTGAACGTTGGTGACCCGCTGAACACGAACACGCACGATGCGACCGTGGGCTTGGCGCCCGATGGCAGCAGCATGATTGTTTATCATACCAGTCAGGACCTCGTGGCCGGTGACCTTTATGAGACGCGCATGCATGCGGGCAAGTGGCAGGCGCCGCAGTTGATGACCGACAAGATCAATAGCAAGCACCACGAGCCGAGTGCGAGCATCGCGCCCGGTGGCGACGAGATCTATTTCACCAGCGATCGCCCCGGCGGATACGGCGGACGTGACCTGTACCGCATACGCCGCCTGCCCAATGGTGAGTGGAGCCTGCCGCTCAACCTGGGACCCAAGATCAATACGCCTTATGATGAGGATGCGCCCTTCATGCATAGCGATGGCGTCACGCTCTTCTTCAGCAGCAAGGGCCATAGCACCATGGGCGGCTACGACATCTTCAAGGCATCGCTCATCGATCCCGACATGAACGGATGGGGCATCCCGGAGAACATGGGCTATCCGTTGAACACGGTGAACGACGACATCTACTTCTGCTTGAGCGAAGATGGCTACACAGGCTACTTCAGCAGCGAGCGCCCTGGCGGCTTGGGCATGCAGGATATCTATCAGGCCGTGTTCCCCGGCAGCCAGCTCAACTACGTGGTGGCTCGCGGCGTGGTGGCCGATGTGAGTGCCGAGCCAGTGAAGGCCCGCATCCTGCTCACCGATGAGATGGGCGATGAGATCGTTGGTGTGTACAACACCAATGAAGCCACAGGCCGATACATCATGGTGCTCGTCCCAGGCCAGCGCTACAGCATGAGCGTTGAGGCCCCCGGATTCGCCATTCACCGTTCCTTGATCACGGCCAAGGCCACCGACCACGACGACCGCGAGATGGCGCTCGACATCGAGCTGGTTCGGGACGCCTCTGTGCAGCGCATGAAATAGCATGAATGGGAAGCGCACGCGAACGACGCTATCGGGGCTGTTGGCAGCTATTACGCTGACCGCCCAGGATGCGCAGTTCTCGCAGTTCTATGCGCTGCCCACGTACGTCAGTCCGGCATTCGCCGGCACCGGTCTCCAAACACGCGTGGGCCTCGCCGTGCGCGATCAGTGGCCGGCATTCCCAGGCGCCTTCGTGAGTGCCAGTTTCGCGTTGGATCATTACATGCCCAGCGTGAATAGCGGTGTTGGCCTGCTGGTTTCGCACGACAAGGCCGGGAGCGGCGCCTTGCGCTATAGCAGCATTTCCGGCCAGTACGCCTATGAGATCGAGCTCAAGCGAAAGGTCTTCCTGCGACCAGCACTGCAGATAGGCTGGGCCAATCATGCGGTGGATTACTCGAAGCTCGTTTTTGGCGACCAGCTGGCGCGCGGCGGAACAGTGGGCACCTGCGAGTACCTCAACGGCGCCAGCATCAACTACGCCGACTTCGGTGGTGGTCTGCTCTACTTCACGCCTAAGTATTGGGCGGGCATGAGCTTCCATCATCTCAATCGCCCCAATCAATCGCTGCTCGGGAACGAAGCGCGCATGCCCGTCAAGTTCAGCATGCACGGCGGTTGGCGCACCACCTTCCGAACACCGATCATCAAAGAGCATCCGCAGAGCTTGGTGCTCGCGTTCAACTATCGCGCACAGGAGAAGTACGACCAGTTGGACGTGGGCGGCTACTTCGAGCGGGATCCTTTCTATGCGGGCCTCTGGTACCGGGGCATCCCCTTGCTGAAGCGGTATGCGCCCGGTTATTCGAACCGCGATGCTCTGGTCATTCTTGGCGGCGTCATCGTCAATGACCTCCGCATCGGCTACAGTTATGATCTCACGCTATCGCGCTTGGCAGGGCACAGCGGTGGCGCGCACGAGATCACGCTGGGCTACGAGATGGCATCGCGCAGCAAGAAGCGCAGTATGAGCAAGCGCAGGGTGGTGCCTTGTGCGAAGTTCTGATCGCTCAGGTTGCGGGTTGCAGGTTGAGGCTGGCACCCGTGTCTCCGCTTCAAGCTGCGGGTTGAACCAACCCTCAACCTGCTTCAACCTGTCATTCCGAACGGAGCGAAGGAGCATCCATCAACCAGCCCTCTCGCTCAGCTCCAACCACCGATCCATCATCCGGTCCAGCTCCTTCACGGCATTTTCCAGTTCGATGCTGTGCTCCATCATCTTGTGGTGGTCAGTTCCGCCTGCGGCCATAACCGCCAGGAGCTCTTCCTTGCGCGATTCCAGTTTCGGCATCTCTTTGTCGATGCGTTGCAGCTCCAGCTTCTCCGCGTAGGTGAGTTTCTTCTTCGCGCCTTCGGGTGGCGAGGTCACTACGAGGCTCGGGCGTTGGCTTTGTGCGCTGGCGGACGAAGTGCTGCCTTCAACCCGCCGCGTGCCACCTGCCGCTTGCCGCTGCTCGGACTTCTGCATCTCCCTCAGCTCCGTATAGCTCCCCACCCATTCCTTGATCACGCCTTCGCCCTGGAACACCAGCAGTTTCGTGCAGAGTTTGTCCATGAAGAAGCGGTCGTGACTGACGATGAGCTGGCACACGTCGAGGTCTAAGAGGAAGTCCTCCAGCGCGTTGAGCGTGGGGATGTCGAGGTCGTTGGTGGGCTCGTCGAGGATGAGGACGTTGGGGTTCTTCATCAGCACAGTGCAGAGGTAGAGGCGTCGACGTTCGCCGCCGCTGAGCGTGCTGATCTGCTGGTATTGCTGCTCCTTGTCGAAGAGGAAGCGCTCGAGCAACTGCGAGGCGGTTAGCGTCTTGCCCTTGTTCAGCGGGATCACCTCCGCGATGTCGCGCACGGCCTCCACGATGCGCTGGTCCTCTTTGAAGGGAGGCATCAGCTGCCCGAAGGTGCCAAGGACCACCGTATCGCCGATGCTCACGGTGCCTTGATCGGGCTTCATGCGGCCCAGCAGCAGCTCAATGAAGGTGCTCTTGCCGATGCCGTTCGGACCGACGATCCCGATGCGGTCGCCGCGCTTTAGCGAATAGGAGAAGTGCGCAACGATGGGCTTGTAGCTCTCTGGCTTGTCCTTGCTGCCGAAGGCCTTGGTGAGGTTGCGCGCCTCGATCACCTTGCCGCCAAGGCGATCGGTCTTCACTTCGAGCCTCACCTCGTCGCGGTCGAATCGGCGCGTGGCATCGGCCTTGATCTCCTCGAACTTGTCCAAGCGGCTCTTGCTCTTGGTGCCGCGCGCGCGGGGCATCTTGCGCACCCACTCCAGCTCGCGCTTCATCAATCCGCGCAAGTGCTGCTGCGTGGCCTCGCGCACTTCATCGGCGGCGGCCTTCTTCTCCAGGTACCAGGTGTAGTTGCCCTTGTAGCGCGTGAATTTCCCGAACTCCATCTCGATGATCTCGTCGCAGACGTTGTCGAGGAAGTAGCGGTCGTGGGTGACGAGCAAGAGGGTCATGCCCGGCGTGTTCAGCTCTTCTTCGAGCTGCTCGATCATGTTCAGGTCGAGGTGGTTCGTGGGTTCGTCGAGAATGAGCACATCGGGAGCGTCGATGAGCACCTTGGCCATGGCCAGCCGTTTCTGCTGACCGCCGCTCAGGGTGTTCACGGGTTGCTCCAGATCACGCAGACCGAAGCGATGCGCCAGCGCCTTCACGCGTGCCTCATGGTCCCAGGCTTTCAGCTCCTCCATGCGCTCCACGGCCTTGTGCATCAGCTCATCATCCGCATGCTGAGCAAGCGCATGCTCGTAGGCCTTGATCGCCGCGTTCACCGGATCGTCGGTCCAGCATCTCATCCACTGCGCTGCGCGGGCTGTCCATCACCACGT
The DNA here is from genome assembly GCA_035441065.1 of Flavobacteriales bacterium. Lineage (GTDB taxonomy): Bacteria > Bacteroidota > Bacteroidia > Flavobacteriales_F > PHOS-HE28 > PHOS-HE28. The sequence continues at coordinate 30,782 of DAORNP010000018.1, read as the reverse complement.
TCTGGTCCAGGTAACCCACGCGGATGCCCTTGTTGAAGGTGACGATGCCGCTGTCTGGTTTCTCCACGCCCGCGATGCACTTCAGCAAGGTGCTCTTGCCCGTGCCGTTGCGCGCCACGATCGCCGTCTTCTGGCCTTTCTCCAGGCCGAAGCTCACGTCCTCGAAGAGCTGGCGCGGGCCGTAGCGCTTAGCGATTTTTTCTACGGAGAGGACGTTCATGGGGGCGCGATGGGGCGCGAATGTCGGGAGCACGATGCTCTTTCGGTGCATTAAGCTGCGCGATGGCAATGGACTCGGAGATACGTTTGCCTTCGGCTTCTCTTTTCTGAGTACGGATCATGCTCGTCACCCGCATCGCCCCAACCCCCAGCGGCTACCTGCATGCGGGCAATGCCATCAATTTCCTCATCACGGCTGAGGTCGCGCGCAAAGTGGGCGCGGGCATCCGCCTGCGCATCGACGATCTCGATGTCGAGCGCATGCGGCCGCAATACGTCGATGACATCTTCGCTTCACTGCGGTGGCTGGGCATCGATTGGTCGCTTGGGCCGCGCGATCGGCAGGAACACGATCGGGCATGGTCACAACAGTTTAGGCTTGGCCGCTACCATGAGGCCTTATCCATCCTGAAGGAGCAGGGCGACCTCTACGCCTGCACCTGCTCGCGAGCCATGCAGAAGCAATTGCGCTGCGAGTGCCGCACGAAGCAGCTCGATTTCCATGCGTCCAAGGCGGTGTGGCGGCTGCATCTGCCGCTAGATGCGCTGGTGCAGCTCGTGCCGCTGTTCGGCGAGCCGCAATGGTTGAGTCCCGCGCAGCACATGCCCGATCCCGTGGTGAGGCAGCGCGCCGATCTCGGTGGCCGTCCTGCGTACCAGGTCGCATCGTTGGTCGATGATGCGGAGCACGGCATCACGCACATCGTTCGGGGTGTCGATCTGCTGCCGTCCACCTTGTGCCAACTCTACATCGCCGATCGTTTGGGCAAGGCAGGCTTCCAACGGGTGCGCTTCGTGCATCATCCGCTCATCACCGATGCGCAGGGCGGCAAACTCTCGAAGAGCGAAGGCGCAAGCTCCTTGCGCGCCATGCGCAAGGCCGGGCAAGCGGCCGACGCGCTGCGCGAACAGGCAAGGGCGATGTTCGATGCCCTGCGCGCGGAGGCTGATCATGGATCGATACCATAGCGGATCACCGCGATGGCGGTGAGCACGGCGGCGAAGACCCCGATCATCAGGGCTGCCATCGCGAAGCCCTTGCCCGCTTGATTGCGGCGGCGGATGCGTGCGATGCTCCAGCCGGCGAGCACGAGCGTTAGCACGATGGCGCCAATCAAGGCCCAGAGGTTGGTGCTGAAGCCGAGGACGATGGTGCCAAGTGCGGCTAGAAAGGCCGGGATCGCGAGCCAGCTCCAGCGCTTGCGGGGCATGATGTTCTCGTTTTCTTCTTGACCAAGATGTTCTGGAGACGAAGCATGTTCTTGGTCTTCGATCATTGCTGGAACTCGTGGCGCTTGCAGCGGCGCGTGCTGTGGTGCGATCACGGAAGCAGGCAGGGGTTCATGAGCCGCGAATGGCTCGCGCTCTTCAACGGGTGTTATCCGCGCTTCGGGTGTGGCACGCGGCGTAAGCGTTCGCAAGCGCGCGCGTTGCGGAGCAGTTGGATATCGCCGCACGCTGAAGTCGAGTTGCCAGCCGCGCAGGTGATGCCGCTCCTGGAAGCGTGCCTCATGCACCGGATCGCGCGAGCTGCTGCATCCAGAAGCGAGCACAGCGATCACGAGGAAGAGAAGGGCCAAACGCATGCGTTCATCCGCGCTGTAGCGGGCGCACGAAGGTATCCGCTCACATGTCCATATCCCCGCCACTGCTTCCGGGCTCCTGGCGCTGCTGGCGGCGCCGGAAGAGCGAGGTGTTCTGCTCGCCGAACTTCCACGTGAGCGTGAGGCGCACGAAGCGCATCTCGCGGCGGCGGAAGCTCTCCTGGTAGAGTGATGGCGTGTCGATGATGTTGCCCCATTTGCGCGTGAAGAACACGTCGTTCACGCTGAGCAAGGCGCTCACCTTCTTGGTGACCTCATGGTTCAGGCTGAAATCGATGCCGTATTGCGCGATGCTGCGCCCCTGCGGCTGGATGCGGGGCCCATCGTATTCGCCATTCACCTGCATGCTCCAGTCCTTCATGAAGCGCCAGGCCACCAGTGCCTTCGCATTCCAGTTGAAGCCCTGGTTCCGCGCTCCGCCATCGCTGCCGCGCAGGGCCACGTCGGTATACTGCATGGTGCCGCTGAGGGTGAGCTGCAGGCCCTCGATCAGCTCGGCCTTCACGATGTTCTCCCAGCCGCCGCTCATGCTGTAGCTGCCGTTCACGAAGGTGTTGAGCAGGAGCGTGGTGTCTGAGGGCAAGGGCGTGGCGTAGCTGGTGATCACATCCTGTGTGTAGCGGGTGAACACGCTGGTGAGCCAGCTGCCTTTGTCCTTGAGGAAGGGCAGCAGGTGGTTCACTTCGCCCAAGGTGCTCAGCTCGGGCGCCAGCGCTGGATTGCCGATGCGCACGTTGCGGCTATCGGCATTCATGATGAAGGGCATGATCTGCCAGAAGTTCGGACGGCTGATCTTGCGGGAGATGTTCACCTGGACCTCACGCATGCTCTTGTCCCATTTACGCGAGAGGTAGATGCCCGGGAAAAGCGCCTTGGCGATGTTCTCCGTGCCGTTGGGATAGCGGTAGCTGAAAGTGATGTCCTTGTTGCGCACCACGGTCTCGAACCAGGTCTGCTCGAATCGGAAGCCGGCCTGCAAGCCCCAATGGGCGGTGAGCTTGCGCTGCCAATTCACGTAGGCAGCATTGATGATGTCCGTGATGCCATAGTCGTTGGTGAGGCTGGTGTCCGGCACGGCATCGCCGATCAGCGGGGAGCTCACGAGCACATCGAGGTAGGTGTCGTCATTCTTCCAGCTCGATTTGATGCCGATCTCCAGTTTGTTCTTCTCGCCGAGGGGCTCTGCCCAATCGGCTTGCAAAGAGAATTGGTCGTAGCGGCTGCCGCCCGTGTTGTCCTGTATGCGCGGGCTGGTGGCCAGGGCGTTGCCGGCCGCATCGAAACTGAACTGCCCGAACTGCGCGACGCTATTGCGCCCCCAAGTGTTATAGGTGAGGTCGGCGCCCCATTCGCGGCCTTCCTTAGGCGCCTTGCGCTTGAAGCCGATGGTGGTGGTGGCGCTCACGCTCTCGCTCACATTGCTGTTGCGCTGCGCCGCTGTCGAGAGCAACTCGCTCCCTGCTCCGCGCAGGATGGCATCGAGCTGGTCTGAGCTGTTGTGCTCGTGGAAGCGGATGCTCTGCGAGAAGCTCAGCATGTTGCGGTTGGTCACCTGCCAATCGGCGCTGAAGCGGCCGCCGTGCATGGTGCGGGAATGCGTGCTGCTGTTGGTCTGGTTGAAGTAGCCGGTGGTGGTACCGAGGCTGCGCTCCGTGCGGTCGGTGCTGCCATCGGTGAGGTTGTTGCTGGTGTTGTAGTTGTACCCAAGGCCGAAGTTCCATCGGCCCTCCTTCATGTTGAGGTTCAAGCCGCCCTGGTAGCGCCCGTTCGTGCCGGCGCCTGCTTGCACTTGGCCGCTGTAACCGGGCTTGGTGCTCTTCTTCAGCACCACATTGATGATGCCGCCTGTTGAGTTGGCATCGAAGGCCACGGAAGGGTTGGTGATCACTTCGATCTTCTCGATATCCTCGGCGGGGATCTGCTCCAAGGTCATGCTGGTGGGCCTGCCGTTCACCAGGATCTGAGGTGATGCGCCGCGCATCTGCACGTTTCCGTCGAGGTCAACGCTCAGGCCGGGCACGTTCTTCATCACATCCACCCCGGTGCCTCCCTGCGTGCTCAGGTCCTTGTCCACGGTGAACACCCTGCGGTCCACTTGCATCACCATGGTGGCGCGTTCGCCGGTGATCTCCACTTCATTCAGCAGCTCGGCATCGGGCTTCAGGTTGATGTTGCCAAGGTCGAGCTCCATGCGCTCGCGTGAGAGCTGCACCTGTTTCTCGAATGGGGTGTAGCCGATGAAGCTGATGGTAATCTTGAGCGGTGGGCCGATGGGCAGCTTATCCACTTCGAAGTCGCCATTGCTGCGCGTGATGGTGCCGCCGATGATGCTGTCCTTGAAAGCAGGGCGCACGGCCACAGTGGTGTATTCGGCGCCCTTGCCCGTGCTGGCGTCGATCACGCGGCCGTAGATGCGTCCGATGGAGGGTCCGC
>DAORNP010000018.1:19571-26416 GCA_035441065.1 Flavobacteriales bacterium | reverse complement strand
AAAGTACCTGTATGGGATGCGGCGGCATGATGCGCTGATGCGCTCTGGGCCTCAAGGTTCGATCGATCAACAGCTTTTGGCAGGCAAGAAAGAAAGGAGCCGCCTCGCATGAGACGGCTCCTGGTTCTTCGGAGTATGGCTATTGGCCTAGTAGTCGTCGCGCGATCCGCGGTCGCTGCGCTCGCGGTAACCGCCGCGATCGCCGCCGCCGTAACCGCCGCGGTCGCCGCCACGGTCGTTGCGGTAGCCGCCACGATCGCCGCCCCGGCCACCGCCGAAGCCGCCGCGATCACCACCCTCGGTGCGAGGACGAGCCTCGTTCACCACCAGGTCGCGGCCGTGGAAATTCTTGCCATTGGTGCCTTCGATGGCCGAACGGCCAGCGTTGTCATCGGCCATCTCCACGAATCCGAAGCCACGGCTCCGGTTGGTGGCGCGATCCATGATGATTTTGGCCGAGGTCACTTCTCCGAAAGGCTCGAAAAGCTCGCGGAGGTCTTGGTCCCTAACAGTGTAAGGCACGTTGGCGACGTAAATGTTCATGAGTTCTACTGACGGGTTTTTGTTTGAGATTGCCTGTGCCGGGAAGTGCTCGCCAAAGAACCCCCGGTCGTTGGGCGGGCCGAAAGTAGGTGGAAAACCCTTCGCTCCAAGCCCTTAGGTGCTTTCGCGGCCTTGGGGTGAGGGGTGATGCACGGATTCAGGGTGCCCCGGAATCGGGTATCAGCTGGTATTCGCCTTGGGGCGGCTGGAACCAGTGCGGGTCAAGCCATTCGGGCGGCAGCACATCCCAGCGCCGGAAGATGAAGGCATGCAGTTGGTCGTGAAGCCCGCCTGATTCCACATCTTCGGTGGTGATCAGCGATACCGTGGCGGCAGGACCGCGCTTCGCCGATAGCAACAGGCTCTCCACGGGCACCGACCAGAACAAGGGGATGCCATGGTGCGCTGGCGCGAAATCGGCCGCTGCTGAAATGATGCCCTTGCTAATGCCAGAAGCTTGCGCCCGAACGATCTGGGATTCGATGTGCGCGGTGCGCTCGGCGTAGTAAGGTGCCATGCGTTCGGCTTGCACCATGCGGAAGCAGACCGCCAATGCGATCATCAACGGCAAGAGGACCGGAGCCTTAGCGATTCGGCCGCAACGCAGCACGAGCACCAGGACCGTCCACGCCGCTATGCCGAAGTTCACTTGCTCGCGGTATCGGTCGTGGTACCAGCCCGGCAGCTTCAGGCTGATGAGCACATGCATCACCGCGATGAACCCGATGAAGAGCACCGCATCCAAGCGACGGCGTTGAAGCAACAGGCCAACGGAGGCGATGGCCGCTAGCGCTAGCAGATCGGGGTAGTGCCTCAGCGCATAGCGGAGCATGCCCGCGAGATTCTGCAACGACAATACCGCTGCCAACGCCTGCGGATCGCGCGCTTGCAGCACGAAAGCCGCGCTGTCCTTCTCGTATGCCGAAACGGTGAGCACGCGTGCCAGGATCACGAGGCCGATCACGGATGCCAGGAGCACGGCTTCGCGCCGTTGTTCCCATGCGCGCATGAGCGCGAGCATGCCGGCAAGCAGCAGGAAACCGATGGCATGGCACGATGCCACCAGCGCGCCAAGCAGCACGAGCAGCGGGAGCCGCCAATGCTGACCGATCTTGGTGCTGCGATGCACCGCGATGAAGAGCACGAGCAGATCGGCTCCGTAATACAGTTCGAAGACAGGGCAGAGCAGGCCGTGCGTGAGGCCCACGAGGTGGAGCGCAGCAATGGCCATTGCCGCATATCGATTGCGCAGCGCCCATTGCGCAATAGCGATGCACGCGCCCATCCAGATTACATTGCTGAGCGAGTGGAGCATGATCAGCGCCTTCATCGGGAGGCCGAGCTTCACGCCGGCTAATGGCAGCGCCTGCGCGATGGCCAGCACCCAGCGGCCATGCTCAATGCGGAAGCCGCCATCGTTCACCACGCGCGCCAGGTAGTAGCCGCTATCGGCGAAGAGCCGCTCATCGGCGAATCGCCATGCGAAAGCGGCCAGGTAGGCGAGCACCATCCACGGCACCATGGCCACAAGGCGGTCGGCCCATGCAGTGCGCGGTTCGGCTGGAGCGGCTTGCATCGCATCAAAGAAAGCGGGGGGCGGTACTTTTCCACCGTCGCCGATGCTCGATAGCCCGATCGAATACCTCAAGGGTGTTGGCCCGCAGCGCGGCGAGCAGCTCCGGCAGGAGCTGGGCATCGCCACCTTCCTCGACCTGCTGCTGCACTTCCCCTTCCGCTACATCGACCGCAGCCGCTTACACACGGTGCGGGAGATCGCAGCAGCCCCCGACGACCACCAGCAGGTGCAATTGCGCGGCCGCATCACCGCCCCGAAGGTGGTAGGGGAGAAGCAGGCGCGGCGCATCACCGCAACATTCACTGATGCCACAGGCAGTTTGGAGCTGGTGTGGTTCAAGGGTCTGAAATGGGTGCAGCAGTCGCTCAAGCACGGCGAGGAGTACATCGTGTTCGGCAAGCCCGGCGCATTCAAGGGCAAGCTGAACATGCCGCACCCGGAGATCGAGCTCGGTTCAACCTGGGACAGCGGCCTCGATGCCGCGCTGCAACCCGTTTACAGCACCACGGAGAAGCTCACAGCGAAGGGTCTCACCAGCCGCGCCATCTGGAAGTTGCAGAAAGCACTGCTGCCGCAGATAACTGGTTTGATCCCCGAGACGCTGAGCACCGACCTGGTGCAATGGCTCGGAGGCATCACGCGCGAGGAGGCCTTCCGCCAAGTGCATGCCCCTGTTGATGCGCAACGCCTCGAGCTCGCCCGCACGCGACTGAAGTTCGAGGAGCTCTTCTTCATCCAGATCGGACTGCTGCGTAACAAGCAGATCACGCAGCAGAAATCGCATGGCCATGTCTTCGGCATGGTGGGCGAGAAGCTCAATACCTTCTATGCAGAGCATCTTCCTTTCGAGCTCACCGGCGCACAGAAGCGCGTGGTGAAGGAGATCCGCAAGGACATGGGCGGCGGTCGTCAGATGAACCGCCTGTTGCAGGGCGATGTGGGAAGCGGCAAGACCCTCGTGGGCCTGCTCAGCATGCTCATCGCGCTCGACAATGGCTACCAGGCCGCCCTGATGGCGCCAACGGAGATCCTCGCGCAGCAGCATTTCGCCACGCTCTCACGCATGCTCGAAGGCATGCCCGTGGTGGTGCGCTTGCTCACTGGCAGCACCAGGCAGGCCGAGCGCAAGAGCATCCTCACCGCGCTGCAGCTCGGCGAGGTGCATATCATCGTGGGCACCCATGCGCTGCTCGAGGACCGGGTCGCATTCAGCAAGCTGGGCCTAGTGGTGATCGATGAGCAGCACCGTTTCGGCGTGGCGCAGCGGGCACGGCTGTGGGCCAAGAGCGAAGTGCCGCCGCATGTGCTGGTGATGACCGCCACGCCCATTCCGCGCACATTGGCCATGACACTCTACGGCGACCTCGATACCAGCGTGATCGATGAGCTGCCGCCGGGCCGCAAGCCCATCCGCACCGTGCATCGCTTCGATAGCGCGCGCAACGCGGTGTTCGGCTTCCTGGAGGAAGAGATTGGCAAGGGCCGGCAGGTCTATGTGGTGTACCCCTTGATCGAGGAATCGGAGAAGACCGACCTGAAGGATGTAACGGATGGCTTCGAAAGCCTGAGTCGCCGCTTCCCGTTGCCGGAGTATGCGGTGGGCATCGTGCATGGGCGCATGGACCATGCGACCAAGGATTACGAGATGGCGCGCTTCAAGAAAGGCGAGACGAACATCCTGGTGAGCACCACGGTGATCGAGGTGGGGGTGGATGTGCCCAACGCCAGCGTGATGGTGATCGAGAATGCCGAGCGCTTCGGGCTCTCGCAGCTGCATCAATTGCGCGGGCGCGTGGGCCGCGGCGCCGAGCAGAGCTTCTGCATCCTCATGACCGGCGATAAGCTCTCGAACGATGCCCGCACACGCATCGCCACCATGGTGCGCACCAACGATGGTTTCCAGATCGCCGAGACCGACCTGCGGCTGCGCGGCCCTGGCGACCTGCTGGGCACGCAGCAGAGCGGCATGCCGCAATTGCGCATCGCCGACCTGGTGGAGGATCAGGAGCTGCTCGCCCGCGCCCGCCAAGCGGCGCAGCGCATGCTCGATGCCGATCCGGCATTGAGCGCGCCGCAGCATGCACCCATCGCACGCGCACTCGCGGAGCGCAAGGATCAGGTGGCTTGGGGCCGGATCAGCTGAACGGCTCAGGTATCGAGCGCGGCGCGGCGGCGCACTTCCTCTGGATCGAGCACATGCCGCAGGCAGCCGCGTGCAATCAGGTACTGCCCGGCTGCGTAAGTGAGCATCACGCTCAGCGGTGCATGATCGATCACGCGCACGAAACGATGCGTCGCCAGGATGCTGTCCGATGCGATGAAGAGCGCGGCGCCGACCATCACCATGATGAAGCTCGGCAGATAGGTGCGGCCGAAGCGCAAGGCTGCGGCAGCACCCATGAGGGTGATGGTGAGCGCGTAGATGCCGACGGGAACAAGGACATCCTCATCGACCGCTTCCAGTAGGCCAATGCCGAAGAGCACGCCGTAGGTGACCACCACGGCGGCGATCAGTATGCCGATGAGCAAGCCGGGGCTGTTGCCGCCATCGGTCACGTTCTGCATGAAGCCCAGCGCGTAGCAGATCTGCGCGATGAGGAATGCGCCTAGCCCGATCAGGAAGAAGAACTGGTCCACATGATCGAACATCAGCGCCGCATCGCCGAGCAGCGAGAAGAAGAGGCCCACCTGGATCAGCAACGTGAACCGGTCGCCGTAGCGACGGCTGTTCAAGAAGAACCACAGGCCCAGCACCACGAGCATGAGCGGCTTGCATGCGTACACGAGCCGATGCATGCCCTGCATATCGCCCACGATGGCGCCGATGGTCGCTGCGGCGAAGAGCAGCCCGCTCATCCAATGGTTCTTGAAGAGGCGCATGTGCGGCGCGCAAGGTAGGATGAGCGTTGGGTGAAGGCTGCGAGGCCCCGACGGTGCAGGTGCATCGAATTGCCCGCCGCAATTGGTGAATTGCGCGTGATTAAGCGCCTGCCAGCCCGCTAGGCTTCAACCTGATTCGCCCAACGCTTCAGCGCTGTGGCCGAGAGCACCACGTAAACGGCATAGAGCGTTGCGTACCACCACATTCCAAGCAGCACGTAAAGCACGATGGCCACGAGGTCAGCTGCGATCCAATAGGCCCAGTTCTCCAGGATCTTGCGCGCCAGCATCCATGTGGCCAAGAGGCTGAAGGCCGTGGCGAAGCCGTCCAGTCCCGTGAAGCGCGCATCGGGCAGGAGCTTGAGGGCGAATGCCAGTGCCAGCGTGAGCAGCGCGCCGCCCAAGAGCACGAGCAGATGGAAGCGCGCAGCCCGACGCGTGATGGGCAGCTGCTTTCTCCCTTCGCCCCTCCACGACCACCAGCCGTAAATACCCATGGCCACATAATAGCCGCTTAGCGCTGCCTGCGCATACACATGCTGATGCAGGAACAGCGCGATGCCCATGGCCGATGCCGCGATGCCGAAGAGCCAGCCCACGCGACGCTCATAGAGCATGAGCACCGTGTAGGCCAGATTGCCTGCGGCGGCGATGGCTTCGATCCAGGTCCAGGTCACGATGATGAGTGCTACGCTAAGCTTGCAGGGTGAAGCGGACAGTGGGCAGCTGGCAGATCATCAACGAGTATCAATTGCCAAGTTCCCGCTGCCGACTTCTAGATCTGCCGATCCGCATACCCTAGGTTACATCCCGCAATTGCACGACGGGCTGAAGTGGATCTTGGTGCGCGGCAGCAGTTCCTGGATCCGCTCCATCTCCTCGTCGGAGAACTGGATCCCGCGCAGGTCGAAGAAGCGCAAGGCGTCCATCTTTTCGATCTCCTTCGGGAAGTCGGCCAGATCGTTGTCCCAGAGGTCGAGCGAGACGAGCTGGCGTAGTTGGCCCATGCATTTGGGCAGGCCCGTGATTGCGTTGCGGCTCAGGTCGAGGCGCTTCAATGCGCGCCACCTGCAAAGAGCATCGGGGAATGCGCTCAGTTTGTTGCGCGAGGCGCGGAACTCCTGCATGCTCTGCAATTCACCCATCCACTCCGGGAAATCCTTCAGCTTGTTGCCACTCAGGTCGAGGGAATTCAGGTTGCGCAATTGGCGCAACTCCTCGGGCAGCACCTTCAGCTTCTTACCGCTCAGGTCGAGCTTGTACACCTTCTCCGGTTCGGCCAAGGCCCGATCGAGGCTACGGTACGTGCGCGACGAATCGAGCGCTGCTTGCGTGAGCAATTGGCCGCGCATGACCAGCGTGGATAGCAGGGCGAGTGCACAGACCGCGGTCCTCATGCAGCGGAGGGATCGAAGTGCTGTTGAGCCATTCGCTTATCGATGTGCAACTGATCGCGCAGCGCTTCCATGCTCTCGAACCGCTGATCGCCGCGGATACGATGGACGAAACGCACGGTGATGGCCTCTCCGTACAGATCGCGGTCCAAGCCGAAGATGTTCACCTCTACATTGCGTTGCAGCCCGCCGCTCACCGTGGGCCGCTCGCCGATGTACAGCATGCCCTTGTGCTCGCCGTCCTTCAAGCGCATTTCGACTGCGTAAACGCCATCGCCGGGGATCAGCTTGTAGGCATCGATGGCCCCGATGTTGGCCGTTGGGTAGCCGATGGTCCGGCCCAGCTGATCGCCCTTCACCACCACGCCGCTCAATGGATAGGTGTAGCCGAGCAGGTCGCCCGCGGCATCGACATCGCCGCATAGCAGTGCTTGCCTGATCTTGGTGCTGCT
>DAORNP010000018.1:5404-19561 GCA_035441065.1 Flavobacteriales bacterium | reverse complement strand
ACCTTCACGTGGTCCACTTCCTGTGCGGGTATCTCCTCCACATCGATATCGTAGGCTTCACCGAGTTGCCGCAGCAAGACAAGGTCTCCCTCACGGTTGCGCCCGAAGCGATGGTCGTAGCCGATGACGACCGCCCGCGCACCAATGGCGCCCACGAGCACATCGCGCACGTAGTCGATGGCATGCATGCGCGAGAATTGGCGTGAGAACGGAACCACCAGTAGATGGTCGAGTCCGGCGGCTTCAAGCAATGCACGCTTCTCGTCCTGCGTGCTCAGCAGCTTCAGGTCGCTATCGCCGGGAAAGAGCACCATGCGCGGGTGCGGATGGAAGGTGAAGAGCACGCTCTCGCCTTCCTCCTTCTTCGCCCGTGCGATCAACCGCTCGATGATGGCCCGATGCCCGCGATGCACGCCATCGAAGGTGCCCGTTGTAAGCACCGGGCGCTTCACGCCCTTGAAATCGGCGATGTCGGTGTGAACGAGCATGCGGGGCGAAGGTCGTTCCGAAACCGGGGTAACATGAGCGTGACTTCAACACCTGTTCACAACCACCGTTGGTCCTTCAATGGTGAACCCCTACTTTCGCGCCCGCAAATAGAGGGCTCCCTCTCAAGAACAGCACAACTTCCTCATGGCCAAGCACATCGGAAAGGTCGTCCAGGTCATCGGACCCGTGGTCGACGTTCGCTTCGAGACCGGCAACGACCTCCCCAACATCTACGACGCGCTCCACATTACCCGCCCCGACGGCAGCATCCTCGTGCTGGAGACCCAGCAGCTCATCGGTGAGGACACCGTGCGCGCCATCTCCATGGAGAGCACCGACGGCGTGGCCCGCGACAACGCGGTTGAAGCCATGGGCAAGCCGATCAGCATGCCTGTGGGCGATGCGATCAAAGGCCGCCTCTTCAATGTGACCGGCAATGCCATCGACGGCATGAAGCCCTTGGCCACGGGCAAGAGCTACCCCATCCACCGCGAAGCACCGAAGTTCGAGGAACTCACCACTAGCGCGGAGATCCTCTTCACCGGCATCAAGGTGATCGACTTGATTGAGCCGTACGCAAAGGGTGGCAAAATCGGTCTGTTCGGGGGGGCCGGCGTGGGCAAGACCGTGCTCATCCAGGAGCTGATCAACAACATCGCCAAGGGCTATAGTGGCTACAGCGTTTTCGCTGGCGTAGGCGAGCGCACCCGCGAGGGCAATGACCTGCTGCGCGAGATGATCGAGGCTGGCATCATCAAGTACGGCGACGGCTTCAAGCACAGCATGGAAGAAGGCGGCTGGGACCTGAGCAAAGTGGACTACAGCCAGCTCGAGAGCTCGCAGGCCACATTCGTATTCGGTCAGATGAACGAGCCTCCCGGAGCCCGTGCCCGCGTGGCATTGAGCGGCCTCACCCTCGCCGAGTACTTCCGCGATGGCGATGAGCAGAGCGGCGGCCGCGACATCCTCTTCTTCGTCGACAACATCTTCCGCTTCACGCAAGCGGGGTCCGAAGTGAGCGCGCTTCTCGGCCGTATGCCGAGCGCCGTGGGTTATCAGCCTACCCTGGCCACTGAGATGGGCGCCATGCAAGAGCGCATCACCTCCACCAAGCGCGGCTCCATCACGTCGGTGCAAGCGGTGTATGTTCCTGCCGATGACTTGACCGATCCTGCGCCGGCCACCACGTTCGCGCACTTGGATGCCACCACCGTATTGAGCCGGAAGATCGCCGAGCTCGGCATCTACCCCTCGGTGGATCCGCTCGATAGCACCAGCCGCATCCTCACGCCTGCCATCGTGGGCGAGGAGCACTACAATTGCGCCCAGCGTGTGAAGGCCATCCTCCAGCGCTACAAGGAGCTGCAGGACATCATCGCCATCCTTGGCATGGACGAACTCAGCGAGGACGACAAGCTCAGCGTGTTCCGTGCCCGTAAGGTGCAGCGCTTCCTGAGCCAGCCCTTCTTCGTGGCCGAGCAGTTCACCGGCCTCAAGGGCGTCATGGTGCCCATCGAAGAGACCATCAAGGGCTTCAATATGATCCTCGACGGCGAGATGGACGAATACCCCGAGACCGCCTTCAACCTGAAGGGCAACATCGAGGACGTGATCGCCGCTGGTAAGAAGATGTTGGCGGAAGCCGCGAAAGCGTAAGCGATGCGCGTAGAGATCATCACCCCGGATAAGGAGCTCTTCAAGGGCGAGGCGAGCTATGTGGGTGTGCCCGGCGTCGATGGCAGCATGGGATTCCTGAATAACCACGCCCCTTTGATCACCGTGCTGAAGGCCGGTGATGTGAAGGTGAAGACCGAAGAGGGCGAGAAAACCTTCGCCGTGAAGGGTGGAGTGGTGGAGGTGATGCAGAACACCGTGCTGGTGCTGGCGGAGTAGTGGCTCGCCGGTCTCTTCCGTTCGAAAGCACGGATAAGCGAGCCTGCTGGCAAGACGCCATTGGCGAAATTGAGCGCGCGCACCCTTGTTACAGCCTCACGCCATACGTGAGCAGAAACACCGGTTGGACAGCTTCCTGATTGACGGGCCGGGCCCACTGGTCCTAAAACGACGAACGGGCCTCGGCTTGCGCCTCGACCCGTCCGTCCCCCTTTGGTCCCCTAACCCCGGACCATAGCGGTGGATGCTATTTGCTCAGCACCTTGAACTCGGTGCGTCGGTTGTTCTGATGCTGCTCCTCGCTGCACTTCTCGCACACGCAGGTCTCGCTGGGCTTGCTCTCGCCATAGCCCTTGCTCAACAGGCGGCCTTTCTCGATGCCTTGGCTGATGAGGTAATCCACGGCGCTCTTGGCGCGCTTCTCCGATAGGCTCATGTTGTAGGCATCCTTGCCGCGGCAGTCGGTGTGGCTGCTCAGCTCGATGCGCACGGTCGGGTTGTCGCGCAGGGTCTGCACCAGCTTGTCGAGCTCCAAAGCGGCGTCGGGCCTGATGTTCCACTTGTTGTAGTCGTAGAAGATGTTGTCCAGGCGCACCACCTGGTTCACCTCCAGCGGATACAGGCGGAAGTCGGTGCGGATGATCGGGCTGGTTGCTGTGCGCGTGCTGATGCGCGCGCTCTGCTTGAAGAAGTTCTCCTTGTCCGCTTGCAGCTTGTAATCGGTCTCTTTCTGGAGCGGGAAGCTGTATGTGCCGCTGGCATCGGTAGTGCGCCGCGCCACTTCTGCGCCCTGCGCGTCGGTGAGCACCACAGCCGCTCCTTCCAAAGGAGCACCGGTATTGCCATTGTAAACGGTGCCCTCGGCGAGGTAGTCGTACTTCTCCATCTCGATCACGATCTCCTCCAGCGGATCATCGTTTGTGGCCACGGGCATTTCAGCCTGATTGTAACCCGTGGCGTTGGCGGCCAACAGGTAGCGCTCACGATACTCGGCGTCGATGGTGAACTTGCCTCCGGGCAGCATCTGCACGTTCGCGTTACGCACGGTCTCGCCCTTGCCATCCTTCACGGTGATGCTCGCCGTTTCGATCGGCTCTTTGGTGGCCTTGTCGATCACACGGCCAGCCAGGCGCATCTGCTGCGGCCGGATGGTGCAGCCGTAGATGTCGTCACTGCCTTGCCCACCGGGCCTGTCGCTCACGAAGAAGCCTGTGCTGTCGTTGATCAGGATCACGCCGAAATCGTTGTGGCGCGTGCTCATGGGGTAGCCCAGGTTGAACACATTGCCCGGCCCGCTCGTGCCGATGCGTGTGAAGAAGAGGTCGTGGCCGCCGAGGCCGGGGTGGCCATTGCTGGCGAAATAGAGCGTGCCGTTGCCGGCCATGAACGGATGCATCTCATCGCCCGGCGTGTTCACCTTGGGGCCAAGGTTCTCGGGCACGCCCCATTGGTTGCCCAGGTTGCGGCACATCCAGATGTCCACGCCGCCCACGCCGCCTGGACGGTCGCTCGCGAAGTAGAGCGTGCGGCCATCGGGGCTCACGCAGGGATGCCCCAGATTGTGCTCGGGGTCGTTATGGTCGAAGGGGATGATATTGCCCCATTCCTCTTGCCCGAATTCGCCTTTCACGATGTCGGCGAAGTAGATGCCCAGGTTCAACTCGCCACGCTTGCTCTTCTGCACGGTGCCGTACCATACGTTGTTCCGGGTGAAATACACCCGCTTCGCGAGTGAATCGAAGCTCACCGTGCCATCGTGCCAGCGGCTGTTGATGTGCTGGCGCATCACCAGCGGGTTCTCGGCGGTCTCGCCCTTCAGCTCAGCGCTGTAGAGGTTCAGGAAGGGCTCATCGTCCCATGTGTAGCTGCGGCGGCCACCGGTCCCTTCGCCGCGCGCGCTGCTGAAGAGCAGGTATTCACCCATCATGCTCATGCCCAGATCGGCCTGCGCGCTGTTGATGGGCACCTTGCGGATGGTGGCGCTGGTGCTGTCGCGCTGAAGACGGTAGAAGAGATCGGGCGTGCGCAGGTATCCCTTCACGCGGTCATCTTCGGGCCGTTCCTTCGCATAGATCTGGTATTGCTCCAGCGCTTCATTGTATTTGCCGTTGGCGCGCAAAGCGTCGCCGAAGCCGCGTACATCATCCATGGTGCGGCCCGGCGCGATCATCAAGCGCCTGTACGCGCCCTCGGCACCAGCGGCATTGCCGGTCTGCTGATAGGCATGAGCAAGTTTCCGGAGCGAGGCAGCATCGCTCTTGCCCTTGGCATCGAGGTTCTCATAGATGTCGATCACCTTGCCGTAATCGAACACATCGGTGTAGCGATCGGCCATGCGCTGCTGCAGTTTCTGCGCGGAGGTCGCGGTAACGAGCAACAGGGCGGCCAGCGCGGCCAGCGGTCGGATGCGGTGCATGCGTTGGCTCATGATCAGAAGTAACGGGGTGAACGGACGCCCTTGAGCGGCTTGCCTAGGTTGAGGCCCAGCATGATCTCGTGGCTGCCGCCGCTGTAGTTGCGCAAGGGCGAGAGCGTGAAATCATATGAGTAGCCCACGGTCAGGTCGTCTGTGAGATGATACTGCGCCAGAGCGCCCACAGCATCGGTGTGGCGGTACATGGCGCCCAACCAGAATTTCTCGAAGAAGAGGAAGTTCGCGCTGAGGTCGAAGCTCAACGGGGCGCCCTGCACGGCCTTCAGCAGAAAGGTGGGCTTGAACTTGTGATAGAGGCCGATGTCGAACACGTAGCCGCCCGAGAGGAAGTAGTGCGGACGCTGGCCCGGCTGGCTCACGAAGGCGAGCGAGTCGGTCTGGAAGAACTCGGTGCGCAGCAGCTTCGGCGTGCTGAGGCCGATGTAGTGCCGATCGCTGTACCACATGAGGCCGAAGCCGAATTGCGGATCGAGCTTGGTGTTCACGTTGGCTTGGAAGACCTGGTCGCCGGGCGTGTGCGGATTGAGCTCGGCGAACTTCCCTTGGAAGAGGTTGAGGCCGCCCTTGAGGCCGAAGGCCAGCGTGCTATTGCCCAGGAACATGCGGTAAGCCGCATCCACCATGAAGCCGTACTGCGTCACCGGTCCGTGCGCATCACGCATGATGGTGCCGCCCAGTGCGAAGCTCTCGTTGAACACGGGGCCATGCGCCGTGAGCGTCTGCGTGGTGGGCGCACCCTCGAAGCCCACCCATTGATGGCGCGTGAGGGCTTTCAGGCTGAGCCGATCATGGCTTCCAGCATAAGCCGGGTTCAACGCCAGCATGTTGAACATGTACTGGGTGAACTGCGGATCCTGCTGTGCCAGCAGCGCAGTGCCCAGGAGCATCCCCAGCGCGCTGCCGATCCATCGGTTGGCGAGTGTCATTTTCATCGGCGTTTCGTTGTTGGAGCGAATCATGATCCGCCCTTATCGGCGCAGGTAGATGAATCCGGTGAAGGGGTCCTTTCCATTGCCAGCCTCGAGGATGTAGTAGTAGGTGCCCTCGGGCAATCCCTCCTTGAATGCCGACCCGAATTGGCTCGTGCCATCCCACTGGTTGTTGTAAGGCGCCGCTTCGTACACCTTGTTGCCCCAGCGGTTGAACACGAGGAACTTGTTGTCCGGGTAGTACTCGATGTTGGTGATCACGAACACATCGTTGGTGCCGTCCCCGTTCGGCGAGAAGGCATCGGGGATCACGATGGTCTCGCAATCCTTGATCACCACCGTCATGGTGTCGGTGGTGGCGCCGCAGTCGCCATTGCTCACCGTCCATACGAAGACATTGCTGCCCAGCGCCAAGCCGGTCACGATGGTCGAAGGATCGCTGGGCTGCGCGATGGTGCCGCTGCCCGCAATGCGCGACCAGAAGCCTGTTGCGGTGCTGGTGGCAGGCGCTGCGTTCAGAGCTGTGCTGGTGGTGTTCTGGCAGAAATCCTGATCGGGTCCGGCATCGGCAGGCGGCACGGTGTGGTCGTACACCATCAAGGTCACCTGGTCGTTGCTGCTGCCGCAGGGGCCGTTATCCACGCTCCATTGGAACACGTTGGCGCCGAGGCCGAGGTTGGTGATCTCGGAGAACGGATTGTTCGCCTGGGCAATCGTGCCTTGGCCGCTCAACAGGGTCCATGTCCCTGTTGCAGGTGCTGTGGCGCTGCTGGCGAACATGGTGACCGGGCTTCCGACCGGCGAGCAGAATGATTGATCCGGACCTGCAGCCGCGTTGGCCGCATTGCCATCGAACACTTGGATGGTCACCTCATCGGTGGTGGTTCCGCATGGTCCGTTGGCCACCACCCATTGCAGCACATAGGTGCCAACCGTAAGGCCGCTGAGCGTGGCGTTCGGGTTGTTGGCGTTGCTGATGTTGGCCGAGCCGCTGGCGAATACCCAGGTGCCCACAGCCGGTGCGCTCACTGCACTGCCTTGCAGGGTAGCACTGCTGGCAGGCGTGCAGATCTGCTGGTCGGGGCCTGCGTTGGAAGCGGCGAGATTGCCATCGAAGACCACGATGGTGACTTCATCCTGCGTGGTTCCGCACGGTCCGTTGGTGATGGTCCAGCGGAAGGTGTTGGTGCCGATGGAGAGTCCGCTCACACCGGTGTTGGGGTTGCTTGCATCGGCGAATGCGCCGTTGCCCGCGATCACGGTCCAGAGGCCGGTGCCAGGGAAGGTGACGCTGTTGCCTGCGAGCGTGGTGCTGGTCTGCGGTGTGCAGAGCTCTTGATCGGGTCCAGCGTTGGCCGCAGGCTGATTGGCATCGTAGATGAATACGCTCATCTGATCGCTGCTGCTTCCGCATGGTCCATTGTCGATGGTCCAGGTGAAGTCGTGCTGGCCAACAGTCAGGCCGCTCACTTCGCTGGTCGGATCATTCGCATCGGCGATGACGGCCGTTGCGCTCGTGGTGCTCCAGGAGCCCGTGCCGGGGAACACCGGATCGTTGCCGGTCAGGTTCGTGGTGCTGGTGGGCGAGCAGAAGCTCTGATCGCCTCCGGCTTGTGCAGGTGCAGCATTGGGATCGAAGATGTCCACTTGCACGGTGTCGCGGCTGGGCGGTCCGAAGCCGCATTGGCCATTGTAGATCTCCCACACGAATTGATAGCTGCCCACGCCCAAGCCAGTGATCGCTGTTGCGGCATCGTTCGGCGAGACGATCGTGGCAGGAGCACCGAGTACCTGTGTCCATGTGCCTACGCCGGGGATCTCCGGCACGTTGCCCGCCATAATCGTGTTGTCGCCGCCGCACAGTTCTTGATCCGGACCCGCATCGGCCAGTGGTGCGTTCGGGTTGTACACGCGCACCTCAACCGTATCGGTGAGGATACCGTTGTTGGGGCAGGGGTCCCACTCCAAGGTCCACACGAACACATTGGTGCCTTGCGAGAGGCCCGAAACCGCGGAGTTCGGATTGTTCGGTTCGGCGATGATGCCGGTGCCTGCGATCAAGGTCCATGTGCCTTCTGCCGGGGCAGGGGGTTGCTCACCCAGCAAGCCGCTGATGGAGGTGAGGGGCAGGCAGATCTCGATGTCCGGACCTGCATTCGCCGATGCCGTGGTGTCATCGTAGAGCACGATGCTCACATCATCCAAGCTGCTTCCGCAAGGTCCATTATACACGCTCCACTGGTAGGTGTTCACGCCGATGGCGATCTGCTCGATCAGTGTTAGCGGATCGTTCGGGTTCACCGGAGTGCCAGCGCCTGCGAGCACGCTCCATGTGCCCTGCGCGGGGAAGATCAAGGAGCTGCCCGCCATGAACACGCTGTCCTGCGGCACGCAGAGTTCCTGGTCGAGGCCGGCATTGGCGAGCGGGTTGTTGGGGTCGAAGACGAACACGCTCATCTCGTCGCTGGTGGTCACGCACACGCCACTGGTGATGGTCCAGCGCAGTCGCGTCTCACCTACTTCGAGGCCCGTAACGGTTGTGCTCGGCGATGACGGATCGGCGATGCTGCCGGGTCCGGCCACGATGGTCCATTCGCCCACAGCAGCGCCTACAGGCGTGTTGCCGGAAATGGTCACCTCATCATCGGGGAAGCAGAGTTCCTGATCGGGTCCTGCATCCGCGGCCGGTGCCTGCGCATCGAACAAGGTGATGGTGACCACATCGCTCGTGAGGCCATTGGCGCAGCTGCCGTTATACACCTCCCACTGGAATTCATTCACCCCGAGGCCGAGGTTGGTGATTTCCGTGTTCGGGTCGTTGGCATCAGCGATGTCACCGCTGCCGCTGATCAAGGTCCATGTGCCAATAGCGGGGAAGATGACTGCGCTGCCCGCCATGGTGGCGCTCGTGAGCGGGGTGCATACCTGCTGGTCAGGCCCGGCGTTCGCGTCGAGGTTGTTCTCGTCATACACGCGGATCACCACGATGTCGGTGGTATTGCTCGGGTCGCAAGGGCCGTTGAACACGTTCCACTCGAAGATGTGCTCGCCCACTTCGAGGCCGATCACGGCGGTAACCGGATCGTTCGGGCTCAGGATGGTGCCCGTGCTGCTAACCACGCTCCATGTGCCCACAGCTGGTGCAATGATCGCACTGCCCTGCATGTTGGTGGCCGTCGCAGAGCCGGTTGGCGTGCAGAGCTCTTGATCCGGACCGGCATCGGCTACCGGATTGTTCTCATCGTACAGGGTGATGATGAGCTGATCGCTGGTGAGCCCGTTCGGGCACGCACCGTTGTCAACGGTCCACTCCAGCACATTCACGCCAACTCCGAGGTTGGTGATCGTGGTGTTGGGGTCGTTCACATTCGTGAAGCTGCCCTGGCCTTGCACCAGGGTCCACGTGCCCACGGCGGGGAAGGTGATTGCGCTCGCGCTCAATTGCGCAGCGGTGCCTTCGCTGGTGCAGAGGTTCTGATCGGGACCTGCATTCGCGCTCGGGTTGTTCTCGTCGAAGATCTCGATCTGGACTTGATCGGCGGTGATGCCGCTCGCGCAAGGCCCATTGTCAACGATCCATTGGAATACGCTGGAGCCGATTTCCAGGTCGAATACCTGCGTGGTGGGGCTGTTCGGGTTGGCAATGGTGCCCGTGCCGCTCACCAAGGTCCATGTGCCAACGGCAGGGAAGGTGATGGAGCTGCCCTGAAGGAAGGTGCTGGTGATATTCGGTGTGCAGAGTTCCTGATCCGGGCCGGCATCGGCCTCGGGGTTCTCATCGAGGAACACGAAGATGCTCACCAGGTCGCTGCTGCCGCTGGTCTCGCAAGGCCCGTTGTCGAAGGTCCATTGGAAGATGTTCTCACCCACGGCGAGGTTCGTCACCAGCGCGTTCGGGTTGTTCGGGTCGGCGATGATGCCCTGTCCGCTGATCAACGACCATGTGCCGATGGCGGGCACCGTGGGCGTGTTGCCCGCGAGGTTGGTGCTGGTCTGTGGCGTGCAGAGTTCTTGGTCGGGGCCAGCGTTCGCGGGCGGGTTGTTCAGGTCGAAGAGGAGGATGGTCACTTCATCCTGGGTGATGCCGTTGGGGCAGGGGCCGTTGCTGATGGTCCAGCGGAACACGTTGATGCCCACTCCGAGGTTCGTCACGGTGGTGATCGACGAAGTGGAATCTGTGATGGTGCCTTGTCCGCTCACTAAGGTCCATTCACCCGTAGCGGGGAAAGTGAGCGCGTTGCCGATGAGCGTGGTAACGTTCGTCGGCGTGCAGAACTCTTGATCGGGACCAGCATTGGCATCGGCCTGCTGGTCGTCGAATACGAAGATGCTCACCACATCAACCGTGGGCGCATTGCAAGGGCCATTGAACACCGTCCACTGGAACACGTTCTCGCCGACCGCCAGGTTGGTGATGCCCGTGGTGGGTGAGCCGGGGCTGGTGATGTCGCCTTGGCCGCTGATCAAGGTCCACAGGCCCGTTGCGGGGAAGATCAAGCTGCTGCCAGCCATGGTGGTGCTGGTCTGCGGCATGCAGAGCTCTTGGTCCGGACCGGCATTCGCCACCGGGTTGTTCGCGTCGTACACGCGCACCGCGACTTGGTCGTTGGTGGTGCCGCAGGGGCCGTTGCTGATCTCCCATTGGAAGATGTGCTCACCCACGGGCAGTCCGGTAACGGTCGTGTTCTGATCGCTTGGATCGGTGATGGTGCCGAGGCCGCTCACTTGGAACCAGAAGCCTTCAGCAGGGAAGATCACGCTGTTGCCGCTGAGTGTCACTTCGCTCTCCGGCGTGCAGATCTCGATGTCGTCGCCAGCATCGGCGGGCGGCTGCTGGTCGTCGTACACGAAGATGCTCACGAGGTCGGAGGAGAGCGGGTTGTTGCACGGCCCGTTGCTCACGGTCCAGCGGAATACGTTCTCGCCAACGGCCAAGCCGATCACGAAGCTGTTCGGGTTGGTCGGATTGGTGGGCGTACCGCTGCCGCTAACCAGCGTCCACGTGCCGGTTGCCGGGCTGATCACGTTGCTGCCTTGCAGGGTCGTGGTGGTCGCAGGCAAGCAGAGTTGCTGATCGTTGCCCGCATTCGCGATCGGGTTCAGCGCGCTGAACACGCGGATCACCACTTCATCGCTCGTGGTTGCGCAATTGCCGTTCACGATGGTCCATGCGTAGGTGTGCGTGCCCACAGGCAGGTTGGTGATCGTGGTGTTCGGGTTGTTCACATCGGTCACCGTTCCGCCAGCGCCACCGGTCAGCGTCCACGTTCCAACCGCAACACCAACAGGGCTGTTGGCGGCCATGCTCACGCTATTGGTGGGTGTGCATACATCGATGTCCGGACCAGCGTTCGCCGCCGGTGCATCGTTGTCGAATACGAATACTGTGACCTGATCGGTGGTGATTGGGCTTGGGCAAGCGCCATTGTTCACCTGCCATTGGAACACGTTCGCGCCGATGCTCAAGCCGCTCACGCCCGTGCTGGGGCTGGTGGGGT
This sequence comes from Flavobacteriales bacterium, assembly GCA_035441065.1. Classification (GTDB taxonomy): domain Bacteria; phylum Bacteroidota; class Bacteroidia; order Flavobacteriales_F; family PHOS-HE28; genus PHOS-HE28. The sequence goes on along the minus strand of DAORNP010000018.1, from coordinate 8,318 downwards.
TGGCAATGGTGCCGCTGCCGCTCACCAAGGTCCATTGGCCCACTGCTGGGAAGATCAAGTTGCTGCCGGTGAGCGTGGTGCTCGTGATGGGCGTGCAGAGCTGTTGATCCGGACCTGCGTTCGCGACCGGGTTGTTCGGGTCGTACACATACACATCAACCAGGTCGGTGGTGATGCCGCACGCGCCGTTGTCGATGCTCCAACGGTAGGTGTTCAGCCCGATACTCATGCCGGTGACCGTGGCCGTGGGGCTGTTGACGTTGCTGAAGTTGCCCGTGCCCGCAACAACGCTCCAGCTTGCTGTTGCCACCCCGCTGGGGGCATTGGCCGCCATCGCCGCGCTGCTGCTCGTGCCGCAAACGCTTTGATCGGGACCAGCGGTAGCAGCCTGCGCATCACCGTCAGCCAGCGTGATGGTCATGCTGCTGCTGGTGACCCCGTTGGGGCAAACGCCATTGTTAACCGTCCAGGTGAACTGGCTCACACCTACTTGCAATCCCGTGATTGCCGTGGTGGGGCTGTTGGGGCTAACGATCGTGGCTGCTGGCCCACCACTCTGCGACCAGGTGCCTTGCGCGGGGAAGGTGGCCGCGCTGCCCGCCATGGTGGTGCTGGTGATGGGTGTACAGAAGGCCTGATCGGGTCCAGCGCTCGCGTTCGGGTTGTTCGGATCGTAGATGAAGATGCTCATCTGGTCCGTGGTCACGCCGCTGCATGGGCCATTGGTCACGGTCCACTGGAAGATGCTCTGGCCCACTTGCAGGCCGGTTACCGTTGTGGTGGGGCTGCCCGGATTGGCGATCACACCGGTGCCGCTCACCAAGGTCCACTGGCCGGTGGCCGGGCTGATGAGGTTGCTGCCCGCCATGGTCACCGTGCCGTCGGTGGTGCAGAGCGAGATGTCCGGACCCGCATCTGCCGAAGGGTTGCCGAAATCGAACACGCGCACCGTCATGTTGTCGGTGGTGATGCCGCTCGGGCAGGGGCCGTTGTCAACCGTCCAACTGAACACATAGGTGCCAACCGTGAGGTTGCTCACCTGGGTGGTGGGGCTGTTCACGTTGGCGAACGTTGCGCCGGGCGGGCCGCTCACCACGCTCCATGTGCCAACCGCAGGGAAGGTGACCGCACTGCCCGCCATGAATACCATGTTCGGCGCCACAGGAACACAGATCTCCTGATCCGGGCCAGCGTTGGCAATCGGATTGTTCGGGTCGTAGTTCAGGATCACCACATCGTCGTTGCTGCTTCCGCAGGGGCCGTTGCTGATGGTCCACCGCAGCGTGACACTGCCCGTGCCCAAGCCCGTGACCGCGGTGGTGGCGCTGTTCGGATTGCTGATGGTGGCCGTTCCGCTCACCACGGTCCATGTGCCAACGGCAGGTGCGCTCATAGCATTAGCGGCCATCACGGTGCTTGTAGCTCCGCAAAGCGATTGGTCAGGTCCCGCATTGGCCGTTGCAACGGCGGGATCGAAGAGTGTGATCGTAACCGTGCTCGACGTGGTAGCGCCGGGGCATGGGCCGTTCACGATGGTCCAGCGGTACACGTTTACGCCGATAGCCATGCCCGTCACCGTGGTGGTGGGGCTGTTGGCATCAGCAAACACTCCTTGTCCGCTCACCAGGGTCCAGGTGCCAATCGCAGGTGCAGTTGCTGCGTTGGCGGCGAGGGTCACGCTTGCAACAGGCGCGCACAGGTTCTGGTTGGGGCCAGCGTTCGCAGCGGGCGCATTGCGATCGTAAACGCGGATCACAACATCGTCCGTGGAGGTCGGCGGAATGCAAGGGCCATTGTTCACCGTCCAACGGAAGGTGTGCGTGCCCACGGCGAGGTTGGCGATGGAGGAAGTGGGGCTCGAGGGCGTGGTGATCACCGCGCCAGCTGGACCGCTGACGATGCTCCATGCGCCGCTGGCGGGTGCTGTAGCTGCAGTGGCCGCCATGGTGGCACTGGCCAGCCCGGTTCCGTTCACAGTGCAGAGCTCCTGATCAACACCGGCATTGGGCACCGGCGTGCTTGGGTCGAATCGTGTGATGGTGACTTGGTCGCTGGTGATGCCATTGGCGCAGGGCCCGTTGTTCAGTGTCCACTGGAACACGTTGGTTCCGAACGAAAGACCGCTGATGCCAGTGTTCGGGCTGCTTGCGTTCGCGAATGTGCCACTGCCGCTCACAACACTCCATGTGCCCGTGGCTGGCGCAATCGGCGTGTTACCGGTAAGCGTCGTGGCGCTGGAGCAGACCTGCTGGTCAGGGCCAGCGTTCGCAGCCGGACTGTTGGGGTCGTAGACCACTACATTCACGGAATCCTGCGTGAACGGCGGAACACAAGGGCCATTGAAGATGATCCAGCGGAAAGTGTTCACGCCGATGCTCAGGCCGGTGACGCTGGTGTTGCGGTTGTTGGGGTTGGCGAAGATGCCCGTGCCCGCCACCACGCTCCATGTCCCGTTGGCCGGCTGGGCGTTCATCGTCACGCTGACTACCGGCGCGCACACGAACTGATCTGGTCCTGCATTGGCCGCTGGTGCAGCATAGTCGTACACCATCACGGTGATGGTGTTGCTCGTAGGCGCGCCGCATGGGCCATTGTTGATTGTCCATCGGAAGATGTTCTGGCCGATTGACAAGCCACTGACCAGCGTGCTCGGGTTGTTGGGCTGGTCGATGATGCCGGTGCCGCTCACCAGGGTCCACGTGCCCAAAGCAGGGAAGGTGGCGGTATTGCCCTGCAGGTTCGTGCTGGTCATCGGCGTGCAGATCTGCTGGTTAGGTCCGGCATTGGCGGCTGGCTGCGCCGGGTTATAGCTCGTGATCACCACATCATCGCTCGTGGTGCCGCAAGTGCCGTAGTTCACGGTCCATCGGAACGTATTGGTGCCGATGCTCAAGCCGCTCACGCCCGTGCTGGG
>DAORNP010000018.1:4961-5353 GCA_035441065.1 Flavobacteriales bacterium | reverse complement strand
TGTTCCCTGCACCGGCCAAGGCAATTGACCAGCTAGGGAGGCGGTGGCGCCGCACACGCTCTGATCGGGCCCCGCATTCGCAGGAGTGAAAGGTGGTGTCACTTGAATGGCGAAGCCGAAGTTGTTCTGGCCCACCAGCGGGCAGGCATTGTCCTGCACCGTCACCGAGAAGAGGTTCGGGCCGATGTCGGCAGTCGTTGGGGTCCAGCAGAACGTGCCAACAGGCAACGGCCCAGCGGTGGTGGTGAAGGTGGCCCCCGGAATACCGTTGTTCCAGTTCATGGTCACCGTTTGGCCATTGTCCGCATCGCTGCTGTTCACGGTGAAACAGAAGGGCACGCCCGCGCACACGTCATAGGTGTAAGCACCGGTGCCGTTCACGCCGCTAGCCT
>DAORNP010000018.1:2348-4951 GCA_035441065.1 Flavobacteriales bacterium | reverse complement strand
GCGGCAGGGCATTGTTGCAGGCGATGATCGCGAATTGCACATCGCGGATTTGCTCGCCAATGAGCACGCCATTGCGCCATTCGCGCACCAGCACGCTCACCACCGCGAATTGCTGGATGCTCGGCGTGAAGGTGATAGTGCCCGTGACCGGGTTGATCTGCACCGCGTTGGCGCCACCACTGGTGACCAGGGGCTGCGTGAACGAGTAGCCCGCGTTGTATGGAATGCTGCCGCCATTGGTGCCCAAAGCCGGCGTAAGCGAGAAGCTCAAGGAGTCGCCGTCCACATCGTTGAAGCCATGGTTGTAGCTCACGGCCTGGCCCACGCAGGCGAAAGCCGTCGGTGTATTCAGGTAGCGCGGCGAGTTGTTACAGGGCGCGGCGACCTGATTCAGGCGCGCATAGAGGTAGAGGTTGCGCGAGCCGGGATTGTTCAGCGAGGTGATCGCATTGTTCCGGCAGCACAGGTCCCAATCGATGATCCAGTCGCTTCCGCAGGCCGCATAGGCGTTCAGGTTCACCACTGCGCTGTAACGGTAGCGCTCAATGCCGAACTGGGCGCTGGGGTTGGTGCAGCGGTCCGCTGCGCCGAAGCACAAGGGTGTAACCACATCAACGCCATCGAGATTGAAGCATGGGTTGAGCGTGACGGTGTTGTTCCCATTGCCGCACGCCGCGCTGCGCAAGCGGAACTGCCTGCCGTTGCTGCAGTTGGTGGGGGCGGCCACACCGTTGCAGTCTCGGTAGAAATTCAGGCGGATGCGGTATTGGCCTGTGCCGATGCAATCGTAAGTGAGCTCGCCGCCCATGGCATGCGTGGCGCGCGCTTCGACCTGCCAAAGCAGCAGGGCCGCTGAAGCAGCGAGCAGGAGGCGGGTGGTGCGGTGAGCGAGGAGGCGCAAAGCAGCTTGCGCGAGGGGCAGGGGTCGTTTTTCCGTCATGTGCCAACCGGCTTGGGGCACCGCCGGGTACGCGTTCATGAAGAGGTCTGTCTTCATGCACTGCTCATCCATGCGCGCATGGGCTAGGAGTGTAGCCGATGCAATTCGAGGATGTGCGATGAGCGTCCAGGTAGGGTGCCGGGCAAACGTATCGGCGCATTATTGGGAGGCTGAATACGAATAGCCCCACTTGTCAACACGCGCTTGTGGGCCTCAATCGTTCAATTGGTCGGCAGAAAAGCAACCTTCGCGGTGCGGTTGTTGCAGCCGCGCTCCAAATCACTTCCGTCATGCGCCACCTATTGCTCCTCGCGCTGCTGCCTTGGGCCGCAACGCTCTCGGCGGCTAAGCTGCCCAACGATAGCACCGGCATGGCCGGCGACCACTTCAACCTGGCAGGCGCACTGGAGCTCTTTCGCCAAGCCAAGGACCTTGATGGTTTCGTGCAAGCGCTGAACACCTCGGAGAACGGCGTCAACAACCTCGACCTCGATGCCGATGGACAGGTTGATTTCGTGCATGTGCATGCGATCGCGGATGGCGATGCCCGCGTGCTCGCGCTTCGCGTTCAGCTCGCGAAGGACGAAGCGCAGGATGTCGCCTCCATTCAAATGGAGCGTACTCAGGATGGCGCCGTGGTATTGCAGATTCGAGGAGATGATGCCCTCTATCCGGAAGGAACGATCATTGAGCCCACGGAGTCGGTGAAAGAGGGTGGACGCAGGAAGGGTGGACCTCTCGCGCCAGCCACACAAGTCACCGTTTGGGTGAATGTATGGGCGTGGCCGTGCGTGCAGTGGTGTTATGGACCGGCTTGGTGGGACTGGAACTATCCGTGGTACTGGGGCTATTACCCACCTTGGTGGCGGCCTTGGAATCCGTGGGGCTGGAGCGCATGGTGGGGCTTCCAGCGGCCATATTGGGGGTGGTATCAACCGGTGGGATTCTGCCGTGTGGAACGAGCACATAACGTGTACCTGGGCAGGCGGGCGGTGTCACCGTCTTTCGGCAGGCGAAATGCTGCGCAACCGCAGCGCACGCTTCAACCCACGGACAAGCCCAAACCGGTCCGGGAACAGGCCAAACCGATGGACCGCGAGCGAACGAAGGAACCCGTCATGCGTCCCGAACGCAAGCCCTCTACAAGGCCATCCAAGGCCCCGGATCGCCATGCGCCGAACCGGACGGCGCCGCCTAGTCGCCCGGCACCATCGAAAGCGCCCGCTCCCAGCCGCCCTCCGACACGGGCTCCGGGCAAGCGTTGAGGAAAGGGGGGCAGCCATCGGCATGCGCCGCTCATCAAACGGCGCCTTTGCTCTATAGGGGCGCCGCCTACTTTAGCCGCCCCTTGGAACCAAGGTTCATTTCTTCTTGCATGCCATCACACCTGCAGCGCCTGGCCCTGGCCATCGGATTCGCCCTCATCGGATTGTGCTCGTTCGCCCAGACGGGCACCATACGCGGCTTCGTTTACGACAAAGCCACTGGCGAACCCATCATCTTCACCAATGTGGTGCTCAAGGGCACTACCATCGGCGCCGCCACCGATGTGAACGGCTACTTCTCCATCACCAAGGTGCCGGTGGGGCCGCAGACTCTGCGAGTCACGTTTTTGGGCTACGAGGACCTGGAGAAGGCCGTGACCGTAGGGCGCGATCAAATC
>DAORNP010000018.1:0-2333 GCA_035441065.1 Flavobacteriales bacterium | reverse complement strand
CATGGTAAAGGCCTCGATCCAGATCGGCGTGGTGGAGATCAGTGGTGAGAAGCAGGAGGCCCAGAGCCAGGTGCGCATGAGCGTTACCAAGCTCACGCCCAAGCAGATCGAGCGCATGCCGGCGGTGGGCGGTGAGGCCGACCTTGCGCAATACCTCCAAGTGGTGCCGGGGGTGATCTTCACCGGCGACCAAGGCGGCCAGCTTTATGTGCGCGGAGGCTCACCGATCATGAACAAGGTGATGATGGACGGCATGGTGCTTTACAATCCCTTCCACAGCATCGGCCTCTTCAGCGTGTTCGACAATGACATCATCCGCAACGCCGACATCTACACGGCGGGCTTCAACGCGGAGTTCGGCGGGCGCATCAGTTCGGTCATGGACATCACTACCCGCGATGGCAACCGCACCCGCATGAGCGGCAAGGTGAGCACCAGCACCTTCGCGGCCAAGGCGCTGCTCGAAGGCCCAATAAAGGCACAGAAAGAACCGGGCGAGGGCTCCAGCAGCTACCTATTCAACCTGCGCCATAGCTACTTGGATCAGAGCAGCAAGCTCTTCTATAAGAACGTGAACGACACCTTGGGCCTGCCCTTCCGCTTCACCGATGCGTACGGCAAGCTCTCCTTCAATGGCGCCAACGGCAGCAAATTCAACCTGTTCGGCTTCAACTTCACCGATGGCGTGAACTACCGGGGCCTGAGCGACCTGAATTGGCAGAACTGGGGCGCAGGGACCAATTTCGTGCTGGTACCTGCGGGCAGCGCTGTGCTCATCGATGGCGTGTTCTGCTTCAGCAAGTACGCCATCGAACTGAAGGAGTCGCAGCTCGCGCCGCGCACCAGTGAGATCATCGGGTTCAATGGCGCGCTGAACTTCAAGTACTTCCAAGGGGACGACGAGATACGCTACGGCGTGGAGATGCTGGGCTTCCGAACGAACTTCAGCTTCTTCAATGAACTGGGCAGGGGCTTCACCCAGGAGGAGAACACCAGCGAGATAGCCGGTTATCTGAACTACCGCAAGAAGCTCGGCAAGGTGATCATCGACCCCGGTGTCCGCCTCCACTACTATGCATCGCTCTCCGTGGCCAACATCGAGCCCCGTCTCGGCGCCAAGTGGAACATCAGCGAGAATTGGCGCTTCAAGATGGCCGCTGGCCGCTACAGCCAGAACCTGGTGGCCGCTAACAACGACCGTGATGTGGTGAACCTCTTCTATGGATTCCTGTCCTCGCCGGAGAACCTGCCGGCCAGGGTTAACGAGCGCGATGGCAGCTCGCGCGAGCTGAAGGACCCGCTGCAGCGCGCCAATCACTACGTGGCGGGCATCGAGCACGACATCTCCCGCGAGCTCACCCTCAACTTCGAGGTCTATCTGAAGGACTTCCGCCAGGTCACCAACATCAACCGCAACAAGTACTTCAACGACACGCCCGAGTTCGCCGACAAGCCCGACGAACTGAAGAAGGATTTCATCGTGGAGACCGGCCGTGCCTATGGTGCCGATGTACAGCTGAAGTACGAGAAGGGCCAGCTCTACCTCTGGGGCGTTTACAGCTACACCGTGGTTGACCGCTACGACGGCGTGCAGGTGTACAACCCGGTTTGGGACCGTCGCCACAACCTGAACCTGGTGGCCAGCTATGCCTTCGGGAAGTTCGATGCCTGGAAGGTGAACCTGCGATGGAACTACGGCAGCGGCTTCCCCTTCACCCGCACGCAGGGCTTCTATGGCTCCGTACCATTCAACGGCGACATCAATACCAATTACGCTTCCAGCAACGCCGACCTGGCTGTGGTCTTCGGCCCGCTCAACGATGGCCGCTTGCCTGCTTACGCCCGCGTTGATGCCGGGGTGACCAAGACATGGCGCTTCGACGAGCACAAGAGCCTGGAGCTTGACCTAGGCGTGACCAACGCGCTCAATCGCGAGAACATCTTCTACTTCGACCGTGTGCGCTACGAGCGCGTGAACCAGTTGCCGCTGCTGCCCAGTGCTGGCCTGAGCTTCCGGTTCTGACCCGGATCAATTGAAGATCCGCAGGGTGGTGCCGTTGAAGGTGGTGTTGTAGCGCTGCAGGTTGAGCGCTGCGGGTCCTTGCACGACACTGCCATCGGTGATCAGGAAAGCCGAGCCGCAGCAGGTGGTATCACGCGCGATCACTTGGCTGCTGTCCACATGCACCCGGCAGAGGTTGGCGGTTTGATAGGTGCAGTGCCGGTCCAACGCAACGAAATCCGACGGGCCGCTGCGGTACACGATCAGGCCTTGAGAGCCGCCGCTGAGGTAGAGCCATCCGCCGGTGACGGCCAGGTCGGCATAGGCGGGG